>CAJUHR010000027.1:45501-73347 GCA_910586255.1 uncultured Lachnospiraceae bacterium | reverse complement strand
TCGAAAAAGCATCCTCAACGAAATGGAAAGGTATTTAAATCGGCTTATACTAGTCCCCTGCCGACAGTAAAAAATTTCGCAGAATACATGATTCCGCGAAATTTCAAACAAGAGCAGTCAGCTTCTCTATCTGATTTTTCTTAAATTCAAAGGAGGAATGAAAATAATAATCCATTGTGATCTTAATATCCGCATGTCCTAAGATTTCACTTAAGGTTTTGGGATCCATACCAGAAGTGATACAGCGGGTTGCAAATGTATGCCTCAGTGTATGAAAATTGTAGTAGGGAACCCCTGCCTGGTGAAGAAATCTCTTGTATTGATACTGAAAGGTTCTCGGTTCCATGGGACACTGGGACTTTGAAGTCAAAAAAAAGCTGTCAGTCGTGGTCATCTTTGAGTTTTTTTGCAGATCAGGCAGCAAAAAGGAGGGGATAGGAATCTGCCGCACAGAAGTTTCACTTTTGGGAGAGGTTATAAACAGTCGCGATTTGATTTCTCCGTTTTCCTGTTCTATAGACAACCGCTGAACTGTGGCGCACACAGTGAGATACCCTTCCTGGATATTAATATTTTTCCATCTGAGTGCACAGATTTCACCCAGCCGCATTCCTGTATAAAGGCAAAGATAAATGCCAAAACCGGTCTGATTCCAATTTTCTTTTATGTAGCCTTCCAGCCTGGTCTGTTCTTCTGTGGAGAATACCTGAACCAAAACTTTCTTTCTTTTTCTTTTGCAGGGAACCGGATTCCATTCATCAATCATCCCCTGACGAAAAGCTGTTTTCATCACCATATTTATAATCATCATTGTATTTTGTACATATGAACATGAAAATGTTTCATCCACAGAAAAATTGGTCTTTTTCCACTCTGATGAATTGCCCGCCGCATTCTCCTTCTTATTTGATATTTTGACCATTTCTTTCAAATAATCAGAAAACTCCCGAAAATGTGCCGGCGTTACTTGTTTAATGGGTATTCCTTTAAAATAAGGACGAATATGCCTTTTCACCGTGCCAGTATATTTTACATAGGTAGATACAGCATGGGTTTGACGAATTTCCTCCAGCCAGACATCCAAAATTTCCTCGAACAGTATTTCATTTTCATCCCGTACATTCATGGCTAAACCTCCTCAAAATCAAAACAAAATTAATAGTTTCTTAAAACTTTAAAAAGTTTTTAGCAGAAATTTCTATTGAAATCGCTGTTGATTAGTAGTATACTACATTAGAGTTTTTCAGTCGTTACTATCAATAAAAGAGCTGAACGTACAGACAAAATTTCATAGAATCATGTATTCTGCGAATTTTTCCCCATATATTTAATTGTTTTTCATACTACTATAATCCGATTTTAACATGACGAATCCACCCGAGGCTTCGTCATGTTTTCTACATTTTGACATCTTATGACATGATGTTGGGGTCAAAAGGTCTTTTGACCCCTCTGATACCGGATTGCTCCGCACTTTGTGCTCCCGCTTCTTCACTCCGTTGCGGTCGGCGCTGAACAAACGTCCACCGGACGTTTAGCGCCCTCAAAAACATTCAAAATCAGCCCTAATCGGACTACTTTTTCATGTTTTTGGCAGGTCCCAGGTTCAAAAATTCTCTTGCAAGCAAGCCTGCATGGGATTTTAGACCTTTTGACCCTGGTATCATGACATTTTATAGATGTCATTTTGCTGCTGATTTTATCAAAATAGCAAAAATGACAATCACTAAATGTCAAACTATAAACAAGGATACTATTTGCCTGTGGATTGGTATCATGAACAGTCAGACTTTCCGAAAATTCAGGAGCATTTATAATGGAAAAACAAAGCAGAAAATGGTCTCAATAATATCAGCGGTCCTAAAATCCAAAAATATCGCCAGTCTCTTCCCGGCAAAGTATCCCAGCGCAAGCTGGCTGACATGCCGCAGATGGAAGGCCTTGATTTGGATAAAAATGCGATTCAAAAAATCGAGTCCGGACAGCGCTTTATCACGGATATAGAATAAAGACTTTTGCAAAGGTTTTGCATGTAAGCTACAATGAATTATTAAATTAAAAGAGAAAGCCAGAAATCGGTTGTTGAAAATCTTTCCGGCTTTTGTAATAAGTTTTAAGGATAAACTCCCGCTAAAAAACCAAAAATTCTCACTCCAGCCTCATTCTTACACAATAAAATCTGCCAGCAATTATTTTCCCGCAATCACAACAGATAATTATTTTCCCTGTTCGCAACCTGCAGACCAACCAGCTTATATTTTGCATAACCTCCAACAACCAGAGGCTCTCTTTTGCAAAGTTCCTCCGCCTCTTCACGGCTTTCTGTTTTCAGGATATACATGCCTGCCATCCCCGGATAACCTTTGAACACGCCGCATATCTCCAACTTCCCCTCATCGTCCAGCCGTCTAATATTCTCTACATGTTCCTCAACAACCTTTTTGGTTATCTTATTATAGGTCTTGGTCTTTTCAATCATCATCATATACATCAGCTTATCCATACCGCAATCTCCTTTACTGCTTCCATTCTCTTTCCCACCATTATACAGACAACCCGCCAAAATGCACCCGTTATTTTCTAAAATTCTTTCAACGTAAACGACACCTTCCAAAGCCCCTTAAAAGACGTATCCTTCACCAGCACCGCCTTATACCCCTCAACAACCATCTCCGTCCCAGACGGACCAATTCCTCCGCCGAACCAATCCCCACAGAATCCAGCTTCCTTGCCATCTCCTTATCAATATTCATCATAGATGCTAATTCCGCCATATCTTCTCCCCCGTTCCTTTAACCGCCGGTTTTCAATTTTCTAGCCTTACAACAAACCGGAATATATCTCTCCGTAATAATTCATAATACTGCTACATATTGATTACTTTTCTATTGAAACAAATGGCGGAAAACTATCAGAACTATTCATACGCTGCATTGTATTTATGTCATAGTCAAAACATTTCCCATTATATTCATAATGTAATTTTCCATCTATACAATAAAAACGATGTTCTGATTGAAATGCTACAGGCTTAGATTGTCCGTCTTTTATTGGTTGATCACGATACAAGACCTGATCTTCTGAAAGTTTTAAAACATTGTTTTCGAGACAGATACCGTATATGCCACTAACCACTGCCTCTGCCGCTACATTTCTTCCAGAAGCTGAAATCATCCTAAAACAACCTGTCATTGTATCCGTACTCACACGCTTAGCTAATTCAAAACGAAACAATGATACAGCACTAAAATCTTTTCTCAATTCTTCTCGTTGTCCATCAACTCCCATAATCCATCTCTTTTCATTTGCAACTATAAACATATCCAATTGAAATCCACTTTGTGAATATTTTAAATTTGAAAAAGAAATCTGATCGGAATATACACCCTCTAGTGCACCATCCTCTAGCTTGTAAACCAATTCTTTTGTAAACAGTGTTCTGCCATTTACATTTTCTTCGATAAAATCTATAATTTCTTTCATCTTCAACTCCCTTTTCATCAATTGTTTTCTATCTTCATAGGTTGCTTTACTCTCCGCCACAGTTAAATCCGTCTCACTCATTTTCAATTCCACTTCTATATTCTATTTTGTACAAAGTTTGGTAAGCAAGCACGCAACCTCCACATGCCGGACCGCCGGGAACATATCATAAGGCCAGGCCTCCTTTGCCTCATACCCCATCCGCCGAAACACCTCTAAGTCTCTGGCCAATGTCTCTGGCCCGCAGGATACATACACCACCCGCTTTGCCTGCACGGCCCTCACGGACTGGATAAATTCCTCCGTGCTCCCGCTGCGGGGCGGATCCATAAACACCACATCCACCGTATCCCCGTTATCTGCCATCTGACACATAAACCGGGTGGCATCATTGCAGTAAAACCAGATATTCGGCACCTGGTTGCGCCGACTATTCTGGATGGCATCACTGACCGCATCCTTATTGAGCTCCACTCCGATCACCTTCTTTGCCTGTGACGAGGCAACGATTCCAATGGTTCCGATTCCACAGTAGGCATCTAAAACCACCTGGTTTCCCGTCAGTCCTGCAAGCTCCACTGCCTTTTTATAAAGCTTTTCTGTCTGAACAGGATTTATCTGGTAGAAGGATCTGGGCGATATCCGAAAACGGTATCCGCACAGCACATCCTCTATATATCCCGGTCCATACAATACATGTTCCTTTTCTCCCAGCACCATGCTGGTGCCTCTCCCGTTAATATTCTGTACAATGGTAGTGATCTCCGGGTGAGCCTTCAAAAGAGCCTTGCAAAAATTGTTCCTTGATGGGAATACCGGGGAAGCTGTCACCAGTACAACCATGATTTCTCCGGTGACAAAGCCCCGGCGCACCAGCACATGTCTTAACAATCCATATCCTGTATCCTCATCATAGGTGCGAATTTTAAAGGATTTAAGCATTCTCCGGATTGTCCTGATAATCTCATCCGCCTTTTCATCCTCGATCATACAGCGTTCTACCGGCACCAAACGGTGGGTTCCCTCCTGATAGACCCCGGAAACCACCTCTCCCTTCTGATATCCAAACACTGCATGAACCTTATTTCGGTAATGAAAGGGATTGTCCATCCCTATGATGGGATGAACCTTGCAAAATCTTCCAAGAAGCTTTTGTATCTGCTGCTGCTTCATTTTGAGCTGCTCCTCATAAGGCATGTCCAAATACTGGCATCCCCCGCAGACCCCGGATACCGGACACAGATACTTCCCTGACCCGGCGTGCTTCTCTGCACTGGCATGCCGCCCTGACCCGGCACGTTCCACTGCCCCCGCATGCTTCCCTGACCCGGCACGTTTCACTGACCCTGCATGCTTCCCTGACCTGGCAAGTTCCACTGTATTCTTACCTGCCCCGACAGGTTGCGCCTTTTTGGCATCTTTCCGTTTTCCTGTCAGCCTTCTCTCCCCGCCAGGATTTCTCTTCCCCGATATTTTTCCATCTCCTGCCATATTATCCTCCATTCTGTTTCAAGAAGAAACTATTCAAAATTCGGTTGCAAATCCCCTGTTTTCAACTATAATGATACCAGAGTTAAAAGGTATTTTAACACCATCCCAAAAGGAGGATATTCTCATGAACACAGACAACTTTTACATTGACCCAATCCTGTACCAGGGACGGCCGGAGAACACCGCAAACCGCCTTTCCAAAGAGCTTCGCACCTATGATCTGCTGGATAGTCTTGGAATCTCCTACCTGCGGGCCGACCATTTCCCCACGGCAACCATCCAGGACTGCCATGACATAGATAAGCTTTTAAAGATTGACATCTGCAAAAATCTCTTTCTCTGCAATGCTCAAAAGACCAAATTTTATCTTCTGATGATGCCTGGAACGAAAAAATTCAAGACTGCCGTTCTGTCACGTCAGATTGGAAGCGCCCGGCTGTCCTTTGCACCGGAGGAGTTCATGGAACAATACCTGGATATTACCCCAGGCTCCGTCAGCATCCTTGGACTAATGAATGACCACAAAAACCAGGTGCAGCTTTTGATTGATCAGGCCGTGATCGATCATCATGAGTATGTTGGCTGTCATCCCTGCATCAACACATCCAGCCTGAAAATCCGCACTCATGATCTTTTGGACATTTTTCTTCCTGCCGTCAACCATGCTTATATCCTTGTGAATCTGCCTTAAAGTGCATTTTAAAATTACTTTCTGTCGGCTGTGTGTCTGAAAAGCAACGGCGTAGCGGTGCCTACGTCTAGCTTTGCAGGCGTGCAGAGGGCGGAAATAGCGAGTGCCGAATTCACCGGAATTTCCGCAAGGCAGTACTAGTATAATCCTTGCTGTGTCCGCCTTTCACCAATGGCAATAAACACCAAAAATCACGCGGCCCTTTGACCGGTAAAATAACCTGCCAAAGAAGCCGCGCGGCTTTTTTCCACAAAACACCTTATCTTGTCAAAGGCCGGGTCACTTCCCTTAGCCACTCTGCCTCCTCCGGCTCCAAAAAGGGTGATATCTTCTCATATACCTGGCTGTGATACTCATTGAGATAAGCAATATCCTTGTCCTCCATCAGTGTCACATCCACCGGCTCTAAATCAATCGGTACATAGGTCAGATACTCAAACTCAAAAAATCTCCCATACTCCGTGGTCTTTGCTTCCTTACAAAACACCAGATTCTCCGTGCGTATCCCGTGGCTTCCCTCTATATAGATCCCCGGCTCATCGGAACACACCATGCCCGGCGCAAAGGGCGCCCCGTCCTGCCGTTCCGGAACCGTCTTAAACCGGATTCCCACCGGCCTTTCATGGACATTGAGAAGATATCCTACCCCGTGTCCGGTTCCATGGTTGTAATTAAGCCCTCGTCTCCACATCAGCTCTCTGGCCACATAGTCCAGGCTCAGACCACTGCACCCTTCCAAAAACCTTACATGTCCCAGGCGAAGCATGCTCATCAGAACTAAGGTATAGTGCTCCCTCTCTTTATCCGTCACCGGCCCTAATGCCATGGTTCTGGTGATATCTGTGGTTCCCTCCAGATACTGACCGCCGGAATCCACCAGATACAGTCCCCGGGGCTCCAGTTTAGCACAGCTTTCCTCCTGAGCGTGATAATGACACATAGCCCCATTGGCACCGTAAGCAGAAATCGTGGTAAAGCTCTCATCCAATGCTCCCTGATCTCTGCGCAGCTTCTGCAAATGCTCTGCCACACTGCACTCGGTCATGGGAATCCTGCCAATGTTATGCTTAAGCCAATAGATGTATTTTGTCATGGCCACACCATCCCGGATGTGAGCCTTTTTCAGATTCTCAATCTCTGCGGGAGATTTCTCAGCCTTTTTCATCACAGTGGGATTCATCTTGTCAATAATCCGGTTAGAATCGTCCAGATACCGGACAATAGCATAGTTGACCTTTCCCTTTTCCAGCAATACCCGCTCATGATACAGCTCCTGTACATAGGTATATATCTCCTGATATGGGTAAAGAGTGACCCCAAGTCCTTCCAGATAAGCACGCGCCTCACCGGAAACAGCCTGCAGATTTACAAACAGACAAAACTCCTTCGCCGTCACTGCCGCATAGGAAAGCATCACCGGATTGTGTGGAATATCGTTCCCCCGGATATTCAAAAGCCATACAATATCGTCCAACGTAGTGAGAAGATGGACCGTTGCGTGATTTTTCTCCATCTCCTGTCTCAGCTCCTGAATCTTCTCCTTTGCGGATCGTCCCGCATACTTGTCTTCCAAAATCCAAATGGGCTCACCGGGCAGAGCCGGCCGGTCCTCCCAGATATCCCCCACCAGCGCCTCCGTATAGGCAAAGGAAATCCCCTTGCTCTCCAGGCGCTCCTGCAGCTCCTCTCCCATCCGGGCATTGATGACCCGGCCGTCAAAACCGAGAATCCCATGGTGAGGCAGATGCTGTTCCAAGTATTCCTCCAGGGTGGGCACTCCCGGCTCCCCCATTTTCATCAGCTCCACACCGCTTCCTTCCAGCTCCGCGGCTGCCTGAACAAAATAGCGGCCATCGGTCCACAGACCGGCCCAGTGCTTTCCGATCAGAGCCGTTCCCGCAGAGCCGGTAAATCCGGTAATAAATTCTCTGCAGGCGAAATGCTTCCCCACATATTCCGACTCATGGTAATCCGAGGTGGGAACCAGATAGGCATCGATCCTGCGCTCCCGCATCAGCTCCCGAAGCTTGGCAATTCTCTTTGCAGTCTCACTCATCTTTTCCTCCATTCTGTGCCCGTATCACGACACATTTCATCCTTTCGTCCCTATTCTCTCATGGCATCCTCAATAGCAGCAGCGATTCCCTCACTGTAGGTGGGATGAGCCCGCATGGCCCGGGACAGCTGTTCCGCCGTCAGCCCGTTGGCAATTGCTGTGGCCATCTCCCCAATCATGTCTGTTGCACGGGGACAAACCATCTGAGCTCCCACAATCGTATTGGAATATGCCTCAAAAATCATCCGGATAAACCCTTTTTCCTTGTGTGTGATAATCGATTTGCCGTTATCATTCATATCATAGACACCGCAACGCACCTTCATCCCCAGGGTGTTGGCTGTCTCCTCAGTGATTCCCACTGTGGCAATCTCCGGCACCGTATAGATACAGTTGGGCACAATTGGAAGCGATACATACATGCCATTGGGCACTGCCTCCAGACGGATGCTGTGAGGCTGTCCGGCAATTTTTTCTACCACGTAGGTTGCCTGAGCCATGGCCACATGGGCAAGCTGCGTCTTGGAAACCACATCCCCGATAGCATAGATGTGCATCTCACTGGTCATAAAATCCGCATTCACCGCCAGCCGTCCATTGCGAATCTCCAAGGAGACATCCTCACCAATAAGATTGTCCATATAGGGCCTCCGTCCCACGGCAACTACCACCTGACTGGCCCGAATCCGGCTGGTCTCTCCGGTCTGATGGTTGAGGATCTGGCAATTTAAACCGTCCTCCTCCGAAATCTCCTCTATAGTTGAATTGCAGTGGATTGTAATCCCTTTATCCCGCAGCTGATCCTCTAAGGCCAGAGCCACCTCCGTGTCCATGGGACCTAAAAGGTGAGGCCCCATCTCCACAATCGTCACATTGGAGCAGAGCGCCTGGAATATGGTGGCAAATTCCACACCGATCACGCCTCCGCCCATGATAACCACCCGGTCAAAATTCCAGCTCTGAGCTGTCAGAAGCCGGTCGCTGTTGCTGACTCCCGGCAGATTGATGCCTGGAATGTCCGGAATCACCGGAGATGCTCCTGTGGCTATGATAATATTATCGCCATGGAGATACTCTCTTCCCTCATCTCCCACCACCTCAATGGTCTTTTCCCTTCGTATGGTGGCTGTACCTCTGATAAAATCAATACCGTTTTCCTGGAAAAGCTTCTCGATTCCCTGACGGTACTGACGGACCGAGCGCCTCTTGTAATCCTGCATCTTTCCGAAATCAAAGGATATAAAATCCGTAGACACTCCAAACTCATCACATCTCTGCATCATGGAAAAAATATTTGAGGCATGCAAAAGGGCTTTGGTTGGAATACATCCCCGATTGACACAGACTCCTCCCAGCCTGTCCTGATCCACCACTGCCACCTTCATTCCGAAGCCTGCCGCCTTCAAAGCAGCCGTATAACCTCCCGGACCGGCTCCGATCACCACCAATTCATAATTACGTGCCATATTTCTCTCCATCCTTCCCCTTTTTATTTTTAGCATCATAAACCACTGTACTCTTTTATACCAACGCTTGTTTGAAAATTGTTACTGTTCCTTAAATAATCCCAACCAAGCGCAGGCCTTAAAAACCCCGTCCTCCCCAATGGGATCCGTCACATAATCTGCCGCCCTTTTCAGATCCTCCCGGCCATTGCCCATGGCCACACCGATTCCGGCCATCTGGATCATCTCATAATCATTCATGCTGTCCCCAAAAGCCACCGTCCTTTCGATTGGCACATGAAAATACTCACAGAGCCGCAATAGCCCATCTGCCTTGGAAACACTTCGCTCAATCACATCTGCTCCCTCCATGCTGGAAAACATGGGAAGCTTAAGCTCCGGAAACGCTTTTTCCACCAGCCTTGTCCCCGGTTCCTTTCCGATGTAAGCCATAGTACGGACCGGCATGTCAAGAAGCTTCCACGGATCACGAAAGCTCCGATCCGAGCGATTCCACCGGATCATATCGTGACGGGTCACATATTCCGGATTCATAAAAAAATCCTCCGCCCCTACACTGATCCCCACGGCAAAGTCCTTTCCTTTCGTAAAATGAAGGAGGCGCTCCACCAATCCCCGATCCATCCGATGCTCATGGATCAGCTTCTTTCCCACGGTTACCTTTGTTCCGTTTAAATGAATCACTCCGTCCGGCTTCACCTGGTCTGTCAAGCCTGCACTGTACTTTGCATCCATATCCCTCCCTGTGGCAATCACAATATAGTACCGCTCTCTCAGCCGGTCCAGAGCAAGAAGGGCGCTGTCCGGTATCTTCCAGTCCTCATGGTTTAAAAGGGTCATATCCATATCAAAGCTGATAAGCCCTTTTTCCTTGTACTCTTCCATCCTCCGTTCCACCAGGTGGTCAGCTCCCCAAATCTTGCCAAAAACCACCAATTTCCCTCTCTGTTTTTGTTGTTTTCCTGTAACAGTTCGAGAGTTATCTAAAACCGTTACGTTTTCTTAAATAATATGATAGCAAATAAAAAACCCGCTGTAAACCTCTTTTCCCAATGAAAATATCGCGCCCCTCATACAGTGGTTACTCCATAACTGTACTGGCCCATGACTAATCAGAGGAATGATTAGTCATGGTGTGAACAGTAAGATACAGTGCTACTGTTCACATTCTCCAGGCTCATTATCCTCTTTTGGATATCATCATAATATTTTTGCATTGATGCGATAATTATATTTAGGAGCTCTTTATCTATTGCATACTCGCTCAAGTTCTCCTGATTATTTCCTCCAAAACTTTTAACCATAAAAGAACACCCGGTACAGCCGTTCATCCCACATAGCAGGTTAAGCAGCTTCTCGCTTCATCCGCAAAAAGTTTTTTCTCTGATCCGATCCGTTTTGCGCCTTGTTCATAGGCCTGCTTCTGTTAAAACGGGCGATATCATCTGCAATATCCTTTTTCGTACAATCCATATTATATAGAACCGGTATTTGACGATCTCTGAATATATCCTGCAACTCATCTGGCAATTGTGAAAATTTCTTTCCGCGAATGTCAAAGGATATCCATTCCATGTCCGGAAATCCTTCTTCATTTAAGATCCCATTGCCATTTGCACTCACTTTCGGGGTTTGATACTTTATACTGTAATTTTTCACATTATTTGGGATGGCAAATCCGTCATGTAAATAATCGTCCAATGTAGTGCATCTCTATTTTCCGTCAATCAGCCACTGCATCTTAATTCCGTTTTTAATTTCTTCTGAAATTATAATTTGGGTGAGCGATTTTCCACGCAAAATATCAGAAACCAGCTCACTTTTCGCAAAGTCTTTCCATTGACCGCTATGCCTTTGTAAAATATGGTCGTCCCGTATCCTCTTCTTCTTTAACTGCTTGCTGATGGAATCAATACATTTCCCTATATCGTCCTGCATATAAAAATAAGGATTTACAGCATCTTCTCAATGCTCTAAATCCTTATTTTCACTATTCTCATCGGGGCAACAGGATTTGAACCTGCGACCTCTCGGCCCCCAGCCGAGCGCGCTACCAAGCTACGCCATACCCCGCCCTTTTAGCTGCCAGTCTGTTCTCAACCGACTTTGCTATTATAGCAGATATTTTCTATTTTGAAAAGAGGTTTATGACAAATTTTTTATTAATTATCGTATATTTGTTACTGTTCACATCGGGCGAACGCCCGATGTAATTTTAGGAATTCCTGATCCGGAAATGTGTGCTGTACCCGGCGCGCCATCAGAAAAAGCAGCAACCTGTTTCAGGCTGCTGCTCTCCTGTCTTTTCATGGTGTACCTTTTGGTAAAGCTCAACGAAATGACATGGGTTTTCCCTGCCTCAACTGCAAAGATCCACAATCACCTGAGCAAACATCTTGGCGCTGGTCACCAGCTCCTCCACCACAGCAAATTCATCTGCTCCATGCATCCGATTATCGGTCTCTGGCATGGATGCGCCAAATGCCACCCCGTTCTTCAGATTATGGACATAGGTTCCTCCGCCAATAGCAAGACATTCTCCCTTCTTGCCTGTATAGCTCTCATATACACTCAAAAGCGTATTTACAAAAAGAGAATCTCCATCTACCATATGGGGCGGAATCATGGAATCATTCAACAGTTTGATTCCCACTGCTGCCATCTTCTCCTTAATGACCTTGAGCACATTGTCCTCATTGCCGCAAACCGACACCCGGCTGTCGAACTGTCCGTCCAGGCCAGATCCATCTATTGTTAGCATGGAAAAGGCCAAAGTCAGCCTGCCGGAAATGTCATCCGTCATGTCCACACCCAGAGTAGTTCCGTTTACGTCCCCGTGGGGCATCAGATTGGCAACCTTTTTCAGATAATCAATCTGAGAGCATGGTGCAAAGGGAAGTCTGCACAGCAAGGCTAAAAGTCCTGTAATGGCATTGTTGCCTTCCTGAGGCCTGGATGCGTGGGCTCCCTCTCCCACCGCGGTAATCTGGCAGAAGCCTTCCTCCGGATTAAACTGGAATTCGATTCCCGTCTCTTCTTCCACCTTCTTAGCAGCCTCCTCCAACAGAGAAAGCTCCAGTCCTTCCACTGTGGCCGCCGCCTTTCCAGGCACCACATTGATCTTCGTGCCTGCCTGGATCTTCACCAGTCTAGGCAATGCATCGGACTTTTCAAATTCTGCCGTAAAATGTCCTTCCAGGCGCCCTTTCTCCACATTCACCACCGGATATTGGCCGTCTGGTGAGAAGGTCATGGGAGCCTCCTTCTCGATTGCATAGTAATGCTTAATATCCGAGCTGCCACATTCCTCATCTGTTCCCAGGATCAGGCGCACATTTTTCTTTAGAGGAATCCCGGATTCCTTAACAGCACGCATGGCATAGAGAGCGGCTATTGCCGGGCCTTTGTCATCTGCAGTTCCCCGCCCGTAAAGCCTGCCATCCTTTACCACCGGCCAAAAGGCCTCTGTGACCTTCCATCCTTCTCCTGCCGGAACGATATCCAAGTGTGCCAGGATATCCAGCTGTTTGGGAAGCGTACTGTCAAAATCCACACACCCCACATAACCGTCATAGTCCTGCACCTCAAATCCATAGCCTTCTGCCATGTCCAGAGCTGCATCCAGACATTCTGCCACACCAGGTCCGTAAGGCATATCCTCCTCAGCAGGCATTTTCTCACTGTCAATCCGGCACAGCTCACAGATATCCTCAATCATCTCCTGCTGATGAGCATCCATATACTCCACAATCTTTTCTCTATACATCCAGCTTCCCTCCTATATTTAATATTAGCCAGACAAAACCCACTTTTTCAATCCCTTCACAAAAAATCATGCTTCTCACTTCTTCATCATTGCTGCCAAAGTCTCATTGACCAGCTTTCCGTCCGCCTTTCCTTTCACCTTTGGCATCAGAACCTTCATGATTCTTCCCTTATCCCCTCCTGTGGGAGTCTCAATCCCCAGCTCAGCCAGCACACCGGCGATCACTTCCTTAATCTGCTCCACATTCATATCTTCCGGAGCAAATTCCTTATATACGGCAATTCTTCCTGCCGCCTCTGCCCGGATATCCTCCCGGTCCGCCGGCGCCGAATCGTAAGTCTCCTGAGTCTGGCGGATCTCCTTCTTTACAATGGCATTTTCCTCTTCCTCTGTCAAGTCTGCCCGCTTATCTATCTGGGCATTCTTCAGCGCTGACAAAAGCATGGACAGGGCATCCTTGCGGGCCTTGTCCTTTGCCTTCATGGCCTCTACCATTGCTGCTCTTACCACGTCAATCTTGCTCATGGGAAATCTTCCTTTCTTTTTGAATGCTCCCGAAAACGTTTTTCTTAAAATGCCGCTTCCTTAGCCTGAATCACTATATTTTTATAAAGCCCCCCACACCGTCTCCGATGCGGGGGGCTTTATACCTTTACACTCTGTGCAGCTTTTTATTCATTTCCGTACAGATTAACCAGCTTGGACAGATACTCATATCTCTCCTTCGCCTCAGCCTCATTCTTCTCGAACAGCTTGGCAGCTCTCTCCGGATTCTTCATAGCCAGGGAAGCGTAACGCACTTCACCCTTCAAGAAGTCCTGATAGCCCTCCATGTTGGGAGCCTTGCTGTCTAAGGTGAACTTCTTCTCAGCAGCCGGGTTGAAGCGGAAATTGTTCCAGTAACCAGTCTCAACAGCCAGCTTCTCCTCGGTCTGAGCCTTGCTCATTCCCTTCTTGATACCATGGTTGATACAGGGAGCGTAGGCTAAGATCAGGGACGGACCCGGATAAGCCTCTGCCTCTGCAATCGCCTTTACGGTCTGAGCATAGTCAGCACCCATGGAAATCTGTGCTACATACACATAGCCATAGGACATGGCAATGCTTGCCAGATCTTTCTTCTTGGTCTCCTTACCGCCGGCCGCGAACTGAGCAACCGCACCGGTCTTTGTAGCCTTGGAGGACTGACCGCCGGTATTGGAATAAACCTCGGTATCGTAAACCATGATATTGATATCCTTGCCGCTTGCCAGCACGTGATCCACGCCGCCGAAGCCGATATCATAAGCCCATCCGTCACCGCCGAAGATCCACTGGGACTTCTTGGCCAGGAAATCCTTATTGGCAACAATGTACTTGCAGGTCGGGCAGTCAATGCCTTCCAGAGCTGCAACCAGCTTGTCTGTAGCGCTTCCGTTGAGAGCACCGATACCGAAGGTATCCAGCCACTCCTTGCAGGCAGCCTTAATTTCCTCGGTAGACTGGTCATTGGCAGCTACCATCTCAACCTTCTCCTTCAGCTCGTCACGGATTGCGTTCTGAGCCAGAAGCATACCAAATCCGAACTCTGCATTGTCCTCAAACAGGGAGTTATCCCATGCCGGGCCCTGTCCCTTGGCATTTACAGTGTAAGGAGTGGAGGGTGAGGAGTTGCCCCAGATGGAGGAACATCCTGTTGCATTGGCAATATACATTCTGTCACCAAACAGCTGGGTGATCAGCTTGGCATACGGGGTCTCACCGCAGCCTGCACACGCGCCGGAGAACTCAAGCAGCGGCTGCTTGAACTGGCTTCCCTTTACTGTGGTCTCTTTAAACTTGTCAATCACATCCTGCTTGATGGTCACGGTCTGGCCGAAATCATAAACCGGCTGTGCATCCATATGGTCTGCCAGCTTGTCCATGGTAAGAGCCTTCTCCCCCTTCTTACCCGGGCAGACATTGGCACAGGAGCCGCATCCGGTACAGTCAAGAGCAGACACGGTGATGGCAAACTTGTAATCTGCCATGCCGGTCATAGGCAGCATCTTCATGCCTTCCGGAGCCTTTAAAGCCTCATCGGCAGTCATAGCCACCGGACGGATAACCGCATGAGGACATACATAAGAACAGAAATTACACTGGATACAATTGTCCGGATTCCAAACCGGCACATTCACCGCGATACCGCGCTTCTCGTAAGCGGCAGAACCGGAGGGGGTGGAACCATCCACATACTCGTTAAATGCAGATACAGGCAGGCTGTTGCCCTCCTGAGCGCTGACCTTGGTCTGTACATTGTTGACAAAGTCAATAACATCCTTTCTTCCCTCGGTCACTACCTTGTAATCCAGGCCCTCATCCGCGCAATCCTTCCAGCTTGCGGGAACCTCTACCTTCACAACGCCCTGGGCGCCTGCATCGATAGCAGCCCAGTTCTTCTTAACCACATCCTCGCCCTTGCGGCCATAGGTCTTCTGAGCGGCATCCTTCATCAGCTGGATAGCCTTCTCCTCCGGGATAATGCCGGTCAGCTTAAAGAATGCGGACTGTAAAATGGTGTTGATACGGGTCGGGCCCATGCCGGTCTCAATACCGATCTTCACACCGTCAATGGTGTACAGATTAATGTTGTGATCAGCGATAAATTTCTTCATCTGGCCTGGCAGATGGGTCTCTAACTCCTCTGCATTCCAGGGGCAGTTTAGCAGGAAGGTACCGCCGTCCACCAGCTCCTGGACCATGTTGTATTTGCGCACATAGGCCGGATTATGACAGGCCACAAAGTTTGCCTGACGGATCAGGTAGGTGGATTTGATCTTCTTGTGTCCGAAACGCAGGTGGGACATGGTCACACCGCCGGACTTCTTGGAATCATAGTCAAAATATGCCTGAGCATACATATCGGTGTTGTCGCCGATGATCTTGATGGAGTTCTTGTTGGCGCCTACAGTACCGTCTGCACCCAGACCCCAGAACTTACAGTTGGTGGTTCCCTCCGGAGTGGTGACAAGAGGAGCGCCTAAGGGCAGGGACAAATGGGTCACATCATCCTCGATACCGATGGTGAATCTCTTCTTCTCATTGTTGCCGTAAACAGCCACGATCTGCGCCGGAGTGGTATCCTTAGAGCCCAGACCATAACGGCCGGAAACGATCTCCACAGCGTCAAACTTACTGCCCTTCAGCGCAGCAACCACATCCAGATAAAGCGGCTCGCCTAAAGATCCCGGCTCTTTGGTTCTGTCAAGAACAGAAATCTTCTTCACGGAATCCGGAATCGCCGCGATCAGGGCCTCAGCGCTGAACGGGCGGTACAGACGAACCTTCACCACGCCAACCTTGGCTCCGGTGGTCTTGACCATGTAATCGATGGTCTCTTCAATGGTGTCATTGACAGAACCCATAGCCACGATCACATGCTCCGCATCAGCGGCGCCATAGTAGTTGAACAGCTTATAATCGGTGCCGATCTTCTCGTTCACCTTGTCCATGTACTCCTGCACGATCCCCGGAAGAGCGTCATAGTACGGATTGCAGGCCTCTCTTGCCTGGAAGAAAATATCCGGGTTCTGAGCTGAACCTCTCTGGCAGGGATGATTGGGGTTTAAAGCATGCTTACGGAAAGCGGCAATGGCATCCCAGTCAGCCATCTCAGCCAGGTCATCATAGTCCCATGCCTCGATCTTCTGGATCTCATGGGATGTACGGAAGCCATCAAAGAAATTGATAAACGGAACCTTGCCCTTGATCGCTGCCAGATGGGCAACCGCGGTCAGGTCCATAACCTCCTGCACGCTGGACTCGCACAGCATAGCGCATCCGGTCTGACGGCAGGCATACACATCGGAATGATCACCAAAGATGGACAGCGCATGGCTGGCCAGAGCACGTGCAGATACATTGATCACGCCCGGAAGCTGCTCACCGGCAATCTTGTACAGGTTAGGAATCATCAGTAACAGACCCTGGGAAGCGGTATAGGTGGTGGTCAGAGCACCTGCTGCCAGGGAGCCGTGGACGGCACCTGCAGCACCTGCCTCAGACTGCATCTCAGTGATCTGAACCGTGCGGCCGAAAATATTCTTTCTGCCCTCGGTCGCCCATTCATCCGTATGCTCCGGCATAACGGAAGAGGGGGTGATGGGATACATAGCAGCTACTTCGGTAAACGCATACGAAGCATGAGCAGCAGCCTGATTACCATCCATGGTTTTCATTTTTCTTGCCATTTGATTTTCCTCCTACAAATGTGAATATTGCTCGTTCCGGAAATGCCCCGGAACCCTGTCTTTTATTATAGCAACTTTTTATCAATTTGCAAACATGAAAACCAGAAAAAACGCAAAAACCACGTACTATTTCGCGTACAATACTGAAAAAAAGAAGATATCCTCCATCATGAAGATATCTTCTCTTTTTATTTTGTTAAAATTGGCAATTATCAGTTTCCCGGCATCGGAACCACCATAGGCGGCACATTGCCTTCTGGCTCTGCCGCGGTGGGAACACTCGGAACCGCCGCGGTGGTGGGTGTGGTCTGCTGCGCGGTAGTGGGTACAGGCGGCGCCTGGGTTGTGGGAGTGACAGAGGTATTCCCCCCTCCGGGCGCCTCGCCCACAGCGTTGCCTCCCGGATTGCTGCTTCCCTGATCATTAACCCCCGGGCCTCCAGAAGAGCCTCCGCTGCCTGTTCCCTGTCCGCCCGGCTGAGTAAATCCATCTCCTGCTCCCTCCGGTGCAATGGAAGGTGCCTCGCTGGGGTTGATGGCGCTCTCATCCGGAACAGACTCTGTAGGCGCCACGCTTCCTGAGGTATTCCGCAGAACCACCGGCGCATGGCCCTTGTAGGTTACCACATGGTCCACATCCTGGCTGATAATCTCCTCACCCTTTTTGACTACCAGACGGGTCTCCCAATAGCTTCCCCGGCTTCCTCCGCTTTTTTGCTTCTCCACCCCAGGCTCCAGGGTCGGATCCTCCTCATAGGCAGGCGCCGGCGGATCTAAATCCTTCAGCTTTTTGGACTTTAAGGAATAGGTCACCCCTTCCTCCAGAACCGGCACTCCATAAATAGAGACCGTGATGGTCTGATCCGAATATCTGGCCCGGATTCCGATAGCAGCGCTGGAATTGTTTACAAACCGGTAATCCGGTCCGTTCCAGCTGACAGTGGCATCCGTTCCCGGTGTCACATAAGAGGGTTCATAGGTGTGGGACTGGCGCTTTGTGGTCTTTAATCCCGCCTTTAACACTGCGTTGTATAAGGTAGATGAGGTCTGACAGACACCTCCGCCGATCTCCTCCACCACTTCTCCGTTATTATAGGCAGCAGCACCCTTATAGCCCTTTGCCTCTGTTCTCTGCCCAACCGTCTCATTAAAGGAAAACTCCTCCCCGGGCTGCAAGACCGTTCCATTAATCGCCTCTGCAGACAGCTTTACATTGGTGTTTCGCTTGCTGTTGGAGGTGGTCTTGGTGGTAAAAGTGGAAATGGTCTTATACTTTTCCTTTGCCGTCTCCTCACTGAACTCCGGCTCCACCGAATCCATGGAAGCGGTCAGCTTTGCATCAAAATCTTTCTTCTTTAAGGCTCCCAGAATATCCTTTGTCAACTTCTCCTGGTCCAGAGCCTGTCCTTCTTCCGCACCGGTAAATAGAAATTGATCCGTCTCCTTGTCATAGCTGGAAATGGAACCGTTCTTTGCCACCTTGTCCCACTTAGCAGCTGCCTTGGCCGCCTCTGCCGCTGCGGCCTCCTCCAAACCGCTGGTATCCAGAGAATACTTTTCTCCGGGCTCACCGGCATAAATCTCTGTCAAAAGCTTATCTACCTTGCCGGCCATCAAATCCATCACCTCATAGGTATCCTCCTGCCAGGTGACTGTCATAGCCCAGGGATAGTTCTCTAAAATAGCCGCTCTGGCTTCCTCTCTGGACATGCCGGTAATATTCACTCCATCTACCGTAACCTCCTTCAAAAGCTCGGTCTCCTCAACAGAGCTGGTCTCGGTCTGACTTTCCTCGCCTGGTTTCTCCCCGTCCATGCCCCGCATAAAAAAAACAATCAGGGTAATGGCAGCTATCAAAAGAACACCGCCAATCGCGATTTTACTGTAATCCGTCCTGGCTCTCCGATGCTTCTTTCCATGACTGGAACCATATCCCCCACTTCCATGGTAGCTGCTTCCCCCCCGGGAAGCAGTGCCTCTGCCAGAACTTCCCCGGGAAGAAGCGCTTCTTGACGAAGGGCTTCGCGAAGTGCTGTGGGAGCTTCCCCTTGAACCGCTGCCACTGCTTCGGGAAGTACTCCCCCTGGATGAGCTTCCATTCCCCCTTGAGCCACCCCTTGCCCGTGAACGGCCTGTGCCATACATTTGATCCTCGTCATACCTGCTCATAGTTTTCACCCATTCTCTATATTTATAGGAAATGCCATAAATCTTTCCCTTATGGCATCCCCTGTTTATTTTCATGCTCTTAAAAGTATAACACAATTTGTCAAAAAGGGAATTAAATTTTTTTTAAATAATCCCTTTTTTTTTGGATATTTATCACAATTTCCCTTCCTGCTTTCCTTTCCGCTCCTTTTGTTCTGAAAAACTTTCAAAAAACCGGAAACTATGACATGCAGCCTGACATATGATGAATTGTAAATAATTCTTGGAGGAACTGGTATGAGCGATTTGGCGGCAACAAACTGCGGATGTGACTGCAACTGCAATTGTAACGGGGGAGGAAGCGGGTGCAACATCATCTGGCTGATCCTGATTCTGTGCTGCTGCAGCGGTAATGGCAACGGATGCGGATGTGGATGTGAACATAACAATTGCTTCAGCTTTGGATGCGGAAACGGCTGCGACTGGATCTGGATCATCCTTCTTCTGTGCTGCTGTGGCGGCAATGGCGGCTTCTTCTGCTAAAGACCCTCCGGCAAAGGGTTGGGCCCCCTCAGGGTGAGGGGGCTTTCCCTTGTCAAAAAATCCGTCCTATTCAGGTATATCTAAATGCTTCTTTCTCCGGCAGCTTCTTTCTTCCTGTCTGTTTCTTCCTTTCGGAGCCCGCCTCCACATTCCCGGCATCGTCCCCTGCCCTGACATTTGCTTCTTTTTCTCTGATATTCCTGACAATCCTCATCGATCTCATAAACTGCATTTCCATCTATAATCAATCTTGTAGCCATTGCTTGTTCCTCCTAACAGAAGGCAAAATATATTTTACCCTCAACATCATTATATGCAGTCGGTATGTTTTCCTTGAATGGCGCATATATTATTTCAAAAAGCGAAGGAGCCGTTTATGAACGATGATGCAGGCACCGATGTCCGGTTGACCGATTTCGACTATTTGCTTGCGGATCCTCATCTGCAGATGGTAAAAGCGGCGATTCCCTATATGCAGCAGCCCATGCAGCGTTTTTTATCGATGATGATCAAAATACAAGAGTTAAGCCGCACCATGAACCTGTTTTCCGGAGGCGAAGTCGCCGCCATGAGCGTTGCCTCTGCCGGGGAACGGAAAAGCTCTCCGGTGGAAATGCTTCAGGCTATGAAGCCCTATGCCAATCCCCGGGAACGGGAGCTGATCGAGATGATAGAAAACCTGCAGATCATGCTGCAGGCCATGCAGACCACCTAACTCTCTCTGGAAAGGAGCTCCCCATGACCACCTACAACTGGAAGCAGGATCCGCGCCTGAAACAGATGGCCCCGGAAAAGCTGGATTATCTGACCACCTTTGCGGACCAGGTCACAAAACTTCCCAAAGATCAGATCCTTCCGGCCTTTATGTCCATGCAGATGGATGCTGCAAGAAAAGGAATCCATTTTTCGGATCCGGAGGCAGAGCTTTTGGCCTCTGTCCTTACCTCCGGAATGTCTCCGGCGGAAAAAAAGAAGCTGGAGGCTCTTCGGTTTATTGCAAAAAAACTGGCTGCCAGGTCTTCCTGACAGCCAGCCTTTATTCCGTTTCCGCTGCGGGCAGCTTGGGCATAATCACAATCCTGGCATCCTTTCCCAGCTCCTGTAGAAGCTGTTTCATCTGCTCCTCCGGAATAGCGATGCACCCTTCCGTCCATGTTTTCTCCGGATGGATTCCGTGAAGGAAAATGGCTGAGCCTTTTTGCGGAACAGGCTCATCTGTATTATAATCCAGCGCCAGCACATAGTTGTAGGAGGGAGTGATCCTCATCAGCTCCTCCGCCGAATTCCAGTCCCGGGCCGTCCGGCCGACATTCACCATCCGATTATAATAACGGCTGTTGCTGTCATCCACCCAGAAATCCCCTTCCTCCAGCTGCTTATATGGCATAACGCTGCCCGGGTCCGGCAAAATCCCGAAAGCAGTCACAAAACCATAGGTTCCTGTGGGGGTGCAGCGGTCTCCCTCTCTTTTGTCCGTGGACATTCCATTGTGTCCGCAATAGCCCGGCACACAGAATACCTCCGTCCAGCTGCCATCTTCATTCTTCTTAAAATATGCCACATTCACAAAGGAGCTGTCCATCCCCGAGCCCACCACTGCAACAATCTGCTTTGTCTCTGCTGCCGCAGACAGCTTTGCCACATCCAGTCCCAGATGATTACTTTCCTTTGTCGGGCTCCCTCCTCCACTATGTGTCATAATCCCTCCTTCGGCCGCCGCTCCTATCATAATCACCTGCTGTTCCGCCGCCATTGCGCTCATCCCTGCCATAGCCAGAAAAAATCCCAGAACCGCCGCCACTTTCCCTGCTCTTTTTCCATATATTCTCATAAACTTGTTCTCATCCTCTCCCGCTTCTACTCACAATCCCTTGAATTCTTTTTTGAATTTTACCATAAAAACGGACAAATATCCACAAAGAATATCTGTCCTTCTTCTTAACATTTACTTACAGGGTTACTGTTCACAAGCCAATGTCATGATGTTGGGGTCAAAAGGTCTTTTGACCCCTTTGATACCGGATTGCTCCGCACTTTGTGCTCCCACTTCTTCACTCCGTTGCGGTCGGCGCTGAGAATGTTCAGCCTTGGAAAAAGGAGAAGGAGGCGTACCTCCAGGAACAAACAAACTACCCGCGCCCCTTTTTCACCGCCGCCACAAACACCTTCACACTCCTCGGCCCAATCTCAAATTTACTCCCGGCTGCCTTGGGTGCTGACACTTTACTCTCCCACGTATCCACCACCAGCTTCCAGCCCATATTCTCAGGAAGCTCAGGAAGCAGGATATCAAGCTTCTCCCAGTAAGCATTGGAAGCCACATAGACCACATCTGCCGGAACATCCTTCTCCTTGCCGGCAAACATCACGCCTACATACCGCTCATGTCCGGCAAACTGTCCACGCCAGGGCTTCTCCCCGTGAAAACTCACGTCCGGAAAGCCGCAGGCTCCATCGCTCACATTGACCCGCAGTACCTTATGTGCCTTGCGGAAAGCAATCATAAATTTAAAAAACTCAAAAATATCCCTGTTTTTTTCCAGCCGGTTCCAGTCCAGCCAGGAGGTAATATTGTCCTGACAATAGGCATTGTTATTGCCAAACTGGGTATTGCAGAACTCATCTCCTGCCAAAAACATAGGAATCCCCCGGCTGCACATCAAAAGCCCAAAGGCATTGCGGATCATCCGCTTTCTTAAGGTAAGAACCTCCGGATCATCCGTCTCTCCCTCCACCCCGCAGTTCCAGCTGTTGTTGTCATTGGCCCCGTCTGTATTGTTCCAGCCGTTCTTCTCGTTGTGCTTCTGATTGTAGGAAAAAATATCATACATGGTAAATCCGTCATGGCAGGTGATAAAATTCACAGAGGCGTTCTTCCGGGTGCTCACCTCATAGATATCCCGGGAGCCTACAAGACGCAGAGCTGCTGCCTGGGCAAAGCCTCCATCCCCTTTCAGATAACGGCGCATATCATCCCGGTATCTGCCGTTCCACTCAGCCCACCTGTTCCAGGACGGGAAAGAGCCTACCTGATAAAGCCCCACCGCGTCCCAGGCCTCTGCAATAAGCTTCACATCTCCTAAAATCGGATCAAAGGCCAGAGACTGTAAAAGAGGCGGCTTATCCATGGGCGTACCGTCCTCGTTGCGGCCCAGAATCGAGGCCAGATCAAACCGGAAGCCATTGATCCGGTAGGTACTGGCCCAATAACGGAGACAGTTTAAAATCATCTGGTGGACTATGGGATGGTTGCAGTTTAGCGTATTGCCGCACCCGCTGAAATTGTAATAATATCCCTCCGGCGTCAGAAGGTAGTAGATATTGTTGTCAAAGCCCTTGAAGGAGAAAAACGGGCCCTGTTCATTTCCCTCTGCCGTATGGTTAAACACCACGTCAAGATAAACCTCAATCCCGTTCTGGTTAAACTCCCGAATGAGGTTTTTCAGTTCATTTCCCTCCCGATTGTATTCCCGGCTGGCCGTGTAGCTGGTGTTGGGAGCAAAAAAGCTGACCGTATTATACCCCCAGTAATTGTAGAGCTTCTCCCCGGCCACCTCCCGGTAATCCTGCATCTCATCAAACTCAAAGATGGGCATCAGCTCCACCACATTGACTCCCAGCTCCTTTAAATACGGAAGCTTCTCCAAAAGCCCGGCAAAGGTACCGGGATGAAAAACGCCGGAGGATTTGTCCATGGTAAATCCCCTTACATGCAGCTCATAGATTACCAGATCCTCCATGTGGAGAAGAGGCGGCTGCATATCCTCCCAGTCAAAATCATCCTTCACCACCCTTGCCTTGTAATGCTGCTCTCCCGGCGAGGAATCTCCCCACTGGCTCTGTCCTGTAACTGCCTTTGCATAAGGATCCAGCAGATATTTTGACTTATCAAAGATCAATCCTTTTTTGGGGTCATATGGCCCGTCCACCCGGTAAGCATACTCAAATTCCTCAATATTCAGCTTGAAAACGATCATGGAATATACATTGCCGATCCGGTAATGCTGCGGAAAGGGCAACACTGCAAAGGGCTCCTCCTCCATTCTGTGAAAAAGCAAAAGCTCAATGGAGGTTGCCCCGTGGGAATACACGGTAAAATTCACTCCGCCCGGAATAGCCGTGGCGCCATTGGTCTCATAAAATCCCGGCCGCACGTCAAACCCTGCAATCCTGTCCATGGGAACCAGATGAATGGTGCGGGGCAAAATAAGCTTCTCTACCGGTTCCTCTTCCTTCTTCTTTTCTGTGGCATCCATCCGTTCGGTAGTAAATGTCCCCGCCTTATTGATCTTTTCTCTTTGTTCCGTTTTCCCCATCATCTTTCCTCTCTTTCTGAAACATAAAAGTTTAAGACAGCCCGATCACCACTGCCAGGACCACTGCCAATGACGCGCATACAAACAGGACAGCCTGAAACTTAATCTGAAACTTAGCCCATTTCCCCCAATCCAGCTTTGCAGCTGCCAAAGCGCCTAAAAGACATCCGGAGGTGGGCACGATAAAGTTGGTAAAAGCATCTCCCAACTGATAGGCAACCACAGCCACCTGCCGCTCCACGCCCACCAGATCTGCCAGAGGCGCCATAATCGGCATGGTAAGGGCCGCCTGACCGGAACCGGAAACCACAAAGAAATTAAACACAGACTGGAACACATACATCAGCCAGGCAGAGATTACCGGCGGGAAATTCCGCATTCCCTCGCTGATGCTATGAAGTATGGTATTCAGTACGGTGCCCTCCGTGGCGCTGGTTCCTCCCAGGATAATGATGATTCCCTGAGCCATACCAACACAAATAGCCGCGCCTAAAAGATCTGCCGCTCCCCGGTCAAAGGCCTTGGGAATATCATTCAGCTTCATGTCATTTAAGTGGAACACAATCCCGATCAAGCCGGACACCAGACCCATCACAAAAAACTGAGATGCAATCTCCGGAATATAATACCCCTTGGCCACAACGCCCCAGATGGTCCATGCCATGCAGGCAGCAATGGTCAAAAGAACCAGCTTATGCCCCAGAGTGAAGGGCGGCATCTCCCGTCCGTTTCTGGCAAATTCCGTCCGATAAGCCTCGTCCGACTCATAAGCCACGGAAAGCCTTGGATTCTTTTTGATCTTCATCGCATAGCGCATGGTAAACACGCTGGCCAGAGCAGTAAAAAAGATCCACAGCGGAATCCGAAACCAGGCTCCTGACATTACCGGAATCCCGGCCACCCCCTGGGCCACTGCCAGGCCGAAGGGATTCTGCCAGGAAGAACCAAAGCCAATCTGGGTAGCCACATAGGAACACATGATTCCTACTACCGCGTCATATCCCATGGCCACGAACATTGGCACCAGAATCATAACAAAGGGAATGGCCTCCTCCCCCATGCCGAACACTGCCCCGCCTAAAGAAAACAGCACAATCAAAATCGGAATCAGCACAATCTCCTTTCCGTTGGCAATGTCAATGACCCGCATAATCCCGCTCTCCACGGCGCCGGTCCTCAGCACAATCCCAAATGCGCCGCCCACTACCAGGATAAAAGCAATGATTCCCACTGCCGTACCGTTTTTGTCTCCTACGGTCATACCCTCAAACACATAGTTTAAAATACCCTGGCCGCCAAAATCCTCTGTGCCGAAGAGTGGCGCAATCTTTGTTACCTTATTTCCATTGTCGTCCAGCACATACTCAAAGCTGTCCGGGTCCAGAACGGTCCGGCTCTTTTCCTCCCCGTTCATCATATAGGTAATCTCTTTTGTTTCATATTTCCCCAAAGGCACAAACACAGTCAGGAGCGCTGCCAAAAGAATGACTCCGAAAATGATAATGTATGTGTGAGGCATCTGAAACTGTTTTTTCTTTTCCATGATTTCTTCTCCTTTTATGGTCTTTCGCCTTTTGCATTTCTCCGTCTACAGTTCAAAGGTTCCCTTCACCAGTGCCTGTCCCCCCGACACCATGATGACTCCCCTGGCCATCACCGTATCAATCTTTAGAGTCTCTTTGTCTGCCAGAACCAGATCTCCATCGGCTCCTTCCGCGATCCTTCCCTTGTGGGAAAGCTTTAAAAGATCAGCCGGATTGGCAGTCACGGCCTTGAGAGCCTTTGGAAGAGGCACTCCATCCTCCAGAACCGCATCCCTCATCTCCCGGTACAAGGATATTACCTTTCCCACCCCGAGACCCTTTAGGGTTCCGTCCGGATAAAAGACCGGCAGACTTCCCTGTCCGTCTGAGGAAAAGGTCACATGGTCCTCGCCCACGCCTGCTTCCAGCGCCATTTTAAGACCGCAGCTGGCCTTCACCTCATCCGGCTCCAGAAAATCCGGATCCGAGCTGGTGGTCAGATCGATATAACCTCCCAGGCTTTTGGCATAGTCAATCCCATCCATCATAAGTGTCCTGCTCCTGTTGATATGAGTGGGCAGCATATTGGACGGGGGAATCTGAGTATGGGCTCTCACATACCGCAAAAATTCCAGCTTTTCCTCCCCGTCTCCCATATGGATATTCACCAGGCCTGCCTTGCCGGAAAGAATCCCTCCTACCCGGGTGTCCGCCACAATCCTGGCAAATTCTTCCCTGGAGGGCTGAGAGGAGCGATGGTCGGAGATGGCGATCTCCCCGGTTCCCACCGCCTTTTCCAGCAAAATGATATCATCCATAATGCTGCCGGTCAGGGTCCGCACCGGCACCTGATAGGAGCCCGTATACACGTAGGTGGTGATTCCCTCCTCCTCAAGCCCCTTGGCCTTGGCCAGAAGATTGGTCATAGTGCGGGTGCATCCATCTGTCCCCAGACATCCCACCACAGTGGTGACACCGCCCAAGGTAATATCTGAGAGCATTATCTCCGGAGTCCTGCTCTTAGCTCCGCCCTCACCGCCGCCTCCCAGAATATGCACATGGGCGTCAATCAGCCCCGGCATCAGCACCTTGCCGCTGCCGTCCAGCACCGTGACCTTGTAGGCAGTTTCAGCCGGCAGATGCTCCTCCATCTGCAGAATCTTTCCGCCTCCAATCAGCACATCCCCCACTCCCAGATCCTCCGGGGCATAAATATGGGCATTTTTTATTAAATACAGCAAAATATCCCTCCTGTTCCATACCATGTATGTTCTGGTATTTCACACATCTTCTGAAATTTTACCACATATTCGCTAAAAGGTCATTTGTTTTTTCTGTTTCCGTGAGATTTTTTGAATATGCATTTTCTTCTGCCAATCCAAAAGGAGAATCCCGCTGGCACGGATATTAAATCCGTACACCAAATTCCCACCGCTTTGTCAACCGGATTTTGAAAACAATGCAGCAGCCGGCCAGAGACACCAAAAGCAGGTATCTCCGGCCGGCTGCTCAATTTGATTGTCTGTTGTGATTTAATCCAGCCTTTTGACTGTGAGTGTGGCGTTCACCCCGCTACCGAGGGTTATTCCCACTGCCAATAGCGCGGAAAGTGCCATATCTACAACACTTCCTGCTGTCAAAGTTACGATTGTACTTCCGCTGAACAAGGAACTGGTCCCCACTGACAGCGCTCTGGAAATCGTTGCACTGGGAACATCGACTCCGTTGACTCGCACAGCAAATGTAACCGTTGTTGCCAGAGCTGCTGTTAAAGTAGTTGAGTAATTGATCTCATAAGTGCCGGGGTTGGCCACTACAATGCTGTTGGCCGGTACATAGGTTGCATTCTTTACAGGTCCTGCTGTGGCCAAGGGAATCTGTGTTGTTCCGCCTATAGTCAGATTTAAGGTCTGAGGCGTTATGCTATACAAGCTTCCATAAGCATTCAATCCGTTGGCCGGACCAGTCGCTCCCGTGGGACCGGTTACTCCAGCCGCTCCGGCTGCTCCAGTCGGACCGGTTGCTCCCGCGGGGCCGGTTGCTCCTGTGGGGCCGACTGCTCCTGCCGGGCCGGCTTCTCCGGTCGGGCCGGTCGCTCCCGTGGGGCCGACTGCTCCTGCCGGGCCGGTTGCTCCGGTCGGGCCGGTTGCTCC
>CAJUHR010000027.1:0-45401 GCA_910586255.1 uncultured Lachnospiraceae bacterium | reverse complement strand
ACTGCTCCTGCCGGGCCGGTTGCTCCTGTGGGGCCGACTGCTCCTGCCGGGCCGGTTGCTCCTGTGGGGCCGACTGCTCCTGCCGGGCCGGCTTCCCCGGTCGGGCCGGTTGCTCCCGTGGGGCCGACTGCTCCTGCCGGGCCGGTCGCTCCCACTGCTCCCGCGATTCCTTGGGGCCCCTGTACCCCCTGTATGCCTTGCGGACCTGTTGGGCCGGTCGCTCCGGCAGCTCCGGCCGGACCTGGTTCTCCCTGGATTCCCTGAGGTCCCTGAGGACCGGTAGCTCCCTGAGCTCCCTGAGGACCTTGGGCGCCCTGAGGTCCCTGAGGACCGGTAGCCCCCGTAGGCCCTGCCGCGGTAACCAGGTCATAGTCCGGGGAAACTCCCGGAATCCCTACAGGAAAATCTCTGTTTACCCGGTAAAGGCTGCCATTGAAATACACCATATCTCCCCTGAGATACTGTCTGGACGGATCAAAAGCCTCCACCTGGCTCAGTCCCGGGCCTGCCGGTCCCGCCGGACCCATGGGACCCATCGGTCCCTCCGGCCCCATAGGACCTTCTGGTCCCCGCGGTCCCCGGCAGCAGCAGGACGGCCCTGGCGGAAATGGCGGTCCTGGCGGCATTGGCGGATACGGAGGCACCGGCCGGTTAGGATGACAACATCCTCTTCTTTCTCCACACCTTCCGTCTCTTCCATAACCTGAATCTATCGAATCACAATACATATGATAACTCCTTTCATTTTCTCCCCCGGCAACGGTCTGACACCCTTTTATCATCCTATCCAGCCTCGCCGGTTTACTGTATCATATGTCCCGTTTGCCCGTTTGGTTCGTCCACGGAAACACTCACACGATCCGAATCTCCTCCATCCCCTTTTCCCGAAAATACTGCTCATTCCACTTTACCTCCCGGGCCTCGGGCTTGCGCGCTCTGGATTTTAAATGATACTCATAAGCCTTTCTTGTCTCCCCCAGATGGTCATAACACACGCACAAGTTGATTTCCGGCAGATATCCGTAATAATCCCGCCGCACAAAGGCTCCTGTCTCCCCGGGAGGTGTCAGCTTAAGGGCTGTCTCATACCAGAATATAGCCATCTCCCATTCCTCCTTCTCCTGAAAATATCTTCCCAGCTCAAAACAGGCCTCTCCCCTGGGAGCCCCATACAAAAATCCCTTTAACAAAGCCAAGGCCCCGTCCTCCTTTTGTCCAAGAGCCCGAAAACACTCGGCCAGATTAAGACACGCCTCTATCTTATTTTCCGCCCACCCGTCTCCTGCCAGAAATTCCTCCAACACTCTTTTAGCCTGGGCATATCTTTTGTGAGTTAAAAGCTCTCTCCCATAATAAAATTTGCTTCTCTCATCCAGTTTCTCTCCCTCCTCAATCATTTTCTCATAAATCCGCAAATTTCTGTCTCCGTCTCCTGCACCGATTTTCCGATGATGGATCACAATATCCGAATAAATCACCTTTCCCGCCGGTACAATCACCTCGTGGACACGTCCCTTCCACAAAAATCCCCGTCCGTTTCTCACCAGCCGCTCCCGGTAATAAGAAAAGAGCGGATTTCCTTCCAAATCCTCCGAAATGGCATATTTCATCATAACCATGTCCGTGTCCGGATCTATGGTCTCCTTCAGACAGCAAATCCGTTTACGGTTCTCATCTGTTACCACATCGTCCGCGTCCAGCCACATGCAATAGTCCATGGTCGCCCTGGAAAACGCCTCATTTCTTGCCGCCGCAAAATCATCTCTCCAGGGAAAATCATACACCTTTTTTGTAAATTTTCCTGCAATCTCCCTGGTTTTGTCCTCTGACCCCGTATCCACAATAATAATCTCATCCACAAATTCACTGACCGATTTCAGACACCGCTCCAATACCTTCTCCTCATTTTTTACAATCATACACAGACTGATAGTAATCAAAAAATCCGCCCCTGGCATATCTTTTTAATATGCTATGAGCGGATTTGTCTGTATGGCACCAAAGTCACTTTATAAAATTTTCTTAATCTCCCGAACTACAAAGCTCAGTCTCTCACTGTCCTTTCGGGGCGCGTCTTTCGTCCAGCCGTCATATACGGCCACCAGCTTAAGACCAGCCTCCCGGATGGCCTTTTTCACCTCATCCACCTCATAGGCCCGCTGAAAATGAGTCTCCTCATACTTCCTGTAACGGTCATCCTCCTCCCGGACAAACAGTGTCAGGTCATACTGGTTCACCTGCTCTTCTTCATCAAAATAATTTTCCCAGATAAAGCTGCCTTCCTCCCTGTTTTCCGCGATGGTCTGCTCACCCAAAAGCTCCCGGTACTTATAAGGCGTATTCATATCAAAAAGGAAAACACCGCCCGGATCCAGATAATTGTCTGCCAGTGAAAGCACCTGAACCAGCTCCTCATATTCCATCAGGTAATTCATGGAATCGCAGATGCTGACAATCGCTCTCACGGTTCCGTACAGCTCAAACTCCCGCATATCCTGCTGCAGATAGAGAATCGAGCCGTCCTGGTTCTCCTCCATGGCCGCCTCCAGCATCTCTCCGGACATGTCCACACCGATCATGTCATATCCCTTGTCTGCCAGAAGCCGTGTCAGCCTGCCTGTACCGCACCCTATATCCAGCACCAGGCCCTCTGCCACTCCCTGCTCTCGCAAAAGCTCCGCCACCCGGTCGCACCACTGTCCGTAAGGAACATCCTCCATAAACAGGTCATAGACCTTTGCAAATCCTGTATACGCATCCACCTTTATCTCTATGCGTTCCTTCCGCAGCACTTTTTGTACTTTTTCCCGCTTCCACAAGGGCAGGGGTCATTGGGGAATATTTTCTTCTCCTTGCGGATGGTGCCGGAGGCCTTCTGCTGCTTGTAAAGCTCCTTCCTGCGCTCCTCGCTTAAGATCTCATCCCACTGGGGCAGGGTATAAAGCCACTCTGCCTTGGCTGCCACCATATTGTAGTAGAGCTTCTCCGGATCGATCTCAATCTTTACCTGCGTATCCTCCTCCATGGTATCAATAGGGTTCTCATAATCCTTTAAGCTCTCATTGATCCCATCCAAAAATCCGGTCATAATCAGAAGCTCTGTCTCATACTTTTCTGCCAGCTCCTTCACCGTGCCGGTAATCACCTCTGTGGGATTGGCCAGAATCTTCTCATAAATTCCCTTTTCAATCGCAAAATATCCGTCCCACAATCTCTGCTTTTCTTTATCATTGGAACCGTTGCCATAGGCAAGATTCCTCCATGTCTCCAACAATGCCATAGTCTGATCTGCATCCTTTCTCATCTTTGTTGTCCCGCGGCCCCAAACGCCGACACGCTCCTCATAAAGCTGACAGCACGGGGCCGCAATATCATTTCCTTAGTATATAACACTTCCCAAAATTTTGCAATTTATTTAAGAGGAAAATTTTTCTGCCTGCCGGCTGCTATAAACGCGGTCCAAAACACTGCTTATCGATACTCCTCAATTATCTTCATAGCCTCCCTCGACAAATTTTCACTCTCAAAAGTAATCAACAGCCTGCCCGGAAAATGCTTTTCATACCACTTTTTCTTTTCCTCCCAATGCACCCTGTAATCATACCGGTGCAGCATGCCCACATGCTCCCAGTAATAAGTCTCCCCGCGGAATTTCACCGTAAAATCAGGAAGATACATGGTTCCGTCCGGCGCGTACAGAGGCTCCTCATACACAAAGGGCACATTCTCTTGCGACAGCATATTGGCTATGATAACCTCTGACTTTGACCGCACAAAATATTCCGACAGGGTTGCCAGCCTTTTCTCATCCGCGTGCCAGTTTCTGCTGTACAAAAGCTCCTCCGGCAGCGGCCTGAAATAAAACACCGAGGAATTGATCCGGCGGACAGCCGACTTTTCCATATGGCCCAGAGACGATAAGGTGCTCATATCCTCCTGCAAAAACACCGTCACCTTCCTCCGCGCCCTGGTAATAGCCGTATATAAAAGCTCCATGGAAAGCAGATGGCTGTCCCTTCCCGGAATGACCAGATATACATAGTCAAATTCAGAGCCCTGGGACTTGTGGACACTGATGGCATAAGCCAGCTCCAAATTGTCGGCCACCCTCTGCTCCGGGATATATTTTCCCTCCGAATCCTTCCACAGATTTTTCCCGTAAATATACCGCAGATTTTGCCGGCTCTTGTTGGAAAAGGCCACTTGAAGCTTTTCGATGGTTCTCTGATTCTTGTAGCGATAATCCTTGTAGTCGAAGGGATGAATCAGCGCCAGTCCGATTTCCCCATTAAACACCTCATGTCTCTCGGTCATTTTTGTCTCCCGGTTGTATGCATAGGCCATGTCCGATTTGGGGCGGTTTTTAAACTGAATCACTTTGTCATAATAGCTGATTCCGTCCAGGGTATACTTACGGCTCCACGAGGGATTAAAGTCCTTTTGCAGCAGAGTGTTTAAGGCATCCGTACCATAAAACTCTCCCCGGTAAGGAGAAATAACCTGGATTGCATCCGGGTTGGAGCGGGAAGAATCCTCCTTATCCCGGATGGCGGCAATCCACAAATCATTGACTGTCCCATATTCTGTAAGCCCGGTCACAGACTCCATATCCCGGACCATCGCCTCATACAGGGTCTCCTCCAAATCCTCCTGTTCTTTCCAGAAATAGACACCCAAATCCTTGTCCACGTCCCCGTTTCCCTGAAAAAGGATCTTTTCAAACAGCTTCTCCTTCCTGAACTTCAGATCCTCCGCCTGGCTTTTTCCTCCTTCATCCGCCTGCTTTTCCTGGATAAACAGGCCGGCCAGATCAAGAATCCCGCAACCGTTTTTCTCCACCCGGTTCACCAGCTGGCGGATATTTTCACTCAACACCCCCACATTGTTGGGATATTCCCGATTCAGCCAGTCTATGGTATCTGCAAAGACCCTGCCTCTCCCAATAGGCGGAAGCTGGTTGGGATCCCCCACCAAAATCAGCCGCTGAACCGTGTTCCAGTTAATGCTCCGAATCAGGGTGGCAAAAAGATTCAGATCAATCATGGAGCACTCGTCAAGTATGATGGTATTGACCTCCTGTCCCTGCTTTCCGCCTGTTCTCTTCAAGGTCATATTCTCATTCAGCCATCCGTTGCCAGCTAAAAAGGAATGGATGGTGGAGGAGTCCTTCCCCGTCTGCAGCTTGATCCGCTCCGCCGCCTTTCCTGTAGGCGCCATCAAGAGAAATCCCGCAGCCCGGCCATGAACCCGCTCAATATTTTCCACAATGGCCTTAATTACCGTGGTCTTGCCGGTTCCCGCGGCCCCCGACAACACGCAGAGAGGCTTAGAAAATATCTGCATACAGATATCCGCCTGCTTCTCAAGAATGGCCTCATACTGCTCCGGAGCCGCCTCATTGAGCTTTGATTCCGGATTGCGCAGCTTGTTTTTAAATTTTTCCCTGGAAATTGCCAGCTTGAAGGAAATATCCGGCCGGTCTGTTAGCATGGTAAAAGCATGCCGGATTTCTCTCTCGTCCTCCCAGACCCATCTTAAATAAAGATACAGCTCCTTATCCTCCTTAAGAAAAAGAGCCTTCTCAAGTATTTCCCTCTCGATCTTAAAATTCTTAAGCTTAAAGGTATATCGCTTCCACTCCGGCATTCTCTCCAGACGGCCGTTCACATACTTTAGAATGGTCTCCGCCTTGCCAAAGGAATGGGCGGCTATGCGGTTTAGCTCGTCCACGCAGAAGGCCCGCAGCCGTTCGGTTGCACCCGGATCAAAAATATTTTCCAGACCGTATTCCGGGGAAGCGATAATTCCGTTGTCAATCTTGTAAAAGGGAATTGCGTCATCCGGCTCCATCCCCTGATACTGTTCAAAAATTATGTAGGGATTCTTTGCGATCTCAGATAAGGAGGCCCGGATGGATACGGCTCCCCTGTTTTCGCCAAGAATCCTTCCCATCTGTTCTCCGGTCAGGTCAAATCTGGGAAGAATGTCCAGAAGAAGCCGCTGCTCCTCCTCTTCCCGCAGCATAAACTCCCGTCTCACCACCCGCAGGCCGGAAATCTTATGACCTCTCACCTCATCCTTTTCCCCGGCCAAAAGTTCCTTCACCTCATCCCGAAACCCTTTCATCTCCTGTTCGTTGGAAAGTCCGATATAGGACGGCACAAGCTCATGAAGTCCAATATTGATGAGCGCTGATGCAAAGCCCGGATAGGGCCCTCTGGCCCTCCACAGCTCATTCAGCACACTGCCAAGCCACCCCCTGCGCAGCTCCCAGTTTTCCGTGTCGTCACCGATTTTTATCAGGTAATCCACCGCGCCGATCAACTGCTGGATGATCTCAATGGCATCGTCGTCTGACACCTCTCGGCTTCCGTATTTAAAAGGCGACCTGTGAAGGGGCTTGATTACAATATGACTTAAAGCTTCCTCATTCTCCATATACTTCCAATAGGGAATGCGCAGTCCTTCATCCGGATACATGGATGTGACCGGCTTCTGCCAGATCAGGCCGTCTGCATAATCTGCCTTGATCTGATCCGTGGCGTTCTCATAATAATGAAAATCATGAATTTTTTTAATCCTGGAAATTCCCGCAATAACATAATTGTCCTGCTCCTCCTCCGAAAAAGGATTGCTGTAGCCGGCATAGTAAAACACCAGGGACTTTCCCTCCTCAAACTGCTCAAAGTAAGCCTCTGCATTGCGCCGGCGCTTGTCGTTATCATAGGTTCTCCCTCTCACATCCGAGAGAGCTTCCTCCCCGTACATGGCCTCATAGCACCAGGTCCCTGTGGTGTAGGGCGGCAGGGTTAAAATTCCCGCGTCTGCTTCCCCCTCTTTCCACCAGGAGGGCGGGTCCACCTTTACCTGGATGGTTTCCTTTCCAAAGGTATTGACACTTAATCCGCAGGCCACCCGGCAGGGATAAAGAGCGCAGGGCTCCCCTGCATGCTCCGTCTCGAAATCCAGATCCCTTGTGCCGGCAATCTGATTTCCCGGGTAGGAGTGCTGTCCCACACAGTATACGTTTTCACATGGCTTTTTGCAGATGTGCCCGTTCCAGCCGTCACTGTGCCATGCAAGCCTTATGCTCATATGTATTGCCATATTATACCTCCCCATTTCCACATGACTTTGTTTTCCTGAATTATACGAAAAAAAATCCCCTGGTTCAAGTAAAAAGAATCAGGCTGATTGGGTACTCGGTAAAATAGTTACTGTTCACGGGGTGCATCTTCTTGTCCGGCTTACGCCGAACGAGAAGCATCGTGCGTTCGCCCGATGTAGAAAAATTCGCCCCGCCCACCACGAAACCGTAATGAGCAGGGCGATAAAAAGGGGAGGATAAGTATTTCTTTTTTCTTTGGTACTAATCTCATTATCCCCCTATTATGGCAGGTTATACACTAAAAACCAAATTTTTTATAAAATATTTTCTTATGCCTCATGATTTTGTCCCGTTTTGGCCCGGGTCTGTCCTGTACACCATCTAAAACTTTAAAATAGTTAGTTATAAACAAGTAAATTATAATTAACTAAAATATGTTCCCATGATACCATAAAATATGCAAAAATACCTTTCAATAAATAATACAAGATGGGAGGCAGAATCATGTTTATTGGCAGAGAACGTGAATTGACTTCTTTGAATCGCATATATGCGTCCGGTAAATTTGAGTTTACCGTCATTTATGGCCGCCGGCGTGTAGGAAAAACTGCGCTCATCACCCGGTTTATTGAAGACAAAAAAGCCATCTATTTCATGGGCATAGAAAGCTCCGCTTTATGGCAGACGTACTGCACAAATAAAGCTGATGCCTTTTGATTTTTTTGACACCTGCCGCTATTTTAAGAATTTTTCTGCCGAGGATCAGGCACTGCTTTACGGCATTACAGGCGGCACCCTCAATATTTACTGCAAAGCAAAAAATACCCCGCCCGCCACACTTCAAAGCTGCGGCGGACAGGGTACCAAAAAGGGGAGGATAAGTATTTCTACTCTTTTTTTAAAGAGCATCGATACATTTTTAAGTATGACCACTTTTCCCTTCCTTATACATTTTGGTTAATTATTTTCCAAAAAAATTTGTTTCCTGTAAAGATATTCCGGAAGCCCGTCCTTCTCGGGCACTGTGACGGCTCCTTGTATCAGAGGCAGCACATACTCTACATACTCCTGCCCCACATCATTCCCGCTGTCACTAATCCAGCTCACCGGCACCTTCTTCTCCTGATTACACACCTCATTTACATCCACAGCACAATAATCCAGACCGTAAAGGCTTCCATTTCCCCTTCGGGAGAAGGACACCATCACGCCGTTTTCCCCGGACAGGGCATAATCCACCCCCATCCGGCCGGCCTTTTCTGCCTCTTTAATGTCAGTCAGGGAAGCCAGTATTCCAGAACAACGCTGGCTCACATTCAGCTCCACCGACCGGACCTTAACACCAAAGCGCTCTCTCACGAAGCGCTCCAGCACCTTGCCGCAGCCGGTCAGCATCTTGTGGCCAAAGGTATCCAAAAGGATCTCCTCCTTCTCTGCGTCCGTGCCTGTTTCTGTCTTTTTCCCCAGACAGGCGGCCAGCTCTCTGTCCCCGTACTCGCAGATAAAGGTTCCCGACTCATCCGCAATTCCCTCCGACACACAGACCACCACACATCGCCGCCGGGCCAGCTCCCGCTTTACATCCCCGGCAAATTCCTTTAGGGAAAAGGTCCGCTCCGGAAGATAAATGAGAGCAGGATTGTCCTTTTCATACTTTCTCGCCAGCACGGAGGCGCCGGTCAGCCATCCTGTATGACGGCCCATCAGCTCAATGATGGTGACGGATTTTTGCTGGTACACCGAGGAATCCAGCACGATCTCCCGCACAGTGGCAGCCACATACCTGGCCGCGCTTCCAAAGCCCGGCGTGTGGTCTGTAAGAATCAAATCATTGTCAATGGTCTTGGGTATTCCCACAAAACGGATGGGACTGTCAATCCTGGCCCCGTACCGGGAGAGCTTGCTGACTGTATCCATGGAATCGTTTCCCCCGATATAGAAAAAATATCCGATATTCAGCTCCTCAAACTTTGCAAACAGCCGGGAATACACCTCCGAGTCCGGATCCTCCGGAAGCTTATAGCGGCAGGACCCTAAGTAGGCCGCCGGAGTCACCCGCAAAGTCTCCAGCTGCTCCGCCGAAAGCTCCGCTCCCAGATCCATATATCTTCCCTCCAGAAAGCCCTCCACGCCGTGAATCATTCCATAAATCTTCCCTATCTCCTCCTTCCGGGAAAGTCCCTCCCGGATCACGCCGCACAAACTGGCATTGATCACTGCCGTAGGTCCGCCTGACTGGCCCACAATAATATTTTTCACAGGCATGCGAATTTCTCCCTTCACGTTTTTTTGGCCCTTCCGTCATCTTGTGGTATAACCGCTCCAAGATGTTCCCTGACGCGATCTCTGAGAAAGAAAAGCCGTCTTAAGTATTCATCGCATACCATCATACCACACTCCCTGTTTTCCTGCAATATTCCAGCTCCATCCCGCCTCCTGTCCTCCCTGTCTTTCTCCCCTCCCATATCTCCATACACCCGTTGACCGTCAGGTACCTGACCCCTTTTGATATCCGGCAGGGATTCTCATAGGAAGCCGGCGCATTAAGGCTCTGTCTGTCAAGCACCACCACATCCCCATAATACCCTTCCTCAAGCCGCCCCCGATAGTCAATCCCAAAGCGTTGGGCCGACTTCTCTGTCAGGCGGCTGATTAACTCCTCCAATCCCATGCCCTTTTCCGTCCCCCCATACCTCAAAAGAAGCAGAGGAAAGCTTCCGAAATATCTGGGATGGGGCATCTGGCGAATCCTGTCCGCGCCCTCTGTCATTGCCAGGCCATCGGTGCCATACAGACATCCGGAACGGACGGCAATCTGATCCATATCCGACTCCTTACACTGAAAGATCACCATCTCCACCTTCCCGGACTCCTCCTCCATAAGGCGGCAGGCAGTCTCAGAGGGAGAACACCCCCACTGCCTTCCGATCTGCGCAAGACTTTTCCCAATACAGTCCCGGTGAACATCAAGGGCTGTAATCATCAGATTCTCTCCCCCATATTCCCCGATCATTGTGCTCCATCCCTTTGTTCCCTGCTCCATCTGACAGCAAATCTCCGAGCGCTTTGACGGACTCTTAAGTGCATTTAACAAGCTTTCCACTCCGCCCTCGTGGCAGGACGGCGGAAATACAAGTCCCAGATTGGAGCTGCCTGCCGTATATGGATACATGTCAAAGGTCAGATCCACTCCCCCGGCCACGGCCTCATCGATCTTATCTAAAAGCTCCCGGCCGCGGTCCTGGTTGTGGATTCCTGCACATTTCAAATGGGAGATATGGACCTTTGCCCCGCTGTTTCTTCCGATGGATATGACCTCCTTTACAGCCTGAAACAAGGTTGCCCTCTCCCCCCGCACATGGAAGGCAAATATCCGGTCATATGCTTTTACAACTCTGGCAATCTCTGTCAGCTCTCTCTCATCCCCGTAAAAATCCGGCGGGTATCCCAGTCCTGTGGAAATTCCGGCCACGCCCTGGCAAAAATGTTCCTTAAGAATCCGGCACATTTCTATGAGTTCCTGTCCGGTGGCCCTCCGGTTCTCATAGCCCATAACCATGGCCCGTATGCTGCCGTACCCCACTAAAGGCACAAGATTCACATTGGGTCCTGCCGCCTCCATACGCCTTTTGTATCCTGCAAAATCCTCCCAGTCCCAGCTTACCTTATCCACGTCAATAAATGCCAGGGAGGTTCTCCTCCTCTCTAACCATGACGGCTCCTGTCTGATCGGATAAGGAGAAAAGCCACAGTTTCCTGTGACCTCCGTGGTGATGCCCTGATAGATTTTGCTGTCCGGATTATTGTGGTAAAGAAGGGAGATATCCGAGTGGGAATGGACATCAATAAATCCGGGACACACGATCATCCCTCTCACATCCACCTGCCGCTTCGCCGGCTCGTCAATCCTTGGGGCCACCTTTACAATCCGGTTTCCGGATATGGCCACATCCCCCTCATAGCCGGGACTGCCTGTGCCGTCAATCACCAGGCCGCCCCGAAAAATATATTGATACATTCGCTCCTCCTTCTTCTTATAAAGCTTCCTTCCGGTTCTTTCTGGCAAATAGTACAATGGTAGCTGCCACCAAAATCAGGAAAAACAAACTGATGGGCTTTGTGACAAAAATCAGGCAGCTTCCCTTAGAGAGAGACAATGCCCGGCGGAAATTCTGCTCCGCCATGGGTCCTAAGACAATCCCCAAAAGCAGAGGAGTCACCGGAAGCTTAAGCTTTCCTGCCACATAGGACAAAGCCCCGAATATCAGGATCACCTTCACGTCAAACATGGAGTTGTTGGCCACAAACACTCCCACCACACACAGCACAAACAGCACCGGAATCATGGCCTGCATGGGAATCCGGTTTACCTGGGCAAACAATTTTACAAAATACCGGCCCTGAATATACATAAACACATTGACCGCCAGAAGAGAGATCATGATGCCATATACAAGAGAAAGATTATTTTTAAACAGGGTAGGCCCTGGAGTCAGTCCCTGCATCAAAAAGGCTCCCACCAGTATGGCCGTGACCATATCCCCCGGAACCCCCAGAGATAAAAGAGGAATCAGGGTTGCCCCCGTCACTCCGTTATTTCCCGCCTCCGAGGCCGCGATCCCTTCTATGGAGCCGTTGCCAAATTCCTCCGGATGCTTAGACACACGTTTTGCCTCGTTGTAGGATATAAAGGACGCGATGGCAGCGCCGGTTCCGGGGAGAGCACCGATAATTGTGCCGATTCCGCTGGATTTCACGATGGTTTTCATGCATCCTTTTACATCATTTAAGGTAAGCCGGTCGTCCTTCTGGTTAAAATCCGCCGTCACCTCGATCTTCTCGATCCCCTTGGCCTTGTTAAACATCTCAGACAAGGCAAACAGACCGATTAAAGCCGGAATCATGTCAATACCGCCTGCCAGATACAGATTGCCAAAGGTCAGCCTCTGGACTCCGTCCATGGGATCCATGCCAATCATAATGACAAACATCCCAAGGCAGCCCATCAAAAGACCCTTAAAAATATTCTTTCCGCTCACCCCGGAGATAATGGACAATCCGAATATTGCCAGGGAAAAATACTCCGCCGGACCGAATTTCAGGGCAATCCTCGAAAGCAGGGGGGAGATAAAAATCAGCATAAAGGTGCTGATCAGCCCTCCGATACAGGATGCGGCCAGCGCCGTCATCAGGGCTTTCACCGGCTTTCCCTTTTTGGCCAGAGCATAACCGTCCATGGCCGTGGCCGCAGAGGCCGCCGTCCCCGGCGTGTTGATCAATATAGCTGTGATAGATCCGCCGTAGGTTCCTCCGCAGTACATCCCCAACAGCCAGGAAAGGCTGACAATGGGATCCAGATAAAAGGTAAACGGCATAAAGAGCACAATCGCCACCCCTCCGGACAAGCCCGGCAAGGCCCCGAAGACGATCCCAATGGCCACTCCCAGATTCATAAATAAAAGATTCATGGGAGAAAAGGATGTGCCCAGTGCCTGAATCAATGCTTCCATACTACACCTCTTTTCCTGCGGGAACCTTCTTACAGAGTGCTCCCGCAATTACTTTTCACCGATAAGCCGCCCCTTCTGCCCGTCTGCCGGCACAGCATTGCGCCAGTACATCGCTGCATCAGTCACATCGGGCTTCACGGCAGATATACCTTCAAAAAAATCCTGAATCCGTAATAGATCAGCACCACGAGCCCTCCGCAGACCGCATAATAGCTCCACCTTTTGGACTTAAAAAAGATCAGAATCCCCCACACAAAAAGCAGTGATGAAATCACAAAGCCCAGAGGCTCGATCAGAAAAATATAGGCTGTCATCATCAGAAACATCAAACCAACCCGTTTTAGTTCAAAGGCGTCCAAAACCGTCAAATCCTCCGGGGTGTTTCCGTCTTTTAGGGCTTTTTCCCCCTCGAAGGCCCTTCCTCCCCTGGTTTTCTTTCTACCCAGCTCCCCTGCCAGAAGGCCTAAGCTGGACACAATCATAATCCCTGATACAATATAGGGAAACAATCTGGGTCCGTAGGCATTTTTTCCGGCTGGAATCTGGGTGGGAATGACAACCAGCGCTGCCACTCCCAACATCAGAAACAGAATCCCGGACCACAAGTTCGTCCTTATTTTCATTTCCATTCCTCCGGTTCTAACTGGTGGAAAGCCCCAGCTCATCTAAGACCTTACCCGTCTGCTCCACATTGGCCCTCAGCTTTTCCTCCACCTGCTCCGGCCGGTTATTGTCCATCATCACCGAGCCGCCTTCCTCTAAAAGCTTTCGGATATCCGGGTCATTTAAGATATTGTTAAAGCCCTCATACAGATACTCGATAACCGCATCCGGCGTGTCCGCTGGGGCGGCAATAAATTTCCAGACCTCAAAGTCAAAATCATATCCCTTCTCCTTTGCCGTGGGCACATCCGGGTACTGGGCAATCCTCTCATTAGAGTACACCAAAAGGGGCACAAAGGTATCCGCGTCCTCGTAGGACATAATATTCACCGGATGAAGGGAACCGAATTGCACGTGATCTCCCATCATGGCAGCCAAAAGCTCTCCTCCTCCCGAGTAATTGACTCCGTTCACATCTGCCTCCAGCTCACCGAACAGGGCGTAATTTGCCACATGATGAAGGGAGCCGGTACCGGTAAATCCAAAATTCACCGTGTTGGACTTACAATACTCCACAAACTCCTCAAAGGTAGTGATGCCTGTGCTTGTGGTGGTCACCAGCATCACCGGATCCACGCTGGTGCCGATAATCGGCTTGAAATCATCGATGGTGTAAGACACCTGATTCATCTTGGGCTGTGTGGAAAACACTCCGATAGCCTCAAAGATAATGCTGTAGCCGTCCCCCTTCTCCTTCAAAAATTCCGTTGTGGCAATGGTTCCTCCGGCGCCTCCCCGGTTTACAATATTAAGGGGCTGACCCAGATATTTCTCTGCTCCCGTGGCCATGGTCCGAACAAACACATCAGTCCCCCCTCCCGCGTCCCAGGGAACCAGAATCTTCACCGGCTTTTTGGGATATCCATCCATTATCTTGCTTTCCTCTGACTGCTCCTTAGAGCTGCTCTCCTGCCCCTGGGACTTGTCCTCCTGTTCCTCTAAGACAGCGGTGGTCTGAGGCGCCGCTCCTGCCCCGGCGGTCTCCTTGGGAGCTTCCTTTGAACCGCATCCCGCCAATGCCATCACCAACAATACCGCTAAAAACCTTCTCCCTTTTTTCATCCTTGTACCTCCTTGGTAATCTCCTTATATTTTTCTTTTAAAAGCTTCCCTTCCTCTTCGCTCAATACCGGATCAAATCCTGCCGTATAAGGCTCGCACAGCCCCAAAGACCACATGAGTCCTTTTAAGTTTACATTAATGGGCATCCTTTTATACCCGAAGAGAGCCGTAATCTTTGCGACCTTCATCTGCAGATCAATGGCCTTCTTAACCTGTCCTGTCTCCAGATATCTGTGAATGTCCAGCTCCAGAGACGGGTCCAGATTGGGAATCGGTGTCATAGAGCCTGCCGCCCCCATCTGCAAGGAGGCACAGATCAAAGGCGCCCTTCCCACAAACACGTGAAAGTCCTCCTCCCTCGTCTCCTGCACTACCTGCTGAAAGGCAATCTGATTTCCGCTGCTGTCTTTAAGGCCTGCTATGTTCTCATGTCTGCCCAGCTCTGCCAGTGTAAGAGGATCCACATTGTTCTTTGTCACGGACGGAATATTGTAGATCATAGTAGGCAACGGAGAAAACTCTGCCAGACGCAGAAAATAATCCCGGATGGCCTGCTGGGTCTCAACAAAATACATGGGCGGAATATTGAGCACCGCATCCGCCTTCCACCTCTTTGCGCAGCGGATATTCTCCTTCACCCGCTCCACGCAAACAGCTCCCGTGGAAACAATCAGGGCTCCCCTGCCCTCACACACCTCCGCTGCCGTTGCCACCGCATGCTCAAAGGTCTTTTCATCCACCATAGCTCCCTCCCCGCAGGAGCCAAGAATCATAACTCCCTGACACCCCGATGACAGAGCCCTGACAATCAGGCTGCCAAAACTGTTCTCATCCAGGGTACCGTCCTCCATCAGAGGAGTGACCAGCGCCGGGATGCTTCCTCTCAGCCAGTCGTTCATCCCATTTCCCTCCTTCTCCTTTTATTGTTCGTATAATCGAATTTATATTCTTTTATACGAACTCCCTGTTTTGATGATAACACAGGAAAGTACTTCTGTCAACGGTATAATTACCGCATTTATCATTTTTATTTGACAGACTCGCCGATTCGTGCTATGGTTAGATTATTCGTAAATACAAACAATCTGGTGCTGTCTTTCACATAAGCCGTACCAATTACAGGAGGAACTATGTCAAGTAAAAAGCTTCACCGCCCCACTCTACGCGTCTTAAAAATCCTGGAGGCCGCCGCTTTCAACAAAGAGGGCTTTACCCTGACCGAGATGGCCGAGTACATCGAAGCACCGAAAAGCAGTATTTTCCCTGTGCTGAATACCCTGGTTGACCAGAGGTATCTCTACTACAATCGGCAGACTCTTCGCTATTTTATCGGAATGAAGGCCTATGAAGTCGGTCAGACCTATGCCAGACAGTCAGATGTTCTAAAAGATGTCTCGGAAATTATACTTAATATGGTCAACGTATGCGGGGAGACCGCTCACTTTGCAGTGCTAGATGACGGAAATATTTTTTATTTGATCACCCATGATTCTCCGGACCGGGTGCGGGTTTTCACCCCCGTAGGGGCGCGTATGCCGGCCTATGCCACCAGTCTGGGAAAAGCCCTTCTTTTAGACCACACAAAAAAGGAGCTGGAGGACATGTATCCCGACCAGCTCCCGCCGCTTACTACCCAGACCATTCCCACGGTCTCTTCCCTCTACAGTCAGCTAGAAACCTTTCAGAAGGAACAGCTCACCTTTGAGGACGGTGAATCCAATACCAATATATGCTGCTACGCGGCGCCCATCCGCAAAGGCGGACAGATCATCGCCGCGGTCAGCATCTCCATCCGCCGCACCCACTACTCTGAGGAAAAAGCACAGCTGGTTCAGGCTCTGGTGAAAAATGCCAGAACCAAAATCGAGCTTCTGGTTCAGGACGCGGATGTGAATTTCTCCAAATAGCTTATCTCAAAAAGCAGCATTCTCCCTTCACGTAGGTGGCCGCTACGGCGCAACCCTCGTCTAGCGCCACCAGGTCCGCGTCCTTTCCTGCCTCAAGGGAACCGACCCGGTCATACACCCCGATCAGCTTAGCCGGGTTCTCTGTGAGAAGAGGAACAATATCCTCCAATGGCCGGCCGGTGAAGGCCAGCAGATTCTCAAGGGCTTTTCCTGTGGTCAGCGTGCTTCCGGCCCGGCTCCCTCCGTCTGCCAGACGGGCGTCTCCGTCCACCACAACCACGTCATTGACTCCCAGCTTATAGTTCCCGTCCGGCAGGCCGGCAGCCATGATGGAATCCGTGATTGCCACCACACGGTCCATGCCCTTTGTCTTCAAAATCAGCCGCACGGTACCCGGATGCAGATGGCGCCCATCACAGATCATCTCACAATATACCTTGTCGTCCTCCAAAACCGCTCCCCAGATTGCCGGCTCATGCTGGTGGAGAAGCCGCATGGCATTGCCTGTGTGGGTGGCTGCCGCGGCGCCGTTATAAATAGCTCTCACAGCCGTGTCATAATCTGCCCCGGAATGTCCGATGGCAACCTTCATTCCCAGCTGGCAAAGCCCGGGGATGAAATCCACCATTCCCTCGATCTCAGGAGACACGGTAATATAGCGGATCTCTCCCTCTGCCGCCTTCTGATACTCCGCTGCCAATTCCGGATTGGGCTTTTGCAAAAGATGCTCCGGCATAGCTCCCTTGTACTGAGGATTTAAAAAGGGTCCCTCCAGATGAATGCCAAGAAGCCGGGAGCCCTTATGCTCCATGGTCTTCCATTTTTTGTACTCCTCAATACACCACAAGGTCTGCTCTCTGGTATCCGTCAGCACCGAGCACAGCCAGCCGGTAGTTCCCTGGGCTGCATGGAACCGGCAGATTTTCTCATAATCCTCTGCCCTGGCAGCATTTACATCCACTCCCACAGCCCCATGGGTGTGAATGTCCAGAAATCCCGGCACCAGCCGTTTCCCGGTCACATCCTCCACCTGTGCCTTCTCATCCTTTAAATCGGTCCCCACACCGGCGATCACTCCGTCTCTCATCAGCACGTCAGCCCTCACAAACCTGTGATCCTGATACACCATTCCGCCTTTAAGCAGCACTGCCATTTCACATAACCTCCTTTTAAATCGCTTCCAAAACCGTTTTAAAACATCTGCTCTGCAAAAATTTCCCTGCCTTGCTGCCTTTAATCCTTTAGTCTTCCCACAAACTCTGTAAAGGTCAGCGTAATATCCTCATGATCCTGCAAAAGGGTCACCGGGAAATCGGATGTCTTCTCCCCGTATCCGGCCCGGCGCACCACGGCCCGATGCCAGTTGCGGAAGCACCCAAGACGGATCTTTTTTGCATGGGAAATCTCATACATTCCCACAGTCACACAGTATTTGGGCATATCCTCCAAGGCTCCGCCAAAATCTCCGATGGCATTGGCCGCCCGGGTCTCCGGACTGATGGAAAGCACCCGGGTCTTCTGGGCCAGAAATTCCTCCTCGCTAAGGGACGGATCCGCCTCATTAAAGGCCACGTGGCCGTTGATTCCGATACCGCCAAAGGCCGTATCCACCCCTCCTAACCTTTCAATCAGCTCCGGCACCTGCTCCGGATGCTCCGGATCCGGAAAGATCCGCTGCTCCTTTGGCATCACCAGCTCCGGCTTAATCTTTGTGTACACCACCCGCTCCATGAAGCCCCTAAAGCTTAAAGGATGATCCATGGGGATCCATTTTTTGTTGTCATCCAGATATTCGTCCATATTGATAAACCAAACCTGCTTAAGGCTGATTCCCTTTTCATTGACCATGTCCACAAAATAGGGATATTGGCCCACCGGACCCACCGGGCAGATAAAAACCGTCCTCTTTCCCGCGGCATTGTTGGCCTCAATCTCATCCGCCATCTGCCGGGCCATCTGGCGAAACACCGCGTCATTGTCCTCCATACAGAACATCCTTATCTTCGGTTCTGCCAAAAGCTGTTCCTTGCTGTAGCCGTAATATTCATGTCTCATGAAAATCCCCTCCTTCGCTAAAATAAGTGAGATATGTTCAGCTCCTGGATCATGGAGACGATCTCCTTCGTCCGGCTGCACCCGAACTTCCGCAAAAGTCCCTTGATCTGGGTCTTGACGGTAATGATCTCCACACACCGGATCTGAGCAATATCCTTAACCTTTTTCCCATCCAAAAGCAAACGCAAAAGCTCCCTCTCTGCCGATGTAAGCTGAGACACATTGTTGATAAAAAAGAGAAGGCTTTTTTCCGACCTTTGCAGCCGGGTATATTCCCGCATGATGGTTTCCTGGACCCGGGATTCCATCACCGGCTTTCCCCCGTAGGCATTGCGGATGTGGCGCAGAATATCCTCATCCGGACAGCCTTTGACCACATAATCCACGGCCCCTGTCCCCATGGCAGTAATAATAATCTGATCTGTCTCATGGGCTGTCAGAAAAACAACCTGCTGTCCCCGGCCCTGATCCCGGATCTTTTCTGCTGCCAGAATCCCCGCGTGAATCGTCTCCATCTCAATATCCATCAGCACAATGTCCGCATCCTGCCTCTGTGCCTTCTCCACCGCTTCCTGGCCGCTTCCCGCCTGCCATGCAACCTCCATATCCTCCTGCCCGGCAATCAGCTCGCACAGATCCTCCCGAAGCAGATCAAAATCATCTACAATTGCCACCCGAATCATATTACTTTCCCTATCTCCCAAAACTCCTTTGACTCATTTGCTTATTGCCGTCACAGCTTAATTATCCCCCTGCATCCCCGAATGCTTCTCCCTTCTCGGCTCATACCGCGGTATGGTCACAAAGAAGCTGCTCCCCTCTCCAAAACAGCTTTCCAGTCTCAGCTTTCCAAAATGGCTTTTCACAATCTCACGGACATAGTGAAGCCCCATCCCCCAGTTGAAATTGGTATTTTTGCTGGTATAAAAGGGATCAAAAATCCGCCGCTGCTCCTGCTTTGATATCCCCGGCCCGTTGTCCCTGATCTCAAATTCCACATAGAGTCTCTGGGCATGAACCACCATGGCAAGTTTTTCCTTCTCCTTGCCGGACATGAGAAATGCCTCATGAGCGTTGGTCAGAAGATTATAAAGCGCCTCCCCTAAGTGCTGTTCATCCCCCAAAAGAGATTCCTCCATACTTCCGGATATCTCCACCTTCACCTCCGGATATTTTTTGTGAAACAGATGTATGGTCGTATCCGCAATCTGTCCGGCCTTTACGGGACACAGAGAAATGCTGCTTGTTTTGACACTTTTGTAGAGCTCCTCCATGCGCCCTAACATGCTCTCGTTTACCTCATCCAGCATATCCGCATATGCTCTCAGCTTTTCCAGATCCGGCTCCCCGCCGGACAGCTCCTTGCGTATCTTTTTGCAGAGGACCCGGTTGGACAAAAGCTGGTTCTTGATGCTGTGGACAAACACGGACACCCCCATGCTGGCCGTGTCAAATTTACGCCGGATGCTCACGTCATTTCTGCTTTCCTCCCAGCTGATCATCATATAATTTTTCAGATTCCAGAACCCCAGCACCACCGAAATCAAGGTAAATCCCGTAAACAGATACCATCCCCGGACGCTCATCAGGGAATTGGCATACAGACGGCCGCTAAAACGCATATACTCCGTGGAATATATCTGATACACCTGAAGGGGATCCTGGGTGCAGTAAATGGCATATTGAACCGTGACGCTTAAGATAAAAACCATAATGTAACGAAACTGCCTTTTGCTGTAGGGGATGGTCACGTCCAGATACTCATAGACAATCAGACCCACCGCCAGAAGTATATAGGCAAAAATCCATCCCTGGGTCAGCTTCATCAAAATAATCTGCAGAGCAAATCTGCCCTTCACCAGACGGAAAAACACGGCCGGAAAATAGATTACCAGGGTGAGAGCCGGCAGCAAAAACACGGCAGCAGCTTTCTTTTTCAGGCGCATCACTGCCGGAATCATGCTGTATTGAATGGCAAGCAGCAGAAGAAAGGGAGGAAACAGATACCGCCCGATGGCAATCATATATCCCAGGCGGCGCAGCGGAAAAATCAGGTAGGACAGCCACCGCTGAATCTGTGTGTCAAAAAACAAAAAAATCTTCTGCTCAGGAGAAAGGCCGCCGGTCTTTGCCAGATAGATGGTTATCCCCACAAACATGCAAAAGAAGCTAAAGCACAGCCCCAAAAGGCAGTAGGTCTGTTCATCCCTCTTCAAAAAAAAGAGGGCTATAGACGAGACTGCAAGGAACAGAAGCACTACCAACAGCATGAAAAACCCTCCCTAAGTGTTCCTATTATACCACATTTCATTCCCGTTGTACCATATTATTTCCTCAAACGTTTTCGCAAGCATCTTTTCCCGCGGCAAAGGCCTTAATCTGCAAAAAGAGGCTTTCCACAGCCCCTTTTCGCATGACAGCTCCAATTTCCCAAACCGTTCTTTGTTCCTGTTGCTTCTGTCCGTCTGTTATTTGTTGGCCTCGTTAGCTTCCTTCATAACATCAAACAGCACGTAATTGTTCACATCCACCTTCTCAGTCAGACGCCCGCCGTCAATAAAGACCTGTTGCTGATTCTCATAGTATTTCTGGATGGTTCCGTCTTCCAGGCTCTTGCCCAAAAAATCGCTGGTGATGCTCCAGTTGCCCTCTCCCACGGTCGCCTTCATGGTGGCCTCATCCACCTCGCACTGCTTTGCCACCCAGCCGGCTACCTCCTCAATATTGCTGTTGCGGTAGTCAGCCGCCTTCTGAAGAGCGCGGGAGAAGCGCACCAGCAGATCGTGGTTCTCATCGGCATACTTCTGAGTGGTGATAAAGCTGGAGGGGAAGGTTACCTTGTCTACATAGTCCTGATTGGTGGCAAGCCATACGGTCTTGTCGCCTAATGCCTCCTCAATGGTCATGGTTCCCGGAGACCAGGTGGCGCAGGCATCTACATTTCCGCTGATCATGGCTGTCACGATTCCGTTGGCATCCATCTCCACGATCTCCAGATCGTCAGCAGTCATGCCTTCCTCCTGCAGAGCCAGATTCAAAATAATCTCCGCGGAGGTTCCGCTGGTAGCCGCCACCTTCTTGCCCTTTAAATCAGCAATCGTATTCACTCCCTTGTCCTTGTTTCCCATAACCGCGTCTGCCAGGCTGGTACAGTCGATCTGGAAAATCACGGCCTCTCCCTCGGCACACAGCGCATGGGCTCCATGGCCGATCTGGGAGATGTCAATGTCGCCGGAGGCCATGGCCGCAATCTCTGCCGGGCCGCCCTGGAATTCCACCATCTCCACCGTAAGTCCCATCTCCTCGAAGAAGCCTGCCTCCCGTGCCGTCACCGCCAGAGACGCGCTGCCCATGTTAGGCATGTATGCCACCCGAAGCGTGGCCGGCTCAAAGCTCTCCCCGGCGGCCTCTGTGGCATCTGCCTTGCTCTCCTCCGAAGCCTTCTCTGCATCTGCAGCTGCTGTTGTTGCGGCCGGCGCCGCTGTTGTGGCCGGCTCTGCCGCCTTGTTTCCTCCGCATCCTGCTAACAGGGTCACTGCCATTACCGATGCCATTACCAGTCCCATTGTCCTTCTCATAAAATTTTCCTCCTGTTTTTCCCTCCCGGGTAATATTTATGCACTTCCGAAAAGCCTCTAAAACACCCGACCTTGCGGGATCCGGCGTTTTGGATGTGCTTTCTAGGCGCTTTGGCAGTCATGCTGCCCAGCCATTGCCATCCACTATTTTCTGACCTCCAGATACTCCTGGTAAACCTCGCCCCAGATATAGCTCTTCAGATCCAAAAACGGCATCTCCATCTTCATCTCCTGGGTTCTGGGATAGGGCAAATTAATGTCCACAATCTTTTTGACCCGTCCCGGTCTTGCACTCATAATAATCACCTTAGTGGCAAGAATCACCGCCTCCTCCACGTCATGGGTGATGAAAAAGCATGTTTTCTTCTGCTCCTGCCAGGTCTTTATAAGCTCTGACTGAAGCTGGGTTCTGGTCTGGGCATCCAGAGCGCCAAAGGGCTCATCCATCAAAAGCACCTGGGGATTGACCGCATAGGCCCGGGCAATGGCAACTCTCTGCTTCATGCCTCCTGACAGCTCCTTGGGATAGGAGTCGGCAAACTGCTCCAAATCCACCATCTTTAAATACTTCATGGCAGTCTCCTTGGATTCCGCCTCACTGATACCCTGGAGCTTTAATCCGAACTGGACATTCTTAAGCACTGTCAGCCAGGGAAACAATGCATACTGCTGGAACACAACTCCCCGCTCCGGACCTGGTCCGCTCACTTCCTTTCCGTCCACATAGACGGCGCCGGAGGTCGGCTCCAAAAGGCCTGCAATCACGTTCAGCAGGGTGGATTTTCCACAGCCGGAAGGCCCTACCACACAGATGAACTCATTTTCCATAATATCCAGGCTGACCCCGTTTAGGGCGACCATATCGCCATTGCGCCCGCTGTATATCTTCTCGACCTTGTCGATCTTTACCTTTACTGAACCGTTTCCTGCCATCCCGTCAGCTTCCTTTCTAAGAATTTAACCAACTGCTCCATCAACATTCCTATAATACCGATAATCAGGATTCCCAAAAGCACAGTCGCCATGTCATAGTAACCCTGGGCCTTTTGAATCATCATTCCAAGACCCTTAGACGCGCCGGTGAGCTCTGCCGCCACCAACGTGGTAAGGGAGGCTGAAAGCCCCAGCCTTGCGCCTACCAGAATAAAGGGAGTGGACGCCGGGATAACCACCTTAAAGAAAATATCCTTGTCGGTAGCTCCCAGAACCCTGGCGGCCTTAATCAGCGTGGCATCCACGTTGCAGACGCCCTGATAGATGGTCACCACCAGTACCAAAAAGGACGCGATAAAAATCACAATCACCTTAGCTTTTTCCCCTACACCGGCGCCGGTAATAACCAGAGGAATGTACGCCAACGGCGGAATATTACGCACAAACTGTACCCAGGGCGCCACCAGATTGCGAAACGGCGCGTACCATCCCATCAAAAACGCAATGGGAATCGAAATCACAAATCCCAGGGAGAAGCCTGCAATCACACGGAACAGACTTATATAAATATGAGGCCACAGTGTTCCGTCCGTTACCTTGGCTGCCAGCTTGGAAAGCACCTCCCACGGCTCCGCAAATACCACTCCCCCTGCCTCTGTGGAAGCAATGAAGATCCACAGAATCACTGCCAGAAGAAACGACAGTCCCATCCAGGCACCATCCGGAATCTGATTCCAGAACGATTTACCCTTTTTCTTTTTCTCCATGTATACCCCTCCTGTTTTCCGTAGCCTGACGGCCGCTATTCTTTGTCAGAGTGTTCCCAGAATCCATCCGAAAAACCTTTCTGTGACCCTCTGACCATAGTTTAACGGTTTTTCACACAAAAAAACAGTATGAAATATTTTCATACCATTTGAGGAGCTGTTTTAGATGCTTTGGACAAATTTTCACGCAAACGTTTGGCTACATTGCCGTAGCTTTACAAAGACAAATAAGTTAGAATAAAAATATGGAAGACAAGAAGCGCTCTCACAAGCAGGAAAAGGAGGAGGCTGTCATGACCTTAAAAGAAATTGCCGCCGAGGCAGGAGTTTCCATCTCCACCGTGTCCCGCGTCATCAACAAAAGCAGCAAATCTCCTGCCAGCAAGGAGGTGCAGGACCGCATCTGGGAGATCGTCCGCCGCACCGGCTACACTCCCAACAGCACGGCCCGCCAGCTGAAAATGGGAGACACCACCCACTCGCCAGGGGCCTCCCGCTCCATTGCCTGCCTCTTTGCCAGAGTCCATGACGCGGAGACCGACACCTTCTTCTCCTCCCTTGCCCGCAGCATTGAGAAGGAGGCCTTTAAACACAGCTATATTTTAAAGTATACCTTCTCGGCCTTTGATATCAATCATCCCAGCATCTTCCGCCTGATCTCAGACAATCAGGTGGACGGAGTGGCTGTCCTTGGACGCTGCGACAAACAGCTTTTAAAATTTTTAAAGCAATATTTCCAATATGTAGCCTACACCGGCTTAAACAGCCTGGATGCCAAATACGACCAGATCATCTGTGACGGAAGCCAGGCCGCCGTCACAGCTGTGGAACATCTTTTGCAGCTCGGCCACAGACGTATCGCCTATGTGGGGGAAACGAAAAACGAAAACCGGTATATCGGATACTGCACCGCCCTAAAGAACGCAAGGATTCCCCTGTGCAGAGAGCTGGTGGCCAATGTTCCCTTATCCTCCCAGGGCGGTTACCAGGGCACAAAGGAGATTTTAAAGCGGGGCGAGGCCGTGCACGCGTTTTTCTGCTCCAATGACATGACTGCCATCGGGGCCATGCGCGCCATCAAGGAACACGGACTGTCGATCCCCAGGGATGTCTCCCTGATCAGCATTGATGACATTGACACGGCTCAATATCTGACACCCATGCTTACCACCATCCACATTCCCGTGGAGGAGATGGGACAGATGACGGCCAAGATCCTCATTGACCGGATAGAAGGCGGGCACACATTACCCGTCAAAATAAGCCTTCCCTACTATATTGCCGGCAGGGAAAGCTGTGGGAAATTTCCGTCTGCACAGACACAAAAACCGCGCCCGTAAATAACCGCGCGCAAAAAATCATACACAAAAAGGAGAAGTGTATTATGATCATCACCTTACAGGACAGGCAAACACAGACGGCAGCGGCCATTGACACCTTAGGCGCCCAGCTGATTTCTCTCACAGACAAGGCCAAAAAGGAATACATCTGGCAGAGAGACCCGGACATCTGGCCCCGTTGCTCCCCCCTTCTCTTCCCTGTGGTTGGCAATTGCCGGGACAACCGGACACGCTTTGACGGAGTGTGGTATGAGATGGAAAAGCACGGCTTCTGCAAAGTGTCTGATTTTGCCCTGTCTGACCAGACCGAGTCAGCGGCATTGCTTACGCTTACAGCCAACACCTTCACCCGCCGCTCTTATCCCTATGATTTTGAACTGTCCCTGGCCTACTCTCTGACAAACGGCGTTCTCTCAATGGATTACCAGGTGAAAAATCCTCAGGACCGGGATATCTGTTATTGTATCGGCGCTCACCCGGGCTTTATCTGTCCCATGGAGGAAGGCGCCCGGTTTGAGGACTACGTGCTGGAATTTGAAATGGAGGAGCATACCTGCGCCATGCCCTACGATGAAAAGGCCCTGCAGTTTGACGCGTCCGCCACAGGGATTGAACTTGACAACACACGTGTGCTTCCTCTCTCCTATGAGCTGTTTGAAAAGGATGCCGTCTACTTTGACCACGTTAACTCCCGCAGGGTTTGTCTGATCCACAAGGATAGCCGCAAGGGCGTCCAGGTATCCTATCCTGGCTTTGAATCCATCGCCTTCTGGACTCCCTACGGCAAGAATGCCCCCTTCCTCTGCATTGAGCCCTGGAACGGCTCAGCCATCCGGTCCGATGAGGATGACGACTTTATTCACAGACATCACCTGCAGCTTCTAAAGCCAGGGGAGCAAAAGAAGTACCACATGGATATCCGGCTGATTTGATTATCCAAAAATTAAGCCGCAGGCTTTGCTCTTTGCCGCCTGCGGCTTCTTTTCTACTGAAACTCCTTGCACCAAACTGCTTTTTCTGCTGCCAGGGATGCCTTCACATCAAGGATTCTCTGATTTTCCGAGCCGCGGAATTTGAGCCGGAGATTTTTCCTGTCCGCCTCAAACCGGCCGTCCACCAGCACGTCAAACAGGGGCACCAGCTTTCTTGTAACTTCCGAGGAGGGAAACATTCTCCCCAGAACATCCTTCTCAAAATCATAGCCCGTAAAACACCAGATGGTCTTTTGAGGGAATCGTCTGCGCGCCTCTTCAATCAGAGGCAACAGGCCCTCCTGATTGGAGGGCTCCAAGGGCTCTCCGCCTAACAGGGTCAGCCCCTCAATATAATCCGGAGACAAAAGCTCCAAAATCTCCTCCTTAGTTTCCCCGGTAAAGGCCTGTCCGTAATCGAAATCCCACGCCTCCCAGTTAAAGCAGTCCTTACAGTGGTGGGTACATCCGCTGACAAAAAGAGATACCCTTACTCCCGGACCATTGGCCACATCCGTAGGCTTTATGACAGCATAGTTCATGTTGATCTGCTCCTCTCCTGATTGGTTTTTGGCGACCCGAAAAGCCAGATGGCCGTGCCAGGACGCCCTTTGGCCCCAGCCGTGCCAGGCTCTCTACAGATGAAGCACCCGGCTTTTTATCTCCCTGGTCTTTCCGTCATTCCAGAAATTTTCCCCCAGATATCCGCAGGTTCTGCGGGTCACATTCATCCTCTTTTTGTCCTTGTTATGGCACTGGGGACATTCCCACTCCAAGTCCTCGTTGATCATTATTTCCCCGTCAAAGCCGCACACATGGCACACGTCTGACTTAATGTTAAACTCCGCGTACAGAATATAATCGTAAATATACCGGACTGCCGTCTCCAAGGCCTCCGGATTGGCGGCCATATTGGGCACCTCCCCATAGGAGATAGCCCCGCCGGTGGAAATATTCTGAAAATCACTTTCAAAGCTGAATTTGTCAAAGAGATTTATCTTCTCTCTCACATCTACATGGTAGGAATTGGTATAATATCCCTTGTCGGTCACGTTCTCAATCACACCGTACTTTTCCCGATCAATGCGGGCAAAACGATAGCACAGAGACTCAGCCGGAGTTCCGTACAGGCTAAATCCCAGTCCGGTCTCTGCCCGCCACCGGTCTGCCTCTGCTTTCATAAAACGCATAACCCGCAGGGCAAACTCCCGGCCCTGGGGCTTGGTGTGGCTGACGCCCTTCATCAGATATGTCATCTCATATATACCAATGTAGCCTAAGGACAGGGTGGAATATCCTCCCTTCAAATAAGAGTCAATCACCTCTCCCTTTTTCATCCGGGCGATGGCGCCGTACTGCCAGTGAATCGGGCTCACGTCCGAAAGCGTACCCAAAAGAGCCTTGTGGCGGCACATAAGAGCTTCCCTGCACAGCCCCAGCCTCTCCTTTAACAGCGTCCAAAACCTTTCCTCATCTCCTCCGGCCAGGATCCCGATCTGAGGCAGATTGATGCTGACCACCCCCTGATTGAAGCGGCCCTCCCATTTATAATTGCCTGCCTCATCCTTCCAGGGGGACAGAAAAGAGCGGCAACCCATACAGCTGAATACATTTCCTTCATAATTTTCCCGCATCTTCTTTGCGGAAATATAATCCGGGTACATCCGCTTTGCCGAGCACCGGATCGCCAGACGGGTCACATCATCATAGGGGCCTCCCTTTAAGCAGTTCCATTCATCCAGCACGTAGACCAGCTTGGGAAAGGCCGGGGTCACACAGACACCCTGTTCGTTTTTGATTCCCTCCAGCCGCTGACGGAGGATCTCCCGAATGATCATCACATTCTCGTCTGCATAAGGATCCTCCGGGTCAATCTGCAAAAACAAGGTCACAAAGGGAGCCTGCCCGTTGGTGGTCATCAGTGTATTGATCTGATACTGAATGGTCTGCACTCCGGATCGCAGCTCATCCCGCAGACGGATCTCCACCATGCGCGACAGCACCCTTAAAAACTCCCCGCCAGCTTTGTCATCAGGCCTTTCCTCCGGCTTTTCAGAGAGCTCTGCCGTCAGCTCCTCTCTTATCTCCCTCTCATATTTTTCCCTGCTTCTGCGCAGATATTTAGCCAAATGCCTTACGGCCACTGACTGTCCCCCATACTGATTGCTGGCCACGGACGCTATAATCTGAGTCATGACAATACAGGCCACCTGAAAGCTTTTGGGAGATTCAATCAGCTTCCCGTTCATCACGATTCCGTTGTCTAACATATCCCCGATATCAATCAGGCAGCAGTTAAAAATCGGCTGAATAAAATAGTCCGCATCGTGGAAATGAAGCACCCCGTTTTCATGGGCAAATGTAATCTTTTCCGGCAGCAGAAGCCGTCTGGTCACGTCCCGCGACACCACCCCGGCAATATAATCTCTCTGGGTGGAGGCCAGGCGGGTGTTTTTGTTGGAGTTTTCCTCTGCCAGCTCCTTGTTCTCATTGCGGATAAGCTTTAAGATGGACTCGTCCGTGGTGTTGGATTTGCGTGGCAGAACCCGGGTTTTCTGAACCTTCATAGCTCCCCCTTCCAATATATTTAGTGTTTCATAATCATAGTTATACAATATATAGTATCCTTAAGAAATGCTGTGACTATAATTATAAGTGTTTCTCTTTGATTTGTCCATACAGCACAGGAAATAATTCATAATTATTATGTTTAGGTAATATTTCCCATATTTTTCCTGCTTTTTACTTAATATTTATGCTTAATACAAAAAATATTGACAAATTTCTATCAAAACACTATAATATGATAAATTATAAAAAGGAGGGCATATTATGCTGAAATCAAGAGTGCAAACCGCTGTGGACTATTATGCCAAAAGCGGCTACAACTGTTCCCAGTCAATCGCTGTCACCTACGCGGATCTTCTGGGACTGGATCCCATGGTCTGCTTTAAGGGTATGGAAGCCTTTGGAAGCGGTATGGGAGGAACACGGCTGGGAACCTGCGGCGCCATATCCGGGGCTATGTATCTGGCAGGCTTTATCACCAGTACGGGACACATGGATGACGACCGGAAAAACAAATCAAAAAAGGAGTCCTATGACCTGGGTGCAAAGCTTGTCAGTGATTTTTATGAACAGAACCGCACCGTAACCTGCAAAGCCTTAAAAGAAACCGGCTCAGACACCTTCCGGTCCTGTCTGGACTGCATTGCCGATGTGGCAATTCTGGTGGAAAAATATCTTTTCCCGGGACAGTTTGAGGCGTCTGAATATTTTGAGAACAAAGCTGGAAAATAATCGGCAGACAATTATGATGAGAATTCAATTGCAATCACAGAAAGAATGGGGAATGAGATGACTTTTATTATCTTTTTTGCGGTCAGTATTCTGGCCTCAGTGGTAGGTGCAATCTGCGGGGTAGGCGGCGGCGTGTTTATGAAACCGGCCCTGGATGCAGTGGGCGTGCTTCCGGTCAACACCATTACATTTTTGTCCACCTGCACGGTCATTTCCATGACCAGCTACAACGTTCTCAGCTCTGCTGTCAATACAAAAAAGGGCGGCAACGATAACCTGATTGACTGGAATCTGACAACCTGGCTTGCCATCGGTTCCGCGCTGGGCGGAGTTATCGGAAAATATATTTATGACATTATAAAAAATTCTTCCGCCAATCCGGAAGTCGTAGGCGGTTATCAGGCGATCGCGCTGCTGATAGCCGTATTTCTCACTCTGATTTATACCTTAAATAAGAAAAAAATCAAGGCGCTTCATGTGACTAGTCCCACGGTATTGGTTCTTTTGGGCTTCGGTCTGGGGACTTTGTCCTCCTTTGTGGGAATCGGCGGCGGACCGATGAATCTGGCTGTACTGTATTTCTTCCTCTCCATGCCTACAAAAACCGCCGCGCAAAATTCCCTGTACATGATTCTGATTTCTCAGATCGCCAGCATGATCGTTACCTTTATAAAGGGAAGCGTGCCGGAGGCGCTGTATAAGGATGTGGATCCGGGACTGTGGGTGATGATGATCGGAATGATGATCTGCGGTGTGTATGGTGGAATTGTGGGAAAGAAAATCAACAAAAAAATCCCCTCCTCCACAGTGGATAAGCTGTTTGTGATCCTTATTTATGTGATTATGGGGCTTTGCTGTTGGAATATTTATACGAAGCTGGGGCTGGGATAGAGAATCTGCCAATGCAAATCAAGAGAGGAGGTCTGCGCTTTGCGCTAACCTCCTTTTTGTACAGGTCTGCACTTTTCATTGACCTCCTTTCGACTGTGCCCGGAAGCATTTTCATGGGCAAAAAAGCCCTTGTCAGTCCGATTGATATTATGTTACAATCTTTTGGAAGCAGCGGTGGAAAAAGCTGCTTAAAAGGAAACCTGGAGGAAATCATGGGAAAATTGATAAAATACTTAAAGGATTATAAGCTGGAAAGTGTATTGGGGCCGCTGTTTAAAATGCTGGAGGCCAGCTTTGAGCTTTTTGTGCCTTTGGTGATGGCCCAGATCATTGATGTGGGGATTAAAAACCAAGATGCCTCGTATATTTTAAAAATGGGCGGAATTTTGGTCCTTTTAGGGCTTATCGGCCTGGCCTGTTCCCTGACTGCTCAGTATTTTGCCGCCAAGGCGGCGGTGGGCTTTAGCACAAATCTGCGCAATGATCTGTTCGCCCATATCGGGCGCCTCTCCTACAATGAGCAGGATACGATCGGCACAGCCACTCTGATCACCCGGATGACCAGTGATGTAAATCAGGTCCAGTCCGGACTCAACCTGGCTCTGCGGCTTCTCTTGCGTTCTCCCTTTATTGTGTTCGGCGCCATGATCATGGCCTTTACAGTGAATGTAAAGGCGGCTATGGTTTTTGTGGTGGCCATTCCGGCCCTCAGTGTGGTGGTGTTCGGGATCATGGGCTTTAGCATGCCCTTGTACAAGAAGGTACAAAGGCAGTTGGATCAGGTGACCCTGGCCACCAGAGAGAACCTGACAGGAGCGCGGGTTATCCGGGCCTTCAACCGGCAGGAGGATGAGATCCACCGATTCGGGGAAGCCAATGACCAGCTGGTCCGGTTCCAGATTTTTGTGGGGAAAATATCGGCTCTGATGAACCCGATCACCTACGTGATCATCAATCTTGCTATCGTGGCAGTGGTTTGGATATCGGGAAAACAGGTAGATGCAGGGATCATCACCCAGGGCGAGACCGTGGCTCTGGTCAATTATATGTCGCAGATTCTGGTGGAGCTGATCAAGATGGCCAATCTGATCGTTTCCATCTCCAAGGCGCTGGCATGCGCCAACCGGATAAGCACGGTTCTGGAAGAAAAGAGCAGCATTACGGATCCGGCTGACGCCAAACAATCACAGACCAAACAGCCAATGACCGGGACAGTGCCGGGAACACACCACAAGGTTTCCTTCCGGCAGGTGGATTTTGCTTATAAGGGAGCCAAGGAAAATTCCCTGACCCGGATCGACTTTTCTGTAAAAGCCGGGCAGACCATCGGCATCATTGGCGGCACCGGCTCGGGAAAATCCTCCCTGGTCAATCTGATTCCCCGGTTCTATGACGTGAGCGAAGGCGCCGTGCTCATAGACGGCCGGGATGTGCGGGAGTATCCTTTGGAGGAGCTGCGCCATAAGATCGGAATGGTGCCTCAGAAGGCGGTGCTCTTTAAGGGGACTTTGCGGGAAAATATGCAGTGGGGGAAAAAGGACGCCACCGATCAGGAGATCTATCAGGCTCTCGACATGGCTCAGGCCAGAGAGTTTGTGGACAGCAAGGAAAAGGGACTGGAGCTTTCCATTGACCAAAACGGAAAGAATCTGTCCGGAGGACAAAGACAAAGACTGACCATTGCCCGGGCTTTGGTGAAGCAGCCGGAGATTCTGATCATGGATGACAGCGCCTCTGCCCTGGACTTTGCCACAGACGCCAGCCTGAGAAAGGCCATCCGGGAGGGCACGAAAGGGATGACCGTGTTCATCGTGTCCCAGAGGGCCACCACCATCCGGAATGCAGATCAGATTCTGGTGCTGGATGACGGGTGTCTGGCCGGGCGCGGGACACACCAGGAGCTTTTAAAGAGCTGTGATGTTTACCGGGAAATCTGCTTGTCCCAGCTTTCCAAGGAGGAGGTGCAGTGAGATGAAAAACCAATTAAAACAGCACAGATCCACTCTGCGGCGGATCTTGAATTATATCGGCGTATATAAATGGCTGGTTTTTTTGTCCCTGGCCTTAGCGGCAGTGACCGTTGCCACCACTCTCTATGCGCCGATTCTTGTGGGCAAGGGTGTGGATTTGATTCTTGGCCCGAAAAATGTGGACTTTGAGGGACTTCTTGCCATCTTAAGGCAGATCGCTGCAGTGGTCTTTATCACTGCCTTCGCCCAATGGCTCATGAATCATATCAACAACCGGATCACCTATCATGTGGTGGAGGACATCCGAACCAGAGCCTTTAACCATCTGGAGGTTTTGCCGTTAAAATATATTGATTCCCATCCCTACGGGGACACGATCAGCCGGATCATTGCAGATATCGACCAGTTTTCAGAGGGCCTTTTGATGGGCTTTACTCAACTCTTTACAGGGGTTCTCACTATTTTGGGAACTCTGGGGTTTATGATTGTGGTCAATCCTCTCATCACGGTGGTGGTGGTCCTTGTGACGCCTCTGTCCCTTTTTGTGGCCAGCTACATTGCCAAAAAGACCTTTGCCATGTTCCAGCTCCAGTCAAGGACCCGGGGCGAGCTGACCTCCTTAGTGGATGAGATGATTGGCAGTCAGAAGGTAGTTCAGGCATTCGGTTATGAGGATGAGGCACAGAAGCGTTTTGAGGAGATCAATGAGAGGCTTCGCGCCTGCAGCCTGCGGGCTATCTTCTTTTCCTCCATCACCAATCCCTCCACCCGGTTTGTCAACAGCGTGGTGTATGCCAGCGTGGGAGTGGTGGGCGCCTGCGCGGCCATCCGCGGGCTTTTAAGCGTGGGCCAGCTGTCGATTTTTTTGAGCTATGCCAACCAGTATACAAAGCCCTTTAATGAGATTTCCGGGGTGGTCACAGAGCTTCAAAATGCGCTGGCCTGTGCGTCCCGGGTGTTTGAGCTGATGGATGAGCCGCCTATTTCCCCCGATGACGGAGGAGAAAACCTCACATCCGTTGACGGCAGCGTGACGCTCTCGGATGTATCCTTTGCCTACAATCCCCAGGTGCCGCTGATCGAGCATCTGAACCTGGATGTGAAGCCGGGCCAGCGGATTGCCATCGTGGGACCCACCGGCTGCGGCAAGACCACTCTGATCAATCTTCTCATGCGGTTTTATGATGTGGACGGAGGATCAATCCGGGTTGCCGGCAGAGATATCCGCCATGTGACCCGAGAAAGCCTTAGGGCCAGCTACGGCATGGTTTTGCAGGAGACCTGGTTAAAGTCGGGAACCATCCGTGAAAACATTGCCTACGGAAAGCCGGAGGCTTCTTTAGAGGAGATCATACAGGCAGCCGGGGATGCCCATGCCCACAGCTTTATCAAGCGGATGCCCCAGGGATATGACACGGTGATCTCCGAGGATGGCGGCAATCTGTCCCAGGGACAGAAGCAGCTTCTGTGTATTGCCCGGGTGATGCTGTGCCTGCCGCCCATGCTGATTCTTGATGAGGCCACCTCCTCCATTGATACCCGCACAGAGATCCGGATTCAGAAGGCCTTTGCCACCATGATGCAGGGCCGCACCAGCTTTATTGTGGCCCACCGGCTCTCAACCATCCGGGAGGCGGATGTGATTCTGGTAATGAAGGACGGCCATATTATCGAGCAGGGAAATCACGAGACGCTTTTGGCGAATCAGGGCTTTTATGCCCAGCTTTATAACAGTCAGTTTGCCCATTAATGTGGAACTGGGAAAATTAATCCCCGCGTCTTTTGACGCGGGGGATTTTTATCACTGTTTACTTTGGTCCTGTGCTTTAAACTCCTGATTATTTTTCATCAGCTCATTTAAGGGAACCGGCATATAATGGTTGATCATACACCCCGCGTTTAAGGCTCCCTCCCGATGGCGCATAATCTGAAAGGTGTCCTCTCTCCGATTGTGGATATGGCCGTAAATGTGCAAATGCCCCTTCCAGTATCCGTTCCATTCGCATATGGGATAATGACACAGGCAGATGTGAGTCTTTCCATCCATGACATGTGCCATCTTTTCAATAGACTCAAAATAGCCGGCAGCAGCCGGATTATCCAACAGCTTACTGTCATGGTTGCCCACAATCAAATGCTTTTTTCCCGGAAGCTGCCGCAGATACCATTCCGCCGGCCTTTCGTTCCTGTATGCAAAATCCCCCGCAATATAGACCGTATCCTCCTCCCTGACCCGGCTGTTCCAGAGCCGGATCAGCGTGTAATCCATCTCCGATACCGTATCAAAGGGGCGATTGTCAAAACGGATCACATTCTGATGTCCGAAATGCAGATCCGATGTATAAAAAATCATTGGCAATTCCCCTTCCCTATACAACCCGCAAAACCCGATGATACAGAATGTCATGCTTCTCATCCACCGGTTCATCCCTGTGATAATGGCCGAAAAACCAGTGATTATACCGGCACCGACTGCGAAGCTCTTCCAGATATCCGGTCAGCTCATCCGGCTTATACTCTCCTAAGGAAAACAATGCCTGAACGCTGGAGGGAGCACAATGGCTGATCACATAGTCACACGTCCATTCATTCTCCTCCATAGTCCGCCGCCCCTCCTCATATTCCTCCTGCCCCGGCATCTCCTCCTTCCACCAGGACAGATGGTTAATCCGGTACAGGGCCCCGTCCCTCTCCAAGACCTGCACCTTCCTCCGAAGCTTCGGGTCATCCGCCTCCAATATCCCGTCACGGATATCGTGGGAGCGGGCCCCGCCAAAAGTGAAAAACCGCTTTCCCTGAATCCGGTACATCTGTCCCCGCATCAGATGAATCACATTTTCCCGGATAAACTGAACCTTTCCCCCCTTCCAGCACTCCACCGGAAGCTCCGCCAGCATATCATAATTCTCATGGTTGCCGTCCACAAAGGCAATGGTAAAATCCTTGTCTGCCAGCCATTTCATCCAGTACTCCTGCTCTGTGGAATGATCCCAGTATCCGAAATCCCCTGCAATAATCACCAGATCCCTCCGGTCCATCTCCTGCTGCTGGGGAAATGATCTGACAGAAAACCGTTTATAATCTCCATGGCAGTCGCCGGTGACAAAAATCATTACTCATCCCTCCTTCATCCTTCATCCATTTGAAGCCATATCTCGGCTCCCGGCTTCAGCACCTGTTCCCCGGCAATCCCGCTCAAATACAAAGTGCTCTCCCCGGTATTGCAAAGGCAAAGCTCCCTGTCCAAAAACCAGTCAGAAAGCCGTTTCTCCCCCGGCTTCTGGTAATTACAGACCTTGTCAAGCAGCTCAAGCCGGCAGGATGTCCCTGTCAGTTCTATATGGTCCTCCCTTGGCACCTTATAAGAAATCACCATATAGCTTTTTCTGGGAAATCCAAGATACTCGCAGCTTGCCCTGAGATGGATTTGACCCGGGCCGTCTGCAGTGATCTCCTGGGAAATATACTTCCACTCCGTATAGATATCCCTGGAATTTGTATAAAGCATTTCACAGCAATAAGCACGATCCCCATTGAGGCACAGGAAAAAACCGCCGTCTTTCATCCGCTCCTTCTGATATTGCCGTTGGCGGTTACTCCACCCCCGATCCCGCCGGATTTTGTCCACACAAATTACATAAAGGTACAGAGACTGAAAATCCTTCTGAATCTTATAGCGTCTGCTCCAGTCTGCCAGACGCTTCCGATCCTCCTGCGGATCCCCCAGATAAAGTCCTGGCGGATCCTCCCACAGACGAGCAAAAATTTCAAGCTCCTCAGGAAGCCTTTCTGCCAGAGCCGACCAGCCTTCTCTCTGTTTTCCCCACAGTCCCCGCTCTCCCCGGATCCGTTCATTGTCCGGCCGCAAAAGATACCTTTCCCCCGGATCCTCCGTCAACACCTGCCATCCGTAGAAGTTCAGGCAAACCTGCCTTACTGGCGATGAACGAATCCAGTTTTCCAGCTTATCCCGGCCAGTGATCCGCATTGTCACCTGATTTTCTTCCCTTCCCTCCTCCAGACGGACCTTCCAGTCCTCCAGACAGATTCCCATATTCTCCCCTGTCATTCCCACTCCTTCCCCCGGATCCACCCCTGCTTTGTCACGGCTTTTTCAGGGATGCGTATAAAATCCATCTTCTCCGAATAATACCCGTTGCTAAGCCCAAGAAAACGCAGATCCACATAGCCCTTTCTGGTAGCAAAGCGGTAGAAGGTCCACCGATACCTTGTACCATACTCCTCCTCGGTTCCCGTCTCCCCCTCAGCCTCATCGGCCATGAGAATCGGCGTGTCCAAAAGCCAGGAAAGTTCTCCGTTCACATCCTCCAGATACACGTTTTCGCAACATTCCCGAATATGAAACAGAGCATAAACCGTGCCATCAGAGCAGAAAAATCGCAGTTCACTCCAATCATTGACCTGTTCCATCCTGACAATGGTTTTGCCTACCAGCTCTGACAGAGGAACCCGCCAGTAATATGCCTCCGCATTATAATCCGTCTCGTCTCTCATAACTCATCCCTGTCCTTATCTCTCTTCTCCCCAAAGCTCTCCTCTGCCTCCTCCAGGATCAGCTTCCAGTCATTCATGGAAATCCGTCCCGTTCCATTCATTTCCTTCCACCCCTTTTTTTGCTTCCTCCAACTTCACCTTTGCAAAATAATTTCCGAATAACTCCGTCTTTTCAATCAGGCCTCCGGCAAACAGAGAATGTTCGCCTGCATTACAAATATAAATATATCGCCTGCTAGTCCTCCCCTCCCCGTCCGCCTGAATTGTCCCTTCCCAATCCATCTGCCGGTAAACAGCCTTTTCCAGTTTAATCTGATCCTCTCCCAAAATCCGGTAGAATACGGCAATATCCAAAATCTCCAGAGAATGGGGAATCATCCAGCGGGAACGGGCACAGATCACCGCCCCCTTTTCCTCCCCGATTACCACACTGGCATATCCCCATACTTTACGTTTCTGCCAGCTAAACCAATTTTCAAAAAATACGGTCTGATCTTCATGAAAGCAGAGAAAAATATCTGAGGGATGGAGAATCCCGGGGCATTCTCTGTTCTGTCTCCCCCCCTGGTCTGGCCCGCCTTCTTAAGGCACAGGGCAATGGCACAAAGGCTGTCGCTGTCTGTCTCTATTTTGTGACGGTTCTTCCACTCATTTGCTTTCCTGATATTTTCTCCGGCCCACTCCCAATCCTCGATATATCCGCACAGCGGATCTTGCCACATCCAGGCAAATACCTGAAGCTTTCCGGGGAGCCCTTCTGCCAGATTCGCCCATTTCTCCCTCTCTGTTCCCCACAGGCCAAACCGTTCCAGACTCCACCATCCATATCCGGGAACCCGGAGTCCATAGATTTCATCGGAATTTTCCGTCCACGCCTCCAGGCCAAAATCCATGATATGAATCTCTGTCACCGGAGAAGATATGATCCAGCCTCCGTCTGCCCTTATGCCGCGGATTCTCATTACTACCCGTTTATTTACTACCTGTTTATCCTCACCGGCTTCCTCCAAATGAAATCCCCAATGTCCGCAAAGTATGATTCTACTTAAATCCATATTCCACCTCGCTGACGGCCCAGCCAAACTCCCATGAATAGCCCTCCGGCAAACGCACAAATGTCATTTCCTCTGAGTAGAAGCCATTGCTGGTACCCAAAAAGCGCAGATCCACATAGCCCTTTTTGGTGGCAAACCGGTAAAAGGTCCACAGATAATGGGAATTTCCCTCCCGTTCCTCATCATATCCGGTATCTCCCCGGGATTCATCTGCCATCAGGACAGGGCTTCCCACCAGCTCGGACAAAGGAACCTCCTGCCCGATCATTTCCCAATGAACATATTCCCGTTTGTCCTCTTTCATCCTGTTCCTCGTCCCTTCGTATCTCACAATTGTAACATTTTCCCATGCTCTTATCAATTACACGGCCACCAAATTTTCAGTTAATGAAGGTTCTGGGGCAACCGTTCAAGGGGTATGTGAACTGTTACATTCTGGGGCCGCACCCATTTAGATACCGCTGCACTGCATCCATACCTTCCAGAACCACTCCCTCCTCCACGTCCCCGTCCCAATTCTCATCATCCTCCAGATACTCACAAAGGCTGTCATACAGCGCCCCTTCCGTATCTCCTGCTGCCTGCTCCTCGATCATCTCGATGGCCGCCCATTTCACATTCTCCCCCGGCTCCAGCACCATATCCCACTGGCTGTCCACACAGAAAAAGTCTGCCATAGCCTCGGGCAGCACTACCGTCACATCCAGCTTCCCTTCCTCATCTCCCCTGGTATAATAGCCGTAAATTTTTTCTTCCATATAATAAAACCTCCTGCATAAAACTCCCGTCACCAATCATCAATAGGATTCGTCACCCAACCGCTCCACCGCCGTGATTTCGTTTCTTCTGCAGAGAATCTCCCTCCCTAAATCCCCGGCAACAAAATCCGGACCCTCATGAAAAATCCTGACCACATCCAGCTGGCCGTTCCAAAAATAAACAGAAATCCCACTGCCGCAAATCATGTACCGCCACTCGCAGGAACATTCTCTCCGGTTCCACTCCAAACCGCCAACTATAACACTGTCCGTAAACATTCCCACATGACGTCTGATTATCAGCTCTATGATTTCTCCCTGCCCGGTCCGGTAAAAGGCTTCCTCTGCCATCAGTTCCCCGTCAAGCTTTATGTACATTTCACTGGGATTCAATATTTCTGCCAGATACTCCCTTTTCCTTTCCCGGGCCTGCTGCCAAAGGCTTAAACATCTCTCCATGTCCAGAGAAAGCCCAAGAGCTTCAGCAGCCTCCCCGGTGAGCTCTTTTTCGCTCTCATCTATCTCTCCGAAACTCAGCTCGTAATGGCTTCCCGAACGGGTCGTCAAAACAATCTTCTCCATCTCCTCCGACAGCTCCGCCTTCATGACCGGGGATGTATGGATAAAGCATCCTTCATGAAACTTCGGATTCCCATAGCACCGTCCTCTGGCAATCACCTTTTCTCCCCGGCAGTTCAATTGCCATTTTTTCAGCTCATACATCCTTGTCTTCCATGGCCCTTTCTCACTTTTTTCAACCTCCAGATTACCTTGAAAGTCCCATCACCGAAAAATCGGCATAAATTCAAGGCTGCCAAATGCGCCCGCCAGACTTTCATCCAGCAGTGGCACGTCCCTTACCGGACGCATGGAGGTTTATCTGCCGTCTTCGGCAGATATAAACGCTCTATATTTATCAATCACCCAATCCTTTGTAACCACAATCTCCTTTTCATGAAAAGGAGACAGAAAACCCTGTTTTACATACTCATCACAAAGACTTTTAGGCTTTCCCATGTACGCAAAACAGTCCTCCACAAACTTCTTGTCATAAATACAGGTTTTTCCATATCGATACAGAGATGATCCAAACATAAAAGCGTACTCCGGCGCACAGTACAGAGCATCATATTGGTTAAACTTTAATCCCGCCTCCTTCCCGAACAGAACCTCTGTCCGGCCATCATGAATCCATATGGTTATGCCGACAAAATCACCCACATCACTTCTCACATGTTCAAGATCCCAGCTGTTGTAATATAATCGCTTAAAATCATCCTCTAAATCACTAAAATTCCTGTTATAATAATAGATTTTCTCCAGATAAGGCTCACAATCCCTGCAGCTGCAGAAGCCGCTTTTCTCTTCTGCAATCGCTGGATATTTCTCAATCAGCTCCTTCCATTCCTTTTCCGGCTCTATCTGATTGCACCAACCACAACAGCTTTCATTAAAAAACGTATAAGAAATCACCATATCTAAAAAAGGATACCTTTCTGATAGATCCCCATACATGGGTATAAATTCATCCAATTCCGGATATTTGCCTAAGTGAATCAGATTCCCGCCGATCGTCCCATCCGAATAGGCCCATGTGGAGAGCCAGTTATATCCCGGGCGGTAAAATACATTTTTCAATACTCCCCGCATACTCCTTGGATCAAACCAGCACTTTTCCGATTCCGGGTAGTCTCCAAATAAGGGTTCCTCCCCGATAATCAACTGCTTTACCTGATCGGGAGAAATTGACTTTCCCCGTATCAGCACCAGGGGCCTGCGCACATTGCTTATTTTTTCACAAATATCCAAATCATAATTCCTTAAATTATATTTTTTTAACCATTCCTCCATGTTCCCTCTCCTCGTTTCCTGTTATGATACTCCCGATTCTCTCATCTCCATGATGTTTCTTTTTTATGAAAGGGAAACAGCACTGTCCAAAGCGCTTCCACCTCCTCCTTTTCGGCTGTGCTGATGTGCCTTTCCATGATCTTTTTCTTAACCTTTACCCCATCCCTTTTATTCAGAAGCAGCTCCTCCAAGGGAACTCCCAGAAAAAGGGATATGTTTTTCAGGACTTCCGGACTTGCGTTCTGTCCGTTCTGCAGATGATAGATGGTGGAACGATCCACATCCATCCGATTGGCAACAGTCTCTAATGGCAGGCCGGTCTGTCCAATGTATTTCAGAAGCTTTTCCGGATCTATGGGAAATCCTCTGGTTTCCCTCTTCTTCTTTTTTTTGTCTTTCATATTCCTCTCCCGTTACAGTCCAGGTGCCTTTATGATGACTGCAACTTTCGCTTCTTTCCAAAACCGGCCGTTCAAACGTCTTTCTTTTTGATTACACTATAATTATAATAAAAAGGGAGCTTTTTCACAACTGCAAAAAGGCTCCAAAATGTTAAAGTTATCTTTTTCCCACAGTACTTTTCCGGAAAGCTTTTACATTTTTCCTGTTTTTCCCTTACAGAAAAATTCCGGTATAATAACACTGCCCACAATGCAGCCATGAGGTTCTTCCCGTGTCAATCAGCCTGTCACACATAACCTGTTTCATGGATTTCAGTATCTGCAGAATGCCGATACCTGCCTCTTCCTTTCCCGTTTCCTGTTGTTTGGAATCATTAAAAAACCGTTCAAGTTTCAGGGTTTCCTTTTTCTCATTTATCCTTCACAGTTCTCTGATTTTTGAGCCAAAGACGGGACTCGAACCCGCTGCCTTCTGCTCCCGAAGCAGACGCTCTATCCAGTTGAGCTACTTGGGACTTCCGCATTTACGCGGCTTATAATTTTGTATAGTAACCCCTATACAAGGGAGGCTAAGTACGGAATTTTCGCATTGCAGGCAGTCTGTTTCCATTATGCCCCTTAACCAATTCCAATCAATGTGGTGGCATTGGAGATCTTGATCTGGGTATCGATTTCCTTTAACAAAGTAGCTGTTTTCGTCCGCAGCTCCTCCGCCAGTTTCATTGCCCCTAAAGGATCCATCAGCTCTGTCCGGTTCTCACTGATATAAGCATCCACAACCGCCAAAGGCTTGTCGTCCCTGACCTTGGTATCCTTTCCCAGAATACTCAGCCGCATGGTTTCCGCCTGCTCCTCCAGGCTCTTGTTTTTCTCATTTGCCGCCTTTTGGGCTGTGTGGTACTGGGCTGCCATCTTCTCCGCTAAGTTCTCCTCAAAGCCGGCCTCCTTATAAGGCTTTGCCCCCGGATTTCTCAGATTCTCTACAAAAAGCTTCTGTTTTTCCTTTTTTTCACGCAGCCGGTTCCGCAGAGCGATTGCCGCCGCCACCGTATATTCTCCATAAGAGGTCTTTATCACGGTAGATGCATTGGAGGCAATGATCGCTGTCTCGATCCTCTGATACCGGGCGATGAGATCCATAATCTGCTGATAGGCTGCCCTTGCCTCTGAGGCAAACTCCTCACGGCTCCTTTTGCTGTCAATGCCCTTTTCCTCGTTATTCCTGGCATAATCCACACATTGAAACTCCTCAATCTTCTGATTGATCTTTTTCCTCAACAAGTCCCTCTCATCGAGGGCTTGCGTCACAAGCATCTTCTCTGCCATGTTCGTTCCTCCCAATTAAAGCTTCTGTCTCCTTGTTTCTATTCTTCCTTTAAAATATTATATCCGAAAATTCTTCTGGCTCAGCACTTTGTCCGCATCCATCCCATAGGCCTGGATACACCGCCTCAGATAGGGCAAATCCAACGGCACTGCCTCTTCGTCCTTTGTCTCCCTGACCTTATATTTTTTATATAGAGACGCATACTTTTTGTAGACGGCCAGAGCATCCCCACTGGTCAGGACCTCCAGGGTTTTATCGTGAACCCAGATGCCCCAATAGACCGAAGCATAAAATGCCTCATCGCAATCCTCCGATTTTTTGATCTCCCATCTGCTGCGATCTCCTCTTATATGCTGTTGCTCCAGCTTCCGGATTATCTTCTCAACCTCCCATTCCCATTTCGACCCTGTAATGGCAATGGCCAGATCCAGATAGGGAAAGGCAATAAGATTCTTCGCCCAATCTTTTATTATGGCCTTCAGGCTGGGATTTTTGTAGAGGATACCATCATGACCAATCATCCCATCTCTGTAAGCCCAGCCTCCGCTTCTTGCAAACTTCTCAGGGGAATAGATCCAACAATTATCAAAATAAATGCTGCAGACATAATCCTCATGATGATAGATCTCCGGAATCTCCCCAAAAAAGCGGTCGGTTCTCCGAATAATATCAAAAGCCTGCTCCTCTGTCACTGGCTTTCCTCCCAGGCGGTAAAAGGGCTCGCGGCCAAACCATTCTTCCATTTTTTTCTGGTCAATGGAACGGTCGATTAAAATCTCAAACTGATTGAGCCGGTCATAGGCCTCCCTGGTCATAAAGTAGTAGTCATCTGCATACGTCAAAACACGAGAATGGCAGATATCGACCAAATCATCCACTTCCCATCCGCCTTCTATGTAGAGATTGCCATACTCATCTCTGGTAATCTGTATGTTCATCTTTTCCAGATAGTAATCAAGCAGCTTCATAATCTACCCCTTCCTATTCAGTTTCCTAATCAATCTCAACCAATGTAGTGGCGTTCATGATCTTTATCTGGCTCTCAATTTCCTTTAAAAGAGCAGCATTTCTCACCCGCAGCTCCTCCGCCCGCTTCGTCACATCCAGCGGATCCAAAAGTCCGGCCCGGTTATCACGGATGTAGGCATCCACCACCGCTAAAGGCCTGTCGTCTTTTACCCTGACATCCTTTCCCAAAATTCCCAGCCGCATGGCTTCCGCCTGTCCCTCCAGGATTTTATTTTTTTCATCCACTGCCGTCCTGGCAGCCAGAAACTGTTTTGTCATAACCTCCGCCAGATGCTCTTCAAAATCCGTTTCATTCAACCGCTCCTCCTCCGAAAGCAGCTCCCGCCTGACAACATTCACAAATGGAGGCATCCGCCTTTTTTCCCGAAGCGGGAGCCGGCTCCGCAGCGCAATCGCTGCTGCCACCGTATACTCGCCGAAAGAGGTCTGAATGACCGTGGCCGCGTTGGAGGCAACAATGGCCGCCTCGACCTTCTCATATCGGGCAATCAGATCCATGATCTGCTGATAAGCCGCCTTTGCCTCAGCGGCAAATTCCTCCCGGCTTTTTTGGCTGTCAATGCCTTTTTCCTCGTTATTTTTGGCATAATCCACGCAGACAAGCTTTTCAATTTTCTGGTCAATCTTCTTTTTCAAAAGCTCCCTCTCATCAAGCGCCTGGATCACAAGCTTCTGTTCCGCCATAAGATTCCTCCTCGCTCCCTCCGCAGCCGATTCCGCTTACATCAATATTATATCACCTTTTTCTTCCTTTGTTTGTGGAACTAACCTCCGATTATCCACGAAAAAGATATGCTCTCTCTGGTGTGCTTTTTCTTTTCTATTTGTAAAAACTTCAAAATGGTGCTTTCGAAATTTTCTTGCTTTATTATGTCCTTTTGATATAATTATATCTAAATTCGCCACTTTGTTTTATGGAAACACTAATTTACAACTATTTGTTCCCTTGTTAAAAGGAAAAAGCATAGAAAACCATGATGAACCCCCATGGAGCTGAGAACATTGCATTTCTCTATTGCGTGAAGAGTGTTCAAAGAAATATAGAATAGACGCATTGAATGGGGTGCGTAATTGGAATTAGGTGAAAATTGAAATGAATAATTGGGACGTTTTTTTAGAAAAACTGAATTCTGAAAATAATTTTAATCAACAATTAAGAGAATATCTCTCTGCCATTAAATATATTTCAGAAATAAATGTAGAGAAAATTGATGACAGCAAAGTAAGAGAGGAGATAAATGAAAAACTAGATATCATAGTAAAATTCATACAGACTTATGGCACTGATTATTATGAGATAGGGTTGATTAAAGGATTTAAAATAAACAAGAAAATTGATGATCATTGGTCTATTGATGGAAGAGATTATTATTATTATATTGCCGACCAAAAAATGAAAGCTTCCGTCTATTATGTAAGATATCTTAATTTTATCAATAAATATCTTACAGAAAATACTAGCGCTGAAAGGGAATTAATGGGATATATATCGGATATTCATAGCAAATTGGAAAGGGAAATCGAGATAACAAAAGACAATATTATTGGCGTAATAGACGATGAATTAGATAAAACAGAATACTCTCTGAAATTACGAAAAAAATGTATTGATTGCATTGAGCAAATCAGAACGAACGATATCAGTTATTTAGAATATATGCTATTTAACAATATGATGAGGGAAATCAGATACATTGGAGCGGCTTACCAGTATTTATGGCATTGGGAAACAAAGACCAAAAATTTATTTAGATATGTTTCATATGATGGTGAAGAGTTAAATATAATACCTAATTACAACAAAAAGAGTTTTTTGGAAAATATGTTTAACTCTGTGATCTCCCATATGAATAAATCCAGCAGGAAGCTATGCTCATACTCCGAGGATCCTTATGTGGATATTTTTAAGTATTTGAAGATATTAAAAAGTGGCAATAATAATTTCGGAGATAATATATCGAGTATTCCCCATATTAATATTAAGATACAAAATTTAGAAAATGATAATAAGGCACAATTTGAAATACTTAGGGGCATAGATGTAAATTCGATTTACAGAAATGGTTTCCCAAATAGTTTTTATGGCTTTGTCCAGGATGGCAAGGCATTAAATGATACGGATAAATTGGCATATGCTGTTGAACTGTATCCTGATTTACCAGGACAAGATAAAAACAGTAAAAACACAACAAAGAATATCAAGGATTTATTGTTTGCATACCTTAAAACTTGGGCTGATAGGGAAAATATAAATAAACTTATGTCATATGTAGCAGATGATAAGGAGGTAGTTACATATGGAAGAGTAAACCAAAATGAACTAGATATTAATAACGATATACCTGAAAAGCTTTGTAACTCAAACTTCCCACACCATTTGGTGTGTTGAACCTTGAAAAATCAATACTTT
>CAJUHR010000026.1 GCA_910586255.1 uncultured Lachnospiraceae bacterium | reverse complement strand
TGAGCCAGAGTGAATCCGCGAGTACAAGTCTGAGCCAGAGTGAATCCGCGAGCACAAGCCTGAGTCAGAGTGAATCAGCCAGTACGAGTCTGAGCCAGAGTGAATCAGCCAGCACAAGTTTGAGCCAGAGTGAATCAGCCAGCACGAGCCAGAGCCAAAGTGAATCCGCGAGCACAAGCTTGAGTCAGAGTGAATCGGCCAGTACCAGTTTGAGTCAGAGCGAATCGGTGAGTACGAGCTTGAGCCAGAGTGAATCCGCGAGTACGAGTCTGAGCCAGAGTGAATCCGCGAGTACAAGTCTGAGCCAGAGTGAATCCGCGAGCACAAGCCTGAGTCAGAGTGAATCAGCCAGTACGAGTCTGAGCCAGAGTGAATCAGCCAGCACAAGTTTGAGCCAGAGTGAATCAGCCAGCACGAGCCTAAGTCAAAGTGAATCGGTGAGCACGAGTTTGAGCCAGAGTGAATCCGCGAGTACAAGTCTGAGCCAGAGTGAATCCGCGAGCACAAGCCTGAGTCAGAGTGAATCAGCCAGTACGAGTCTGAGCCAGAGTGAATCAGCCAGCACAAGTTTGAGCCAGAGTGAATCAGCCAGCACGAGCCAGAGCCAAAGTGAATCCGCGAGCACAAGCTTGAGTCAGAGTGAATCGGCCAGTACCAGTTTGAGTCAGAGCGAATCGGTGAGTACGAGCTTGAGCCAGAGCGAATCGGCGAGTACGAGCTTGAGCCAGAGTGAATCCGCGAGTACGAGTCTGAGCCAAAGTGAATCGGCGAGTACGAGCCTGAGCCAGAGTGAATCCGCGAGTACAAGTCTGAGCCAGAGTGAATCCGCGAGCACGAGCCTGAGTCAGAGCGAATCCGCGAGTACAAGTCTGAGCCAGAGTGAATCGGCGAGCACGAGCCAGAGTCAGAGTGAATCGGCGAGCACAAGCCAGAGCCAAAGTGAATCGGCGAGCACAAGCCAGAGCCAAAGTGAATCGGCGAGCACGAGCCTAAGCCAAAGTGAATCAGCGAGTACGAGCCAAAGCCAGAGCGAATCGGCGAGTACGAGTCTGAGCCAAAGCGAATCGGCAAGTACGAGCCAAAGCCAGAGTGAATCGGCCAGTACGAGCCAAAGCCAGAGTGAATCGGCCAGTACGAGCCAGAGCCAAAGTGAATCAGCCAGTACGAGCCAGAGCCAAAGCGAATCAGCCAGCACAAGCCAAAGCCAGAGTGAATCAGATAGCAGGAGCACCAGCGAAAGCACCAGCCATTCTGACAGTCACAGTACCAGCACCAGCGAAACTCCCAACACACCGGGTGGCGGTGGTAATGATGGCGGCGGTGGTGGTGATACGCCCAGATCACCTTCGACTCCGCCGGCAGAAGTAGTCAACATTGTTGATGAAGAGGTTCCGCTTGCAGTATTTGAAGAGGAAGAGGATGAGCTTATAGAAATTTCTGAAAATGACGTGCCCTTATCCGCGCTTCCAAAGACCGGAGATTCCAGTCTGTCTACAAAGAGTCTGCTGGGACTTATGGCAATATCCTTCCTGGGAGCCGTAGGTATCAGGAGAAAGCAGAAGGAAGAAGCCGAAGACAAAAGGAGTTAAGCCGATTAAGCAATAGAAGTAAATAAAAGTCTGTCAATGACCATCTCTTTGCGGGGATGGTCATTGACAGACTATCAAAGATTGTTACGGCATAAGCAGTATCATTCTATGTGATAAGACATGAGAGTGCAAAGAAGGCTTTGGGGGACATATGGCAAAGACAGAAAGCAAAAGCCACTTAATCAGAGATAAGTTAGCCTACACGGCAATTATCATAACCGTGTATTTGCTGGGAAGAGGAATTCCTTTATATGGCATTGATATTTCTGCCTATACGGATACATACAGCAATGCTGAAAATCTTTTGATGCAGATAATCGAGGGAGATGCCAACCGGTACTCTCTGTTTGCATTGGGGATTTCTCCCTGCATGATCTCCTCTATTTTGATTCAGATAGGAGCGGCTTGCCGGACTGCCGAGGCGCGGGCCAGACTGTCTCCTAAAAGGATGAACCGGATGCAGGTGGCACTGACCCTCTTTTTCGCCCTGTTTCAGGCAGTGCTTCGTGCGCGGGATCTGAGATTTCGGGTGGCAGAGAATATGCTTCTTCTGGCAGAAATCATTGCAGCGGCAGAGATGGTAACCGGCGTTCTGCTGCTTCTTTGGATGGCAGGGAGAAATAAGAAATATGGTCTGGGAGGACAGACAATACTCATTTATATCAATATTGTGGACCGTATGATGTCCACATTGCTTCGCTTTGACATAAAAGCACTTCTGGTACCTCTTGGGATATCAGCAGCGGCAATGGTCGTTACTCTCATCATGGAGGGAGGAGAGAAGAGAATTGCCGTTCAGCGAATTTCCATCTACAATGTCTATGCAGATAAGAATTATCTGGCTATCAAGCTCAACCCGGCAGGAGTGATGCCAGTAATGTTCTCCTCTGCTTTTTTCACGTTGCTTAAGCTGATTGCAGTGGGACTGCACTGGCTGTTTCCGAAAAACCTAAGGATAGCCTGGTGGCAGGATAATCTGGCCTTGACCACGATTCCGGGAATCTGGGTATATATCCTGCTTATCTATCTTCTCACCATAGGATTTTCCATGATCATGATCGGGCCGGGCAATATAGCAGAGCAGTTTTTAAAAGGAGGGGACAGTATCCGGAATATCCATGCCGGTCGGGATACCAGAAGGTATCTGATGAAGCACATTATGATTATTGGCTTTTTCAGCGCTACCATAATGAGCATTTGTCTGGGATTTCCCCTGCTTTTGCAGCTGAAGGACGGAATTAACGGGGAGTTGGCAATGCTTCCGTCCTCTGTGATGATGATGACAAGCCTGTGGTACAATCTGAATCAGGAATTTTTGACGCTCAAAAGCTTTGAAGCCTATCAGCCGTTTATCTAGGAGGAAATCATGCTACATTTTATACCGGCCTGGTATCAGCAAAATACCTGGCATGAAAATGAACAGAAATGGTATGTAAGAAGAATGCATACGGAATTTGACGATACAGTAAAGCAGATACAGCTTTTTCACCGCAATAAGGTTTATCCGTATCAGATCCTGTTATTAAGCTTTTCCCCAAATTTCCGTCATTTTCTTCACCGGCAGGGAGTCTATCACGCGCCTTACTGGTCCTGTTTTGACGCAATCCAGGAGGTGAAAAGAAAAAAGGCTGTGCTCCTGTCCTTTCACAATATCAAATGGCCGCCTCATGTGGAGTTTGTATATACGCCCTTTGTGGTGACAGCTTTTGTTGAGGGGGAGAAATACGCGGTAGTTGAGTTTGGAGAGGATGGAAATCCCATTGAGATTGAGATGTTCAAAAAGGAGATCATCTGCCGCCGTAATATCTATGATGACCGGGGCTTTGTCTCCGGAACGATCTTGTACCGGGATGGACAGCCTTATTATCAGGACTATCTGATGGAAAACGGGTTTTGGAAGCTGCGATGCTTCCAGAGTGACGGACATGTGGAGGTGAACCCCAGGTATCCAAAATATCGCCTGGTTTATCAGGGGCAAGAGCAGATCAGAACTTTTTCTCGCCTTCGCTATGACAGTATGGAGCAGGTGGTGGGGGAAGTGCTTGCCTCCTATCTGGAGATGACAGAAGAAAAAGACATGTTTTGTGTGGCAATGGCAGCCCGCCATACGGAACTTTTGAGGGATGCTTTAAGAAAGAAAAAGGTGATTGTGTCGTTCTTCAGAGACCGCTGCGATCCGGAACAGGATCCTCAGGCTGTGACCATGGCCGCCATGGCCGCCGGTGTGGTCACCGATTCTCCAGAAAAGTCTGAAAAGCTTAAGAGAGCGGCTGGAGAGTCGGTCCGGATGCTGGTTGATATATCTCCCTATGACACAAGGATGGATTTTGGTATCAGCCAGCAGCTGGAGGTCCAGAAGATTCTGGTGGCTGTGGACGGCATAGAGGAAGAAACTTTCACACAGCTGACAGAAATTTTGGGCAGATATTTAATAAGAAATGACAAGGCCAGGGTTCACCTTTTTACCCGGCGGGCAGAGTATGACAGAAAGGACAGACTTTTAGAGCAGGTGAGAGGATATTTGAAAGCAGCAGGCCTTATGGAGGAATGGGGAAAGGACGAGCAGAGCCAGGGCGTCTCGGAAAATAAGGTGGATAATCCAGAGCTCATGGATGCCCGGTTTTTTGTGGAGCAGTGCGTGGATGAGCTTTCAGTGAGCAAATGTATGCGGGAGCAGAGGATTCTGGTGGATATGAGAAGAGAACCGGCTATGTATCTGCAGATTATGGCCATCAGTGCAGGAATTCCCCAAATCCTGAGCCGGAAAACCCAATTCATAGAAGATGGAAAGAACGGACTCATTCTGCAGGATATCCGGCAGCTGTCCGATGCTCTCAAATATTATCTGGACGGACTGTCAAACTGGAATGACGCCATGGTTCATGCATATGAAATAGGAAAAAGGTATGCCACAGGCGGTCTGATTAATAAATGGAAAGAGGTTTTAGATTTCGTTGGAAAAGATTCAGGTATTACAGTTGGGAGAAAGGGATTGGAGTGAGTGCTACACCCTGCCGGAGGAAGCAGAATTTTGCTATATACCCAGATTGAAAAAGGCACCGAAAAAGCTTTATGATCTGGTGATTTTAGACCGATGCCCCCTGGAGGCGGAGCTTCCCCATCTTGAAAAGTCCACAAGAGCATACACTTTGTTTGTGACTGAGGAGACGAAGATGACAGACAAGGCCGAGTGGTTTTATAAATGCAAAAAGGGAAAGCGGATTTCCAGGGGAGATATTCAGGATTTTCTGTCTCATGAGGTGAGAAATTATTTTTCCAGGTCTTATGGAGAAAAGTTCAGGCCGCAGAATTTGACCATTGCTCAGGGCTTTTCCGGCAGTGTGAGATGGGATGGAGGCTATCAGGCCTGCCTGAAGGGAGATTTTGGTGCAGAGTTTCATCAGGCGGTTTTATGGAGGAATAATATCCCGATATGGCCGGGGCAATGTTTGGATATGTGGTTGGAGTACCAGAAGGATAGGGCCGTGTCAATCGCCCTTACAGTATTTCTGTATTGGTGGGGAGATGCTTCCGGAACTCCGGGATATACATGGAAATTTACGGAGGAGGAGATCGACCAGGGGATTCGCATTGACAGTCAGTGGCACGGCGCTCTTTTCGTATCCCTGTCAGCTAGGGGAGAAGGGGAGCTGCGGATCATAGGGCTTCATGACCGCCATTCCCGGAGGGGTCACGGATTGTTTATTCCCGGGGGAGAGAAGCATATCACATCGGCCAGGGAGGAGGTGTTCAGCTACTTTGACCCAGGAGATATGAGACCGCCCCTGACGGTATATTTTTCCGGCTACAAAACCCAGGAAGGATTTGAGGGGTACTATATGATGCGCAAAATGGGATGCCCCTTTTTGCTGATCGCAGAAGCAAGGCTGGAGGGCGGGGGATTTTACATGGGATCTGAGGAGTATGAGAACCTGCTTTTAGAGGTGATTGAAAGGAGCAGAAAGGAGCTGGGCTTTACCAGACATCAGGTGCTGCTGGCCGGAATGTCCATGGGGAGCTTTGGGGCGCTGTATTACGGATGTGATATCCGGCCTCATGCCATTCTTTTGGGAAAGCCTTTGGCAAGCATCGGAGATGTGGCTTCCAATGAAAAGCTCTTTCGCCCGGGAGTGTTTCCCACATCCCTTGACGTTTTGCGGTATTTATGCGGGAGTCTTGATGAGAAGGCAGTGAGAAAGCTGAATGAACGGTTCTGGGATAAATTTGATAAGACAGACTGGGGAGAGTCAAGGATTATTTCCGCCTATATGATTGAGGACGATTATGATACGACCGCTTATCCCAGGCTCATTGCTCATCTCCATTCCGATGGAGCGCAGCTGTACGGAAAGGGGCTTCATGGCAGACATAATGATAACTCAGCGGGGATAGTGGAATGGTTTGTAAACCGGATGAAGCAGACTTTGAGAGAAGATTTTCACAGAAAGGTGGAGGGATAGATGGAAGGGGAGAAATGGAAGATATACTGGAATGAATATTCAGCGGATACCTATCTGTACGGTTCGGAGATCACTTACCATAGACGGGACGATGTGGAGTTTAAAAATGAGATGATGCCGCCGGGGACCGTGATCAAGCAGTGGTATTCCAAGACCAATTATCAGGCTCAGAGGATTGAACCGGCGCTGCCCATGATTGACGGGGAGAGCGAATACCGCGTTGTGATCGATATGGACACACCGCCCGGGGAGAGCTGTCTGGTGCGCCTGATATTTTTGGACCGCTATGAGACAGAGGCAGGGAATCTGACCATAAGGGACAAGACGGCCATCTTTCGCTGCCCCTTAAAAACCTACAGCTACCGCATGCAGCTGCTCAATGGCGGAGTTACCCGATTCCATTTTCATTCCATAATGATTCAGGAAATAATCCATGAGACAGAAGAAACGTTTATGGCAATTTAATCAGCTTCTGCGGCGTGTCAGAAGCTTTCGGGAGCAGATGAGCCGTCTGACGGATGAGGAGCTGTCCGGTCTGACCGGCGTATTTAAGGAACGTCTGAAAAGAGGAGAGACATTGGATGATATCCTGCCGGAGGCATATGCCGCCATATGTGAGGCGGATTGCCGGGTATTGGGTAAATTCCCCTACGATGTACAGGTTTTGGGAGCCATTGCCCTTCACAAGGGAATGCTTGCGGAGATGAATACCGGGGAGGGAAAGACCCTGGTGGCCACCATGCCCCTGTATCTCAATGCCCTGTCAGGAAAGAGCACGATTTTGGTCACTACCAATGATTATCTGGCGCTGCGGGACGCAGAGGAGATGGGACAGGTATACCACTTTATGGGGCTTTCCGTGGCAGCGGGAATGAGTCAGAGAGGAGAAAAGCCCCTTACCAATGAGGACAAAAAGAAGATTTACAGGGCGGATATTGTATATACCACCCACAGCGGTCTGGGATTTGACTATTTGATTAATAATCTGGTGACCACTGCCTCAGACCGGTTTTTAAGAGAGTTCTATTATGTGATCATTGATGAGGCGGATGCAGTTCTCTTAGACGGAGCCCAGACCCCGTTGGTGATCTCGGGATATCCCAGAGTGCAGTCCAATCTGTATGAGTTGGCGGACTTTTTTGTCACTACCCTGGAGGAGGGAAGAGACTATGAAAAGGAAGAGAAAAGTGTCTGGCTGACGGAAGAGGGAATGAGCTACGCAGAGCAGTTCTTTCAAATCGACAATTTCTACGGGGAGGAATACTTTGAGGTAAACCGCCATGTGACCATGGCTCTCCGGGCCCATACGTTGTTTGAGCAGAAGCAGGACTATGTAATTTCGGAGGACGGAGAGCTGCTGCTTCTGGATGCAGGCTCCGGCCGGAAGCTGTCGGGAGTGAAGCTGCGGGGAGGACAGCACCAGGCTCTTGAAGCAAAGGAAAAGCTGAGGATCAGTCAGGACAGCCGCTCCATGGCTTCCATTACCTTCCAGACCCTGTTTTTGATGTTTCCCCGGATGTCCGGTATGAGCGGCACCATTGCAGATGCCAGGGAAGAGCTGAAGGATATTTATCACAAAGAGGTGGTGGTGATCCCGCCGAACCGGCCCATGCAGAGAAAGGATCAGAAGGATCAGTATTACAGAAACGCAGAAGAACAGTTCAGTGCTGCTATATCCGAGACGGTTAAGCTTCACAAGAAAGGCCGGCCGGTACTGATTGTGGTGACCACCATCCCTGAGACGGAGCTGGTGTCAGAGGCCCTGATGGAGGAAGGGATTCCTCACAGTGTGCTCAATGCCAACAATGCTTTCTGGGAGGCAGAGATGATCAGGGAGGCAGGGCAGATGAACACCGTGACCGTGGCCACAGCCATGGCCGGGCGGGGAACGGATATCAAGCTGGGAGAGGGAGTAAGGGAATTGGGAGGACTGGCAGTTATCGGCATTGGCCGGATGGCCAACGTCCGTCAGGAACGTCAGGCAAGAGGCCGGGCCGGAAGGCAGGGAGACCCGGGAACCAGCCGGTTTTTTGTGTCTCTTCAGGACGGAACGGTGTGGTCGAAAGGCCGATCCTATCTGAAGAAGTATGCAGAGGGCAGGAGATGGATCAGCAAAGGGAGGATGAGGCGGATCATTGACCTTGCTCAGGCGACAGGCGAGGAATTTGCAGTTATGTCCCGCAGGCAGTCCCTCAACTATGATGAGGTTCTGGACCGGCAGAGAAGCCTGATCTATGCCACCAGGAATCAGCTTTTAGACGGGACAGGTATGGATGAGGAGAAGCTTTTGGAGATTGCAGAAGGAAATATCCGGCGGTTTTTACAGAAGCAGCCTCTCACCCTGCAGGCTCTTCACCGATTTATTCTGGATCAGATTTCCTACCGTCTGGACGGGGAGACCCATTCTCTTTTGCTGGAGGATGAGGATGGGGTGAGGGAGTATCTGATGAAGCGGGTCAGGCAGGGGCTGGAGGAACAGAGGACAAAGACGGGAAGCCAGCCAAAGATGAACCGCTTTATGCGGGTGGCGGCCTTAAGGACCATTGACGAGACCTGGGTGGAGCAGGTGGATTATCTCCAGCAGACCCAGGCCGCGGTTTCGGGGAGAACCATAGCCCAGAGAAATCCGATGTTTGAATATCAGAAGGACGGGCTGGAGGCCTTTGAAAAAATGAAACTTACCGTTTTGGAGAATATTATGAGAAATATTCTGCTTAGCAATGTGTATAGGGATGAAAAGGATCAGCTTCATATCCTGTTTCCATAAAAAGGGGGAACTATGATCTACAATTTTAATCTGGGAATCGGTTGGGCCAGCAGCGGGGTGGAATATGCCCAGGCCTACCGGGCTGGGGTACTGCGAAGGATTGGCCAGAAAGCGAAGTTTGTCTTTACAGATATGTTCCCCAGGGATAATATCCAGCATATGACGGAGAATATCGGTTTTCTGGATTCCGAGGTAATCTGGCTGTATACCTTTTTCACGGACTGCAAAATTGCGCCGGTGACTTATACCCTGGAGAAACTGGAAGCCACCTTTGGAAATCAGAGCTTTACATTTTCCAGGGAGGGAAGCCGGGCCAAATATGTTTTTGAGGAAACCAATGTGTACTATACCGTGTATCTGACAGATGAGGCCAGCGACCGGGTTCACCGGGTGGAGATGGTCTTTGGAGGGTGTCTGATCCGCAAGGATTATTTTACCTATTGCCGGATATACTCCGAGTATTATGGCCCTCTGGATAATCAGGCCCATCTGTATCAGCGCCGTTTTTTTAATGAGGACGGCTCAGTGGCCTATGAGGAGATTATTGACAATGACCAGGTTATGTATCAGTTCCCGGGCAGGCTGCTTTGCTCCAAAAAGGAACTGGTGGGATATCTGGTGTCACAGCTGAAGCTTACAGATAAGGACGTGGTGATTATTGACCGGACCAGCGATTTCGGACAGATTATCATGCAATACGCGGCTCCTGCCCGAATCGGCATTACGATTCATGCAGAGCATTTCAGCGAGAGCAGTACCAATGAAGATAACATTCTGTGGAACAATTACTATGAGTATCCTTTCTCCCAGTATAAGCATGTGGACTTTTATATCACATCCACAGATGCCCAGAATCAGCTTTTGAGAAAACAGTTTGAGAAATATATGGGCGTATGTCCTCATGTGGTGACCATTCCTGTGGGAAGCCTGGATGAACTGAAATATCCGGAAGAGGGGCGGGTAAGCCATTCTCTGATCACAGCCTCACGGCTGGCGGGGGAAAAGCATATCGACTGGTTGATTGAGGCAGTTGTAAAGGCCAGGGAGCACGTCCGGGATATCTCTCTGGATATCTACGGCAAAGGCGGGGAGGAGGAGCGGCTAAGAGAGCTGATTGACAAATTGGGTTGCGGTGCCTATGTGCGTCTTATGGGTCAGCAGCGGATGGATGAGATTTATAAAAATTATGAAGCCTATGTATCGGCCTCCACCAGTGAGGGCTTTGGACTTACCTTAATGGAGGCTATTGGCTCCGGCCTTCCTGTCATCGGTTTTGACGTGCCCTACGGAAACCAGACCTTTATTGATGAGGGGGAGAACGGCTACCGGATTCCGGTACATGATAAAATGGAAAAAGAGGAACGGACCGACAAACTGGCAGAGCGGATGGTCCGGCTGTTTACAGTGGATGACAGACAAAGCTTTATCAGACATTCTTATCAGAAGGCCCAGGCCTTTTTAACAGCAGAGGTGGAAAAGAAATGGATAAATTTATTAAATCAGACGATATAGTATTGCTCTTGGACAATAATTCCCCGGATAGCCAGAACCTGCGGGCCTCTTTCCAAAGGGCAGGCTACCGCTGCCCTGCGGTAGTGATTGAGGATGACGGCTTCCTGCCGGAGGATGTAATGTCTGCGTTCGGCCTTTTTCTGGGCAATTTTAAGGGGGAAAAGGGGGTGCCGGGAAAGCCCCGGTATTTTAACCAGATTCCGGTGCCGGATTACTGGGAGATCAGCGGAAGCAATACGGTGGGAAGGATTCATGATCTGAATCGGGAGCGGGGGAGGATCTTTTATGCAGAGCCGCTCCACAAGCGTCAGGTAAAGATTGTGGACTGGTACGATGATAATAAGGTGGTACGCTCCAGCGACCACTATAACCGTTACGGGGCGCTGTATGCCAGAACCACATTCAACGGAAAGGGGCAGAGGGTAAATAAGTCCTGGTTTTCCGCAGACGGCAGAGAAGTGGTGGTGGAAAATTATGTGACAGGGAACATTATTCTGAATTACAAAGATCAGGTGGAGATCTTTCAGGGAAAGGCAGAGTTTGTACTGCGCGCCCTGCGGGAAGCCGGGTTTGAGAAAAACCGGATTTTTTATAATTCCCTGTCCACTCCGTTCTTTGTATCCCAGAGACTTCACGCCGCATACAAGCGAGATGTGCTGTTCTGGCAGGAGCCCATTAGCGGGGACATTCCCGGAAATATGCAGATTATCCTGGGGGGAGAGGCCAGCCGCACGGCCAGAATCATGGTGCAGAAGAAAAGCGCCTATGAGGCGCTGATCCGGCTGGGGGCATCGCCGGATATGGTACATCCCCTGGGATTCATTTATCCGTTTGAGAAGGAAAATTACCACAGGAAAAAGGCCCTGATCTGTACGAACTCCGATCAGATCGACCACTGCAGGGAGATCGTGGAAGGGCTTCCGGATATGCATTTTCATATTGCAGCCATTACGGAAATGTCGTCAAAGCTCATGAGCATGGAAATATATGAGAACGTAAGCCTTTATCCTTCGGTGAAGATGCCGGTTCTTGCGGAGCTCTTTGATGAATGTGATTATTACCTGGATATTAACCGGGAGTCGGAAATCGTGTCAGCGGTATACCAGGCGTTCTTGCATAACCATCTGATTTTCGCGTTTAAGGAGACTCTGCATAATAATAGTTATGTGGCAGAGGAGCATATCTATCCTTCGGATGGATTTTCAATGATGATCTCGGATATCCGCAGGGTCATGACCGATGAAGGGGAGCTTGACCTGTGGCTGAAACGGCAGCAGAAGGCGGCGATGACAGAGACAGAGGAGGGATATCTCCGGTTCTGGGAAAAAAGGAGAAAGCCGGTTAAGGAAAATCCGCCTGTGACCATACACATCACAAATTCCGGTCGGGTAAGTTCGGGGGAGCCGATGATTGCACAGCAGAGGGTTGCCGGGCTTGCCAGAAAGCTGGGCTTTGAGGTGATGGATATTTATAAATGTTCATCTCAGGGCAGCCAGGAGGAACTTAGAAAGCAGGTGAAAAGGGATACCGCTGCCATAAAGGACAATGATATTGTTATTTTCCAGTCTCCCTCCTGGAATCCGGGGGATTACGACAAAGAGCTGTTGAGAGAGATCCGGCGCCACAGGAACATTCGTCTGGCCATCTTTATCCATGATGTGCTGCCGATGATGTATGGAGGGACGGAGCAGGAGTATAAGCAGGCCATCGAGAATTATAATCTGGCGGATTTGGTGATTGTTCCAACAGAGGCTATGCTGGGATTTTTGCAGAAAAGGGGACTGACAGTAAAGAAGATTCTCATTCAGCCCATGTGGGATCTGCCGTTTTCCGGGGAGCTGCAGGCGCCGGGATTTCAGAGGCAGATTTTCTTCTCCGGCTCACCGGAGCGTTTCGGTTTTGTGGAGGAGTGGAATTATGATATTCCCCTGCGGCTGTTTGCGGATATGGATTTTGTGTGCAACGGACAGAATATATGTCCGGAGGGCTGGAAAAGCACCACCGAGCTGCTGACCGAATACACAAAGGGCGGGTTTGGCCTAGTCTGGGAGCAGACGGATCAGCGGGACTATTACCGATGCAATCAGCCTCACAAGCTGTCCGGCTATCTGGCGGCCGGTCTGCCGGTGATCATACAGCGGGGGCTTCCTCACGAGAACACGGTGCAGGATTATGAGATTGGATATGTGGTGGGTTCCCTTGCGGAAGCGGCTGACAAGGTAAGGCAGGTCTCTGAGGAGGAATACCGCCGGATGTCGGATAACGGTAAGAATATCGGCAGGCTTATCCGGGGAGGATTCTTTACAAAAAAGCTGTTGATTGATACCGTCAATTATCTGATGCTGGGCTAAGGAGGGAAAGCGGACTATGACAATGCATATTACGAATTTATATGGAATGATATCAACAGCAGCGGTTTCCCAGCAGAACGTGGCGAAGGTTGCCAGGGAGCTTGGGTTTACGGAGATGGCCCTTTATCAATATCCGGCAGACAGTGATACCAATGAGGAACTAACGAAGCGGCTGGACGGAATCACCTCGGCCGTGAGAGCCGGGGATCTTGTTATCTTCCAGTCTCCTTCATGGAACCTTCCCTATTATGATAAAAGGCTGCTGGAGACGATCCGTATACATCCCAATGTGAAGGTGGCGGTGTTTATCCATGATGTGATTACCATGATGTTTGAGGGGGTTCCGGAGGAAAATCTTCAGCCGATAATCGAGACCTACAATATGGCGGATCTTGTGATTGTCCCGTCTGAGCCCATGCTGGAATTTTTGCGGAAAAAGGGCCTGACCGTGGAAAAAATCCTTGTTCAGACCATGTGGGATTTTCCTTTTGACGGGGAGCTCAGGACGCCGGAATTTCGGAGAGAAGTATTTTTTTCCGGTTCTCCAGAAAAGTTTGGTTTTTTGTACTCCTGGAATTATGACATTCCTCTGAATTTATATTCCGGGGGCAATTTTGTGTTAAACGGACAAAATATCCGCTTAGGCGGTTGGAAAAATACAACAGAGCTGCTATTGGAGTATACGAAAGGGGGCTTTGGCCTGATCTGGGAGCAAACGGCTCCGGCCAGCTATTACATGTATCACCAGCCTCATAAGCTGTCTACCTATCTGGCGGCAGGGATTCCGGTAATCGTACAGAAGGGACTTGCCAGAGAGCAGGTGATTCTGGACTATGGACTGGGGTTTTCCGTCAGCTCGCTGAAGGAGGCAGCGGACATTGTAAGGAATATTACAGAGGATGAGTACCGTCATATGGTGGACCGGATAAAAAATATCAGCTTTCTTGTAAAAGGCGGTTTTTTTACAAAGAAACTGCTTCTGGATACGGTGAATTACTTGCTGCTGGATTAGATTTTCAATCAGATTTTTTGAGACATTGAACCCTATGCAAAAGAGAACCTTTATGATATAATTTTCTATTATGGAGAATTACATTATATTTGACTTGGAATGGAATCAGAGTGCCCACGGTAAAGCGGATTCCATAGAAGAATTTCCTTTTGAGATTATTGAGATCGGGGCAGTTAAACTACAAAAAGATTATTCTGTTTCCGATGAGTTTCACCGTCTGATCCGGCCTCAGGTATATACTCAGATGCATTATGCCATCTCGGAAGTGACCCATATGGATATGGGGGAGCTGAGGCATCACGGAGAAAAATTTACCACCGCGGTCAGAAGCTTCATGGACTGGTGCGGGCCGGACTGTATTTATTGTACCTGGGGGGCCATGGACCTTACAGAGCTGCAGCGGAACATGAAATATTTCGGAGTGGACAATCCTTTTCCCAAGCCGCTGTTTTATTATGATGTTCAGAAATTGTACACGTTGTTTTATAAAGACGGAGTGAAGCCATCTTTGGATGCGGCGGTGGAGGAGATGGGGCTTTTGGAGGAGCGGTCCTTTCACCGAGCTCTGGACGATGCCTATTATACCAGCAAGGTATTCGCCCGCATGATGGAGGAGGTGGGAGAGGAACGGCTTTTGCCCTATCGGTCCGTTGACTATTACCGGATTCCGGATAACAAGGAGGAGGAGATTCGGGTTCAGTTTCCCGATTATTCAAAGTACGTTTCCCGAGTGTTTCCCTCCAAGGAGGCGGCTATGAAGGAGCGGTCCGTAGCAGAGATGAAATGCTACAAATGCGGACGTATGCTACGAAAAAAGGTTCGTTGGTTCACCCCCAACCAGAAGATTTATTACGGCCTGGCGGTTTGCCCGGAGCACGGATATCTTAAAGGAAAGGTGCGCATGAAGCGGGTGGATGATCTGCAGGTTTATGTGGTCAAAACATTGAAGCTCACAGACGAGACAGGGGCGCAGACAATCATGCACCGCAAGGAGGAGCTGCGCAAAAAACGGGCTCAGCGCAGCAGGGAGAAGGGAAAACGATTGGGACAGGAACAAAAAAATAGCTGAGTGGTTTTGGCCGCCCGGCTATTTTTTATGTCTGTTTGATGATCTTCCCTTTTTCATTCGCTTTTGCTTCAGGAGAAGATTGAATTCATCCGAGGATATACCCATATCCTGAAGCCGCTTCTGCCGTCTCTGATAGCGGGCCATCCGGTCGGAGAAGGCTTTTTTTCTCTGTGTTTTTAAGAAATATAAGGTGCCCCATAAGCCGGTGCAGACAAAAACCGCCCACAGAGCAGCCTGCGCAAAAAAAGGAAATTCCCTTCCGGAATCAGAGGACTTTTTTACAGGGATAACACCACTGCCAGGAACCTCTGAGGAAGAGATGCGCCTGCTGGTGTCAACCGTATTTTCGGTGAGAGCAGAAGCGGCTGATTCAGGGGCCATCTCACTGAGCGCCTGCGGCTCTCCGGAGAGGGCCGCGTCATCATCCGGGGCTTTGTCTGCCGCCGCGTCCTCCTGGCCGGAGGAAATGTCAACAGAAAAATCCTGAATCGCTGGCTCTAAATCAGATGGCTGATCGGACACGGTATCCAAAGAGGCAGGATCCGGCTGATCGGACAAGGCACTTGCCGCCGCGTCAGATAAAGCCTCTGCCATGGGATCGGACACGGCCGGAAAACGGTTTATAATCAGATAGGTAGAGCCAATGGCATGTCCCTCATATTCATAGCTGATCTGGGCGGCCGCGTACTCCGGAGCATTGGATGGGAGCTCGTAGGAGATGGAAGAGGTCGCGTCAGAAAATTCGGCGTGAATGGGAAGGGTTATCCGGCGATTTTCCTGGACGTGAATCACCGACAGATCGGTTGTGGGAAGACCGGCTATGGTCATATCATTTTCCACGGACGTATAGGTGCCATCCACTGCAGATATATCCATAGAGTGAAAATTCCGAAAGCCGAAATTTAACATAGCCCGGGTATCCGTGTAATGGGTCTGATGTCCGTTGAGCACCACGGTGATAAGCTTCAAATCATTTCTCTTGGCGCAGGTCACCAGGGTATTGCCTGCCAAGGAGGTATAGCCGGTCTTGCCGCCTATGGCCCCCGCATAGTAATTGGGGCTGTTTTTCTTTATCATCTGATGGCCGGGATAAATCCGCAACCCTTCTGGGTTTCTCTTGGTGGGCGGAAGGTCATAGTAAAGGGTGGAGATGATCTGGGCAAAGGTCTCATTTTCAAAGGCAGCCTTGGCAATCAGTGCCATATCGTGAGCAGAGGTATAGTGCTCCGGGTCGTTGAGGCCGCTGGGATTGTTGAAATGGGAATCCGTGCAGCCAAGAGAGATGGCTTTTGCGTTCATGATGGAGGAAAAGGCCTCCGTTGAGCTGGCGGCATGCTCGGCCAAGGCATTGGCTGCTTCATTGGCAGAGCGAAGCATCATGGCGTACAGACAATCCCGGACTGTCATCCGGTCGCCTTCCTCCATGTTGGCGTTGCTGCTGTTTGCCTCTACATTGTAGACCGCGTTATGGGAAAAGGTCACCACCTCGTCCATCTGACAATTTTCAATAATAATGAGTGCCGTCAGGATCTTGGTGATACTGGCGGGAAAATATTGTTCATGAATATTTTTTCCATACAGAATGGCGCCGGAGTCGCCATCGATCAAAATACCGCCTTCTGCCGAGATGGATGGTCCGTCCGGCCAGGCGGAAGCCGCCTGAACAGACCGGGGAAACAGACCGGCTGTCAGAAAAAGGCACAGAAAAAAGGATAATACCTTTTTTATCCGTATTGATTTCATAAGTGTGTTCTCCGCATTACAATTTGTAGTAACTGTTATATGCTTCCTATAGTATAATCCATATTTCGGTACAAGTAAAGAAAAAATATTACAGTTTTGTTACATTTACTTCTTTTCGGTTAAAAGCATCCCAGCCACACAGGCGGCGAATACCGCAAGAACACTGACGCCAAAGGTAACGGCAATTCTGGCCGCCGTATCCATGAAAAAAGGCTCCGGCACAATATTGATCAGCAAATCGGTTCGGGGATCCAGAAGCCATAAGTCATTGTCAAAGAATATCTGGTGAAATATCACGAAATATTTTGTAAAATCTGTAGAAATCAGCGCTGCCAGAGCAGTAAGTATCACAAAAAACAATATGGTTCCGGCGCAGACAGTCCGGGGAAGCACCCGCTTTAAGTCTGCCTTTGCTGCCACCAGAAATATAACCGTGCCGGCGATCACCGCCAGACAGCAGCGCCGGATGGCAATGGCAGCCAGAAAGAGACCGCGGACATCCTCCATGTGGGCGATTTCTCTCTCATTAAAAAACTCCCGCGGCTGGCCGTTGACAATGGTGGGAACATGCAGATCCTCCCGGTTGCCCCGCAGATAAGCCATCATTTCCCGGGTTACGTCCAGAAGATCGTCCATCTCCATGGACACAGATTCCAGCACATGATATTTGGAGTACTCTTTTTCATAATAGCCTGGCGTCCAGTAAGTCACTGCCTCCACCGAGGTGATCAGCAGGGTAATCATCAATGCAAAGGAGCAGAAAACGCCGGAAAGCAGATGGGAAAATTTCATATTATCAGAGATCCTTTCCTGAGTATATTTTGTGGTGTATATTTGCCCTGTGGAGCGGGTGGGTTGCTTTTTATTGTAATTCTTTGGGGGGAAAATGTCTAGTACTGCATTGCGAAAATAACAAGTGCCGAATTCACCGGAATTTCCGCAATGCAGTACTAGTGTATCATTAATTTTAAGTGGTTTTGAAAGGTACGCCTTGGAGGAGAGAGTGATATATGAATTCTGTGAAGATGGAAAAATTATTGCTATCCCCGTAGAAAAATGTATGATATACTGTAAAAGCAAATAACAGGCGTATATAGAACTTGGTAATTTGGCCGAGTAGTTGAGATTTAAGAATATGTAAAGAGTCGGTAACGGAAGCCGTGATTGGCGATTTCGGATTTTGCAGAAGTAAGGCTATATCAATAGAAGGAGAGCTGCTTTATTAAAGCGGCAAATATTTTGCTATGGGTGGAAATATTACGGTGTTTTTTGCTATAGAGCTCATTGGAACAGCGGCTTTTGCCTGTTCCGGAGGAATGGTGGCGATTAAGAAGCATTTGGATCTTTTGGGAATTGTTGTGCTGGGAGTGACCACGGCCGTGGGAGGCGGGATGCTGAGGGATTTGATTATCGGGATCCATCCGCCCACTCTGTTTGTGAAGCCGGTCTATGTGTGGGTGGCTTTTTTGTCGGTTCTGGTGTTGTTTGTCATTGTGCGGTTTTGCCGGATTACTATGGAGATACTGGAATCGGAGCTTTATGAGCGGGTGATGAATCTTTTGGATGCTATCGGCCTGGGCGCCTTTACGGTGGTGGGGATTGATACTGCCATTGAGGCGGGGCTGGGAGAGTATCGGTTTCTGATGGTGTTTTTGGGAACCATCACCGGAGTGGGCGGAGGAATTTTGAGGGATATGATGGCAGGACAGACGCCGGCTGTGCTGAAAAAGCATGTGTATGCCTGTGCATCCATCGTTGGGGCTATCTGTTATGTGGGACTTTCAGGCCTGATCGGCAATGACGGGTCCATGGTCATAAGCGCCCTTTTGGTGGTGGCGATTCGCATACTGGCCCGCAAATACCGGTGGAATCTGCCCAGGGCAATGTAGGAGGAATATTTATATGGAATGGTGGTGGCAGTTAGACAGCCAGATATTGATGTGGATTCAATCAATGAGACAGGAGTGGATAACTCCATTCTGGAAGGCAGTGACCTTTTTAGGAAACGGAGGATGGTTCTGGATTGTCCTGGCCCTTGGACTTATCTGCTTTTGCAGGACAAGAAAGGCCGGGATAGCTATGATGCTGGCGCTGATGATCGGCGCGCTGATTACCAACATAATATGCAAGCCTGTGTTTGCAAGGACAAGGCCCTATGAGGTGATTGACGGACTGATGCTTCTGGTTAAAAAACAGATGGATTATTCTTTTCCCTCTGGTCATTCCTGCGCGTCCTTTGCGGGGGCGCTGGCCGGCTTTAAACAGCTGCCCCGGCCGTATGGCGCCGGGCTTTTGGTGCTTGCGGGGCTGATTGCGTTTTCCAGATTGTATGTGGGAGTGCATTATCCCAGCGATGTGCTGGGGGGAATCCTGATCGGGCTTTTCGCCGGGTGGGCGGCCTGCAAAATCGTGGAATGTGTTTGACAATTTATTTTCCCACAGCCAGCGGGAAACAGTTTTTAAACACGCCCCGGAGCGTATTTACACACACCGAGGCGTATTTTGTACTCTCCAAAGTGGTATTTGCACTTTCCAGAGAGGTATTTACAGATGCTTCCCCGGAATACGGCCGGTCTACCAGGCGGACTTTCCGGAATGACTGCTTTTGATTACCTTGAGACGGGTAAATTCTTCCCGGTCCTTTTCCTCTAAGGCGTTGGTGATATCCGCCACAAGTGCCTGGTAGGTGGGGATGGTGATGTTTTTCAGCGCATTGGCCCGTTTTTGGGTTTTGCGGATACTGGATGCCAGCCGGTAAGCGGAATTTTCCACCATGGAAAGCCGGATGGTCAGATCCTTTACCTTCTCAAAGTGAAGACGGGCCTCATCCAGAGATTCCCGGGTGTTGTAGTAGGTGTAGGAAAGCTTCATGGGTTTGGATTCATGCTGGACCAGAGGGATCTCCGTGCCCATAATGCTTCGGGTTTTGATGCGGATGGAATCCTCCACGGGAACAGACAAGGCCATCTCCTCCACACAGTGGATTCCCAGCTGGATGTTGGCCTGCTGCAGGGCCTTGTAGGCCTCTGCGTAGGTGGCGTCAATCTCTGACTGGATGCTTTTGGCCTCATTGATGAGCCCCATCAGCTCCCGAAGCAGAATGTTTCGTTTTTTGTCCATCAATCCGTAGCCCTGGGTGGCAAGAGCCAGGGAGTTTTTTGCCAGAATCAGATTGCCCTTTGTGGGAAATGTATTGGGATTCATGGAGGTTCCTCCTTATCTGGAAGCCTGCTGCTGGCTGTCAGGCTCAGCCGGCTTATAATACTGGTCCAAAAGCTTCGTGTCGATCCGGTCTAACTCGGCCCTTGGTAAAAGGCCCAAAAGCTCCCATCCGATCTTCAAGGTTTCAAGAATATTGCGGTTGTCACGGGGATCCTGCCCTACAAATCGTCTCTCAAATTCTCTTCCAAACACCAGATACTTTTTGTCCAGAGGGGACAGCTCATCTTCACCGATCACGGAGGCTAATGCTCTGGCATCCCCCACCTTGGCATAGCAGGAGAAAAGCTGGTTGGCCACGGACTGATGATCTGCCCGGGTATAGCCCTCACCAATGCCGTCCTTCATCAGACGGGACAGACTGGGCAGTACATTGATGGGCGGATACACGGCCTGGCCGTGAAGGTTTCGATCCAGAACGATTTGCCCTTCCGTGATATATCCGGTCAGATCCGGGATGGGATGGGTGATATCATCTCCCGGCATGGTAAGAATCGGAATCTGAGTCACGGAACCGCTTGAACCCCGGACAATTCCGGCCCGCTCGTAAAGAGCCGCCAGCTCGCTGTACAGATAGCCGGGAAAGCCCTTTCGGGAAGGAATCTCTCCCTTGGAGGAGGAGACCTCACGCATGGCCTCGGCGAAGGAGGTCATGTCCGTGAGAATGACCAGAATATGCATATTCTTTTCAAATGCCAGATATTCGGCCAGGGTCAGGGCAGCCTTGGGGGTGATCAGACGCTCCACCACCGGGTCATTGGCAAGGTTGATAAACATTGCCACATGGGAGGAAACACCGCTCTCCTCAAAAGTTCTGCGGAAAAAATCGGCCACATCGTGCTTGACGCCCATTGCGGCAAACACAATGGCAAAATCCTCGTCTGAATTGTCTCCTAAGGAGGCCTGCTGTACGATTTGAGCCGCAAGCTGGTCATGAGGCAGACCGCTGCCGGAGAAAATAGGCAGCTTTTGGCCGCGGATCAGAGTCATCAGCCCGTCTATGGCGGAGATTCCGGTGCGGATATAGTTTCTGGGATATTCCCGGGATACCGGGTTTAAGGGCTGGCCGTTGACATCCAGTTTTTTTTCCGGCAGGATCTCCCCCAGACCATCAATCGGCACGCCGATGCCGTTGAAGGTACGGCCCAGCATTTCCTCAGACACGCCCAGCTCCATGGGATGACCGGTCGGACGGGTGTGGACTCCCTTTAAGGTCAGCCCCTCTGTGCCCTCAAATACCTGGATCACGGCCCGATCCTCGCTGATCTGGATAATGCGCCCCAGTCTCTTCTGGCCGCTGTCTGTGGTCATCTCCACAATCTCATCATAGGCGGCTCCACGGACACCCTCCAGCACAACCATGGGACCCTGAATCGCGCGCAAACCTAAATATTCAATTGCCATTTCTGATCCCTCCTCTATGCATTCCGCTCTATGACGTCATCATAGAAACGGTCAATCTCTTTTTTATAATTGTCCAAAAGCTCTGGTTGGTTGTTGGGCACGTCATACTTGATGGAAACTACCTTGTCGAAAATGGAGTCCTCCTTGAGTACGGACATGGGCATACCCATACTGATCAGAGAACGGGATTTCTGGTACAGATACAAAATGATCTCCATCATTTTAAACTGCTTTTCCATAGGCACACAGGTGTCATCCTTGTGGAAGGCATTTTGCTGCAAAAAGCCGGTCCGGATGACCCTGGCAATCTCCAGAATCAATTTCTGATCATCCGGCAGCACATCGCTTCCGATCAGCTTTACGATCTCCATAAGACTGCTTTCCTGGGACAGGAGGGACACAATCTGATTGCGGTAATTCATAAAATCCCGGTTCACATGCTCCGAGTACCAGCCCTCCAAATCGCTCAGATATTCGGAATAGCTGGTAAGCCAGGAAATAGCCGGAAAATGTCTGGCGTAGGCAAGACTCTTGTCCAGACCCCAGAAGCAGCGGACGAAACGTCTCGTGTTTTGGGTCACCGGCTCGGAGAAATCACCGCCCTGAGGAGACACGGCGCCGATGATGGTGACACTCCCATCGGTTCCGTTTAAATTTTCCATCATGCCGGCCCGCTCATAGAAGGCGGACAGCTTGGAGGCCAGATAGGCGGGGAAGCCTTCCTCCGCAGGCATTTCCTCCAGGCGGCCGGACAATTCCCGCAGCGCCTCTGCCCACCGGGAGGTGGAATCCGCCATAATGGCCACATGGTATCCCATATCCCGATAGTACTCTGCCAGAGTCAGGCCGGCGTAAAGGCTGGCTTCCCGGGCAGCCACAGGCATGTTGGAGGTGTTGGCAATGAGCGTTGTCCGATCCATCAGGGGATTTCCCGTTTTGGGGTCAGTCAGCTGGCCAAATTCCTCCAGCACCTGCGTCATCTCATTGCCTCTCTCACCGCAGCCAATGTAAATGATAATATTGGCATCGGACCATTTGGCGATCTGGTGCTGGGTCATGGTCTTGCCGGTGCCAAAGCCTCCGGGGATGGCGGCCGTGCCTCCCTTGGCCAAGGGAAACAGAGTGTCAAGGATACGCTGTCCGGTGATCAGGGGCTGGCCGGCTCCAAAGCGTTTGGCTGTGGGCCGTGCCTGACGGATGGGCCATTTTTGCGTCATGGACAGCTGCTCCTTGCTGCCGTCTTGCAGCTGCAGGGTCAGAAGCGGTTCGGAAATGGTGTATGCTCCGTCAGAGACCACATCCGTTACAATTCCCTCCTTGTCGGGAGGGATCATAACCTTGTGGACAATGGCAGGAGTTTCCGGCACTTCCGCAATGATGGTGCCGCCGGACACATGGTCCCCATTTTTGACGGTCATGTGGGTCTGCCATTTTTTGGATGTGTCCAGAGCCTTTACATTGACGCCCCGGTTTAAGTAGGCGCCGCCGGATTTGGCAATCTCACTGAGAGGCCGCTCGATGCCGTCAAAAATATTTGTCAGGATTCCTGGGGCAAGGGTTACACAGACCGGTGAGCCGGTTCCCACCACCGAATCCCCCGGCTTAAGGCCGGTGGTTTCCTCGTAAACCTGAATGGTGGTGCGGTCGGAGGCCAAGCCGATCACCTCCCCGGTGAGCCGGTCCTTTCCTACGTAAACCATCTCATTCATCATAAAGCCAGCATCCTCTTTTAAGTGGACAATAGGCCCGTTGATCTCATAGATAATGCCGGTTTTTTCCTCATAAACAGCAGCCATCAGCTTTCCCTCCTTTCAAAATGGAAGCTCTCCTTTGCCTCGGCCAGTCGGGTCTTAAAGGAATTGTCGATCAGAACATTGTGGGAGGGAATGACAGCTCTTGTTCCCCCAAAAAAGGAATAGCTGCTCAGCTTAAAGTCTGCCTTAGGATAGCGGGCCGCAAAGCCATCTGCCTTGTCTTTATCAGAAGGGTCCAGATAGATTAAAACTGCCTGGCCCTTGGCAAAGTCAATGGCATTTTGAATCTGTCGTTCCAAAAGCTTTTCATATTCCGGGGTTTTTACAAAATCATCCAGCCGCTCCTTAAGCTTGGCAAAAAGCTGTTCTTTCAGTTCCTCCTGCCTGCGTCCAAGCAAGCGGCGGATCTCAAGCTGTCCGGCAGAAACCTGCCGGTTTATGTCTCGTTCGATTCTTTCTGTCTCCTGACGGATCTGAAGCTGTGTCCGGTGTCTGGCATCACGCTTGTGGTCCTCAAAGGATTTCTCAAGAGCAGAAGTATACTCATCCAGCATCCGACTGCTGCGCATACGGACATTCTCCATACAGGTATCCAGAAAATGTTTTAATTTTTCCTCTGTGGTCAAAGGGTCACCTGCTTTCTTTCAGACTATAATTTTAATCCAATGGCCTCATTTACATAAGAGGTGATAAAGTCCGGCTTGCGGCCGGTTCCGTGGCGGTCGGGGATCTCCACAAAAAGAGGAAGCCTGTGGTTTAGCTTCACATCATTGATCAACCCGGGAAATTCCCTGCCGAATTTTTCAGTCAGAAGAACGATTCCGATCTCCTTGTCGGCCAGGACCTTATCCAGCTCTCTTTGAAGCTCCTGTTTCTCATGAACAACCGCACCCTCGATTCCGGCGAGACGCATGCCGGTCCAGGTGTCAATGTTGTCGCTGATCAGATACATTTTCATAGAATCACAGCTTACCGAGGATCATGAAGGAAATGATCAGTCCGTACAGACACACACCTTCGGCAAGGCCAACGAAGATGAGGGATTTACCAAGAATGGAGCCGTCCTCGCTGATAGCGCCCAGAGCAGCGGAAGCAGCGGCGGACACGGCGATACCGCCTCCGATACAGGACATTCCCGTGGAGAGGGCAGCAGCCAGATATCCCCAGCCGGCCGCGCTTCCGGCGGCGGAGGCGGTGGCAGCTGTCTCAGCGGCGGAGGCATTTCCTGTGAACATAAGACCGGCGGCTACGATCAGGGTTCCCATAAACAGAAAGACATTGACGCCCAGGGCGGTTTTATAACGGCCGCGGGTCTTTTCGCCGGCGGCAAAAGCGCCGAAGGGAACGGCAATACTGATAAGCAGAGCAATGGTCAGGGTGATTTTTGTTAATAAGGTCATGATAAAGTTCCTCCTTTAATGAATGTACTTAATTATTCAAACAGTTATTGCATATCGGCTTTCCCGTAAGGCTTAAATTCCCGTCCGGTGCCGTGATAAAAACGGCTGAACAGCTCATAGTACTCCAGACGCAGAACCTGAATGCCGACAATCAGTCCTTCCATACCGCACACAAACAGGTTGCCCAGGATGACGACCACCCAGTTGGGGCTGCCGGCCTCAGCGCCGGCAAGCATCAGAACCACCTCCATCATGGCGGCGTGGCTGACGGCAAAGGCGCCTACACGGACAAAGGAAAGGGTGTTGGAGAAATAGCTGAGCAGTACCTCAAACAGCTCAAAAAAGCCCTGGACAAAAAACATTCCCTTTTGTTTTGGCATAACCTCAGCCTTCTTTTCCACAAGAGCAGCCAGGGGCTCCTTAAAGAGAATCACCATAAGGGGAGCCAAAAACATCACAGTCAGCACAGCCGCGGCCGGAAGGGGATGATTGGTCATGTAGAGAAATACGGTGGCGGCCAGGGCTGTGTAGAACACGATTCCGGCGATTCCGTTGGTGTCAAAATATGCTTTTTCCGGGTCATGGGACTTAAGACTGTTGATGACGTTTAAAATCATGGTCATCAGCACAATTCCCATACCCAGGGCGATAGCCACCACAAAGACCGTGTTTAAGTTGCCGATAAAGGGCAGCCTTGTCATGGCATCCTTGGGGTGAAGCCAGACCGCCTCTATAATATCTTCAAAGCCAAAAACGCTGCCGAATAAAAAGCCGAATATGGTGGAGAAGAAACCGCAGCAGGAGATAATCGCCGCTAAGTCCATCTTCTTAGCCCGGTACAAAAGGAAGCCTCCAAGCAGCAGACACAGCCCCTGTCCCGCATCCCCGAACATGAATCCGAACAGGAAAGCGTAGGTCAGTCCCAAAAGGACCGTGGGATCGATCTCTCCGTAGGCCGGCAGCCCGTACATCCGGATAAACATCTCAAACGGCTTGAAAATGCCGGGGTTTTTCAGCCGGGTAGGAGGCTTGCTGACAATATTGTCATGGTTGTCTTCCATGAAAGAGAAGGTCTCCGGATCATTTTCCAGCTCCTTCTGAAAGGAGGCAGCGTCCTTTTCCCGCATCCAGCCGCACAAAATATAGAAGGTGTGGCTTTCATGGCTGGTGCACGCCGCCAGCTTGCGCACATCAAAATTGGTGGAAAACCGCTCAAGCCTTTCATGGGCGGCCAGAAGGTCAGCCTTCCTGGCCTGGATGATTTGGGAAAGACTTTGGTCGGTTTCCTGGATTCTTGCCAGAAGTCCATTGATTTTTTCCTTGAGGGCCTGGGAAGCTTCTGTGGGAGTTCCCTCATACTCATCAGCCAGGAAAAACCGCTCAAAGTGGAGGGAAGCAAGGATGGCATCCATTTTGTCGGATATTACCTTGGGAACAAAATACACCACCCACACATATTTTTCGTCCTCCTGGCACTTGTGCATGACCACGTCAATGGTATCATACACATAATCTATAAACTTTTTGTAGTATTCATGAGGAAAACGCCCGAAACGAAAACCTACATATTTAAATTGTAAAATGGAGCGGACATCGTAATTCAGATCAATAAAGGGATTGATCTGTTTTTCAGATATCTGCAGCATCTCCAGCTCCTTTGCCAGTCTTTCCTTTTCTTCCACCAGAACCGAAAGCTCCTGGTTCAGTGTCTGAATGATCTCTGCTGCCTCTTCTGCGGAAAGCTTCTGAAATTGTGCGGAATCGGAGGAAGCAGGACTATTTTTGACAGGCTCATGAAGATAGGTCCGGATCAGATCCTCTGATTTGATGAGCTCCTCCTTATATGGGTTGTTTTCTGTAAATGGTCTTAAATTGGGGACAGTCTTTAACTCTGACAAGGCATTTTCCAGATGGATCTCATAGCGGGAAAAATACTGATCAACCACCCGGTCAATGTCCCCTTTATGTCCCGTAATGCTTAAGAACTTCATTTTTTCTACCAAAATTCACACCTCCTACTGCTTTTTGGCCATGTCGAGGATCGCTTCCGGTTTGAGACCGTAGCGGATGCCCTCAATTGTGGCAATAATCTTGTGTATCTCCTGTTCCTTAGCATACAGATAAGAATCCATCACCGCAATGGTGTAGGGATATCTGCGTCCCGTATTGCCGTAGATCCGGTTCAGAATCTGGCGGTACATGCCTTCCACATCCGGTGAGCCGCTCCACTGAGCCTCAGGAAGCCTTCCGTAGTGAGTATTTGACAGAACGGAGAAAAACTCGTCTAAAGATGCGGCCTCTGCCATCTGACGAATCTGTTCTGGCCGCAGCTTGTATCTTACCGGGATCAGCAGTGCGTAAATATCTGCTGCCGGAAGCATGTAATACTTTTTTGAGCGGTAAATCCACTGGATATTTAAAAGATCCAGACGGCTGCCAAAGCAATGGCGGATGACCTCCTGCTCCTGCCCGGTCAGTATCTTGTCTTTAATCTTCCACATGGTAGTGAAATACAACAGATCCAGCCGTACCTCACAGTCGGAGAGGCTGAGCGGCCTTTCCGGATCCGGAGACACAAACAGCTTTTCATAGGGGGAGCATTTAAGTCCTTCAATAAATTCCTTCGGGTTTTCGGCTTGTGCCAGCCTTACTAAGTCTATGGAGGAATGCCTGTCAAAAAACTGCCGGAAGTCCGATAAGTCAATGGTTTCCGGCCTGCCGCTCATAACATTGTGCAGCACCTGCCGGATAATATTGATTTCATAGTGCATAAAATAGAGATCCAGAAAACGGCGCTGGGAGAGCCCGGAAAACCGGTACAGCCGGGCAAAATCCCGATATTCTGACCGGGTCAGAAGAAACTCGATATTGCCCCGATGAAGCTGGTTGTCATTAAGCCCCGTAAAAATATCCGTGTATGCCGGCTGCTGCTTTAAATAATCGGCAGCGCTGCGCACGTCCTCCAACCCGGCCATCTCCTGAAACTGCCGGGGAGTGAGCAGGCGGCTCTCCATGGCACGTATTTTTGTGGCAATGCCGCTGTATGCGATAAGTCCCATAATCTCACTCCTCTGTCAGCATACGAAACAGATTTTCTATATACCAGTCATAATTTTTCTGATAATTATCTTCCATTTCCTTAAGAGATTTCTCCGCCTCGGATTTTTGCTGCTCAAGTCTGCGGTCTGTCTCAAGCTTCAAGCGTTTTCTCAGCTCCTCGATACCCTGGCTGGTGCTCTTTTCCTGATCCTGATCAAATTTCCGAATCTGCTCCTCCATCTTTAGGGCAAAGGCCTTTTTGGATGCATTGGCACTTTCCATGACGGAGGAGGCAGCATCCTCGATCTCAGAGATCCGTTTGATTACCGTGTTCATGGTTGCCTCCTTGCGTTGCTTTTATTTTGGGGATATCTTCTATTAGTTTGCAGCAGTAACATTCAGATACCTTCTGAACCGTTACTTTGGTTCTTTACCATAATACACTTTTTATTGGAAAATACCATAGTAAAAAATCGTTAAAAATCGGAAAAAATTCAGGGCATTTTGGTGATTGTGCGGAAAAAAATACAATGTTTTGGGGAATTTGACGGATTTGTGCTGTTTTGTAATCAAAGAAAAAGGCAGAACCTTCCAGAAATCTGATGTTCGGAAGAGCTCTGCCTTTAAATTATGTACAACTATTGGGGGGCCGGGGCACGGGTGGTCAGATACTGACTGGCCACATAGGCCTCCTGACCGTCATAGAGGATCACTGCCCACTCACTGTTTTCTGCCCGGACATAATTGACGGTGACTCCGGAATTAAGCTTGCCAAGCCTTGTGCCCTCGGTGCTTGGGGCGGACCTTACATTCAGGACGTCTGTGGTCACATACACGAGAGGAGCTGTTTCCGTGCTGGGCTCTGCAGGAGGGGTGGTCTCGAAAACGGTGGGAACTTCGGTATGCATTGGGACGCTCTCAGCCGTGGTAGTGGGGCTGGTGGTGCTTGTCTCGTCAGGCTTTGGCTTTAGCAGACGAACAAGGAAGAAAACCACCAGGAGGATCACCAGGATGCCAGCCACTGGCAGAAGAAGTCTCATAAGATCGGCCGGCGCCATCCCGCGCCGCCTTCTGGCTGACCGTCTGCGGCGGTTCTGGGAGGAGGAGCGGCGGGAGGAGCTTCTCTGGGAAGAGCCTCTCTGGGGGGAGCTTCGCCTTCTGTTGCGGTACTCATCCGAAAATGTGGAAAATTCCTGGGAGAGCAGCTGGAGCGCTAAGTTGGCATTGGAGGCAGAGTTATCCCCTTCATGGGCAGCTTTGTTGCCGATCATGCGGATTTTGTGGAAACGGTCGCAGGTGTTCTTCGTAATCCGGCGGCTCCGGTACAGCATGTCGATCATTTCCTTCAGATCCCGGTCGCTCATGGAGCCGGATCGTTCAGACAGCATCCGCACCATAAATTCCATAGTCTGACGGGCTTTTATCATGGCAGAATTGTAGTCCTTCTGCCCAATCAGACGCTCCGTATTCTTGACGCCCATCTGGATCCTTTCCCAATTGTTGTTTGTGCTGCCACTTGCCATCGCTATCCTCCTCTGTGCCTTGTCAGTATTTGTCGAAAGATGTTATTTTGATTATACTACATATTTGTCAATTGTGCACGGGAAAAATGAAAGTTTGTTGCAAAGGAGAGCTAAATTTGATAAAATAGAAAAACAAAAAAATACCGGGAGTGTATCAGAAAGCACACCCAGGCTTAAAGGAGGGCAAAATGAGGTTGCGCCATATTCCGGGGTCAGAGGACGCCATTGCGGTCAGCCCCTATGTGATCGGACAACCGCAGCAGTACAAGGGAGGCTTTCAGCACCAATTCGGCAATGATAATCCGATACAGATTGAAGTGGGAATGGGAAAGGGACGATTTATAATGGAACAGGCCCGGCGCCATCCCCGGATAAATTATCTTGGAATCGAGAGGTATCCCAGTGTTCTTTTGCGGGCCATAAAAAAACAGGAGGAGGAAAAGCTGCCTAATCTGCGCTTTTTGTGCGTGGATGCAAGAGCGCTGTCAGAGATATTTGCCCCCCGGGAGGTGTCCGGGATCTATCTGAATTTTTCGGATCCCTGGCCCAAGGACCGCCATGCCAAACGGCGCCTGACTTCTCCGGAATTTATGAAGGTTTACGATCATATTTTAAAGGAAGACGGGGTGGTAGAGTTTAAGACCGACAATCAGGACTTGTTTTCTTATTCCCTGGTGTCGATTCCTCAGGCAGGATGGAAGATCGACTGGTTCACCAGAGATTTGCACCACAGCGACCAGGCGGAGGATAATGTGATGACCGAATACGAGATGAAGTTCTCTTCCATAGGAAATCCCATTTGTAAGCTGATAGCCAGCCGGTAATCTGCATATACTGTTTGGGAGGAAGCATTTTGCGGTGACTAAAGTGGACTGGAAAACAAAGCTAGTGAAAAGCATGCGCAGCGCTACCAGCGACAAAGAGGATCTGAACCGCCGGATTCTGAAATGGCACAAAAGCTTTAAAGAGGTACAAAAGGTTTTGGAACGCGGCAAGGGCAAGTGAAGAGAGACAGAGAAAGCGGGACCAAGCCACAATAAAAACAAAATTATAAAAGGAGCGAAAGCATATGGAAAAGAAGTTTACGATGGAAAATTTTGATGCGGAAGTGTTAAAGGCCGACAAGCCGGTCTTGGTGGATTTTTATGCCGATTGGTGCGGTCCCTGCAAGATGATGGCTCCCCTGGTGGAAAAGCTGGCCGAGGAGCTTGATGGGGAGGCGGTTATCGGCAAGCTTAATGTGGACGACTGCGAGGAGATTGCCATGAAATACGGGGTTATGAATATCCCCACCCTGATTCTCTTTAAAAACGGCCAGGAGGCCAACCGGGTGATCGGGGTTCAGTCTCGGGAGGTATTGGAGAAAATGATACGCTCCTGAACGGTTATCCCCTGACGTAAAAAAGCAGACAAAAAATAGTAAAAAAGTGCTTGACGGAAGCAGAGGTTTCATGTATAATTATCTTCGTTGCAGTGATGGGCTATCGCCAAACGGTAAGGCAACGGACTCTGACTCCGTCATTTCAAGGTTCGAATCCTTGTAGCCCAGCTGAAAAAGAGGCAAAAAGCATTGATTTACGATGTTTTTGCCTCTTTTTTTGCTTTTGTGTCATATTGAAGAGGCAGATGAAAAATGGAGCGAAGAAAAATGGAACAATTTCCAGGCCTTTACAAATTCTGATTCTGTGGTATAATCATTAAGAAGTATAAAAGTTTTTTTAATAGTTTTGTAAAGATTTGCGGCATGGATATCTTTGTAAAAGACAAGAGACAGGGAATAATTGGCGAGTAACAAATAGAGGTGTGAAATGAATCAGTATATTATGAAGGGCGGTAATCCGCTGGTGGGAGAGGTTCAGATCAGTGGCGCCAAGAATGCTGCATTGGGGATTCTTGCGGCTTCGATCATGACAGACGAGAATGTAGTGATTGATAATATGCCGGATGTACGGGATACAAACGTAATGCTTGAGGCGATTCAGGAGATCGGAGCACAGGTGGAACGGATAGACCGCCATACGGTCCGAATCAATGCATCTACGATTCACGAGGTTTCCGTAGATGACGATTATATCAGAAAAATACGCGCGTCCTATTATTTTATCGGCGCATTGCTTGGCAAATATAAAAGTGCAGAGGTTCCGCTTCCGGGTGGATGTAATATTGGCAGCAGACCAATCGATCAGCATTTAAAAGGGTTTCGTGCCCTGGGAGCAAGGATTGAGATTGAGAGGGGGGCAGTGCTTGCCCATGCCATAGACCTGGTAGGCGGGCATATTTATCTGGATGTTGTGTCCGTGGGGGCTACCATCAATATTATGATGGCGGCATCCTTGGCAGAGGGGCAGACGATTCTTGAGAATGCGGCCAAGGAGCCTCATGTGGTGGATGTGGCCAATTTCCTCAACAGCATGGGAGCGAACATCAAGGGAGCCGGCACGGATATTATCCGGATTCGGGGTGTCCGCAAGTTCCATGGCACCGAATATTCCATTATTCCGGATCAGATAGAGGCAGGCACTTTTATGTGTGGGGCGGCGGTTACCCGGGGAGATGTGACGGTGAAGAACGTGATCCCCAAACATCTTGAAGCTATTTCGGCAAAGCTTTTGGAGATCGGCTGCGAGGTGATCGAGAGTGATGACGAAGTGCGGGTTGTGGGAAGGCCCAGGCAGCACTGTACCAATATTAAGACTCTTCCCTATCCCGGATTTCCCACAGACATGCAGCCTCAGATGGCTGTTACCCTGGCTTTGACTGAGGGCGCCAGCATGATTACGGAGAGTATTTTTGAAAATCGGTTTAAATATGTGGACGAGCTGGCCCGGATGGGGGGCAGCATCAAGGTAGAAGGCAATGTGGCCGTGATTGACGGGGTGAAGGGCTTTACAGGAGCCCAGGTGGAGAGCCCGGATCTGCGGGCCGGCGCGGCGCTGGTTCTGGCCGGACTGGCAGCGGAGGGATTCACGGTGGTGGATCAGATCGGCTACATACAGCGGGGGTATGAGTGCTTTGAGGAAAAGCTTCAGAAGCTGGGTGCCGTCATTGAGGTTGTGGATTCCGAAAAGAAGGCCAATAAGTTCCGGTTGAAAATCGGTTAAAATATGTAGCTGCTTAGCTATATAATAATGATGTTGGGGTCAAAAGGTCTTTTGACCCCTCTGATACCGGATTGCTCCGCACTTTGTGCTCCCCCAATCCTCAAAAACATTTAAAATCCGCCCTAATCAGGCTATTTTTTCATGTTTTTGGCGGGTCCAAAGTTCAAAAATCTTCTTGCAAGCAAGCTTGCATCGGATTTTAGACCTTTTGACCCTGGTACCATAATAATTTATACGGAAATATTACCATTTTTTAAAGATAGTAAAAGATTTGTAGGATTTTTGACTGGTAATCGTTACTTTGATTTCACAATTTGTACATTTCCTCCAGATATTATAGTTGTATGACTACCAGAATTGCGTCTATGGTTTTGGCAGGGATGTTGCAAAAGGCGCTTATAAGAGAAAGTGAAAAGAGCTTTATAAAGAGAAGGAGGAAGTAAGATGAAATTATGGAAAAGAGGACTGTCACTGACAGTGGGAGCAGGGCTTTTGACCTTTGCATTGGCCGGCAGTGCTCTGGCGGCGGAGGACAGGGAGAAGATTACGCAGATTACCTTGAATGTGGAGTCCTCCATTGAGGCCGGTGGCGACAGCAGCGAGGTGTCCATTACTGTGGATTCCGATTATTACCGGGTGGATGATGTGGCAGTCACCAATGATGACGGAGAGTGGGAAAGCGGCGATGAGCCCAGAGTGGAAGTCACACTGGAAGCAGATGAGGATTATTATTTTGATAGTATGACCAAATCCAAGGTTAAGCTTAAAGGAGATGACGCCACGTATGTCACATCCAGCAGAAAGGATAACAAATCAACCTTGGTAGTTACTATCCGTCTGGATGCTCTGGAGGGAAGCCTGGAGGTTGAAAATGTAGAATGGCGGGATGAGAAGTCTCCCATTGCCAGCTGGGAGTCCGTAGGCGGAGCCAAGAGCTACCAGGTCCGTCTGTATCGGGGCAGCAGCTCTTCGGGGTCGGCGGTTACTACTACCAATGAGTATTACGATTTCAGCAGCAGCATTACCCGGGAGGGCGAGTACTACTTCCGTGTCCGGGCGGTTGGAAGCAATTCCAAAAAGGGCGAATGGTTTGAATCCGATTCCATGTATGTGGATGAGGATATGCTGAGAGATATCAAGAGCGGCATGTATGCCATTGGCAATGGAGCCGGCGGCACATCCAACACTCCCTCAGGCAATCCTGGCGGAGGAAGCTGGAAGCGGAACAATGTTGGCTGGTGGTACGAGTACTCCAATGGTTCTTATCCTACCAATGGCTGGCTGATGGTCAACAATGTATGGTATTGCTTTGACACATCCGGTTATATGCGGATGGGGTGGATCCAGGCTGGCGATGGAAAGTGGTATTACTGTGATGAGCGGGAAGGCAGCACGCAGGGTGCTATGCTGACCAACACCACGACACCGGATGGGTATCGGGTGGATGCCAATGGGGTTTGGATTCAGTAATTACTTTTAGAGAGAACATAGAGGCGGTGTTAAGAAATACCGATTAAGCAGGCGGGAATCTCATTCCAAGAGATTCCCGCTTACTTTTTCCTTTGCACTCTCGAAAAAGAATCCGCACCAAAACAGTACCGGGAAGCTTGCTGCCAGAGCGCTGTGGACATGAAGTGCTTTTGGGGTTGACAAAAATGGGTCTACTGTGATAGACTTTCAGAGAGGACTATTATAATAGACCTCACATGAAATTTAATACGGGAAGATATTGTGGAAGAACAAAATAAGAGAGAAGGGAAGATTGATGGAAGAGAAAAAGCTGTTTGATGGTGAATATCGCTTTATGGAGTTGGTCTGGAAAAATGAGCCGGTGCGCTCTATGGAGCTGGCCAGGCTCTGTCTGGATCAGCTAGGATGGAAGAAGTCCACCTGCTTTACCGTTCTCAAAAAGCTTTCTCAACGGGGCTTTGTGAGAAACGAGAATGCGGTGGTGACAGCCATGGTAAAGCGGGACGAGGTGCAGAGGCAGGAAAGCAAGGCGGTGGTGGATAAGAGCTTCGGCGGATCTCTGCCGGCCTTTGTCACGGCATTTTTATCAGACAGAAAGCTGACAAAGGAGGAGGCAGAGGAGCTTCGCACAATGATCGAAAAGGCGGTGGAATGATGGAGAGACTGATGATCCGGCTTTTGAATATGAGCTTTGCGGCAGGGTGCACGGTACTGATTGTGCTGGTGCTGCGCCTTTTTTTGAAAAAGCTTCCAAAGGGATATTCCTACGGACTGTGGATGATTGTGCTGTTCAGGTTTTTGTGTCCGGTGGTGATCCCCTCACCTTTTTCTCTGCTTCCCGTCAATCCGGAGCCGGTGAGCCAGAAGATTGTTTACGAGGCAGAACCGGAGATTCGGACAGGGATCATCTGGGTGGACCGGGCAGTGAATGGCGCGGTGGGGGAAAGCCTGGTGGTGAAGGACCCGGCGAACTCCGTAAATCCGATCCAGATATGGCTGGCAGCCGGGTTTGTGCTGTGGCTTTTGGGACTTTTGCTTTTTGCGGTCTATCATCTGTGGCAGCTGGCGGCACTTAAAAAGAAAGTGGCAAATGCCGTTCTGGTTGAAAAACGGGAGGGGAAAACCCAGGTGAGAGAGACGGATCAGATTGGTGGGGCATTTGTTCTGGGGCTGTGGAGGCCTGTCATTTATCTTCCTGTTGATTTGAAGGGGGATGCCAGGGCATTTATTCTGGATCATGAGCAGGTGCATATTGACAGAAGAGATTACCTGATAAAGCTTCTGGGGCTTGGGATGGTGGCGATACACTGGTTCAATCCGCTTGCCTGGATCGGATTTCGGATGATGTGTGCGGATATGGAGATGTCCTGTGATGAACGGGTGCTGAATAATCGGAAGGGTCATGGCCGGGGGGCCTACTCGCAGGTGCTTTTAGAGCAGGCGGAGAAGAGCAGCCGTATGCTTCCTCTTGCCTTTAGCAGGAATCATACATATCTGAGAATACGAAATATTCTGACCTATCATAAGCCCGGGGTGATGCTGACGGCTGTGATTTTGGCTGCTCTCACAATCGTTGGAATCGGACTGATAACCAGTCCAAAGGACGAAGGGCAAACTATGGAGGAGAAGGATGCCATGTCCGTCTCCATAATCGGAGGCGCAGACGGGCCCACCAGTATTTTTGTAGCCGGAAAAACAGGGGAGGATAAGCCAGAGCTTATCTGGCAGCGGGAGAGGCCCGACTCTGCGTGGCTGGCTCTTATACAGCTTGAAGGGAGCGCGGCTGGTCAGACAGGCGGTCAGGAAAGCGCCGGAAAGGCCGCGGATAGTCAGACCGGCAATCAGGGGAGCGCCGGAAAGGCCGCAGGAGAAAAGGAGGGTTCTACTTACCGGCTGCATATAGATTTTGCATCGGATACCTCTCTGATATTCCACGGGGAATTTGGCCTGTTTTCTTTTGAAAAAGCAACAGGGGGAAAATGGCGACAGCAGATCTTTGTGAAGGATGTGGATACGGCAGACAAGCTGGCCGTGGCATTGGAGGAGGTGCTGCCCCGGGAGAACAAAATGAGTCAGAAGGGAATCCGTCCGGAGGATTCATTCTGGCTGACGGATGTATCCGGAGAGGAAAGGGAGGAAAGAAGAGGAGATAATTTCAGGATCATTGATTATGATGCAGCGAAAATGGCAGACGGAAGAATCAGTGTTCTGGGGACGGCTTCATCCTCCGGGGACAGTCCGGCACGGCTGATTGATTTGTATTATGGATATTATGATCCCGAAGAGCAGGTGATGAAGCAGGTGTTTCTGTTTTTGGGAGACGGAAGGGAGATTGTGAATCCGGAGGGACAGATCAGTGAGGGACACTGGCTTTTTGTCCGGGACGGATATGACTATTATCTTCGGACTCCCGCGAAGCTTTTGGAGATGGAGGAAGATACGTGGAGAACGGAAAGCTTTCGCTATGATATTCCCTATGGCCGGATGGAGCTTGCCCGGAGCGGAGACAACACGGATCAACTGATTGATGATTTGGTGTTTTTGAACAGGGCAGACAGGGAAGGGATTGTTTTGACAGAGGAGCGGCTGGTGTATGAGGGATTTGAGGAGGCGACCATATCAAGTTTTAAACGACCTATGCCGGTCAGCATCCGTTTCGATGGTAGTGACCGGAGAGTGACCAAACCTCTCTACGGCGTATCCAGGAATATATGCTATGCAGACGGATACCTCTATTATGAGGGATGGACCAATGACAGCACATTTCCGGTTCCTCTCATGCGGATCAAGCCGGATTTTACAGGGGAGGAAAAAATAGGAGAGCTGCCGGGAAGTCTGATCTGTGTGAGAGATGGAGGCGCGTGTCTGTGGATGGATTGGGAGAGAAAACATATTATGGTCAGCTCGGTGGACAATCTGAAAGGCTCAGAGCCATACTGGGAATATTTGGGAAACGGGGAGACAGGAAGGCAGGAGGTCTGTACCATGAAAAATATGGGTGATGGCAACCTTCGGATCCAGTTAGAGGCCGTGAAGGAGCCGTTTTATCAGGAAGAGTACTGGCTGTGGATGCCCTTTGACATGTGGGAAGAAGATTTTTAGAACATTTTTTTAGGGTGAGGAGGCGATGCCTGTTTATGGTGGCTAACCGACTGCATATGTTAAACTGCTATCCGGGACCGGCTCTTCCCACGATTGGTTATCCGATGTATATTTTTTTGTATTACAATCATTTTAAGGGAATGCCCACGGAACTGATGGAGGCGGCGATTGTGGATGGGGAATCCTATGGTGGGATTTTCTGGAGGATCATGCTGCCGCTTTCCAAACCGATATTTGCTGCAGCACCAGAATGGACCTTCCTATGAGGTGGTGGAAAGCAGATACCAATTTGAGGAATACTGGCGAAGATACGGCAAACAGGCAAGAGGAGGGGGAAAGGCGGATTTTTTGAAAACATGTGGGATCACAGAACAGGAACTGAGTGATCTGCGAAAAAAATTTGCAATGTCAATGGAGTAAGTCAAGGGGGCGTATCTGCCCCCTGTTTTATTGAATACTGGTGATTGAAATTAAAAATGAAAATCTTTTTATGCCAGCAATCTCCCCACATCCAAAAGTCCCCATCCCTGCTGATTTTTAGGCAACCCCAGATCCACCGCCCGGTCGCGAAGGTGGAGCTTTACATCCCGGTTGCTCATTTCCGGGTGTTTTTCCAGCAGGAGAGCAATAGCGCCGGATACCAGGGGAGTTGCCATGGAGGTGCCGCTTTTGCTGGTGTATTTTCCGGGCTGGCTGGCACAGCTGACAATGGAGGCCCCCGGAGCCACAATGTCCGGCTTGCAGATGCAGGCGTTGGTGGGGCCGCGGCCCGAGTAGTCGATCATCCGGCTTCCCAAAACATTGACCTCCTTGTGGTCATCGGAGCAGCCAACGGTGATTACCTTCCGGCTGATGCCCGGAGTGGTGATGGTACCGCTTTTGGGTCCCATGTTTCCGGCTGCCACCACTACCACAAGACCATCATCCCAGGCAGCGTTGACTCCGCGGACCAAAGCGGAGTTCTCACCCATATTCCGGCGGGAAAAGGAGCCTACGGAAATGTTTACAATGCGGATGTTCCATCGCTCCTTATTTTCCCGGATCCATCGGAGGCCTGTCAGTACATCGGAGGAATAGCCATTGCCCCGGCGGTCCAAAACCTTGACAGGAATCAGATGACAGCCCGGGGCGATTCCGCTGTAGAGTCCGTTTTCGGCTTTTCCGCTGCCTCCGATGATTCCGCATACATGGGTGCCATGGCCATTGTCATCATAGGGCGAAGGCTGCCTCTGTATTACATCAAGAAAGCCTGCGATTCTATAGCCCAAGTCTTCATGGGGGAAACAGCCAGTGTCCAGGATGGCGACCCCAATGCCCTTGCCGTCAAGCCCCATTGTGTCTGTCCCATGAATACTGATTTTTGCCTGATTCACAAAAAATACCTGTAGCTTCCTTCTGTTTTTACTATTAGAATATTCCGGTGAGGATGACAGATTGACGGTGGACGAACTGATTTAATTCGTTGTGCAGTTTATGAAGAAGTGCTAAAAAGAAGGAGTGCCGGAAAGAAAAACGTGGCCAAAGATTTTCTGGCAAAATGTGTCTGCTAGGCAGAATTTTGTTTGAAGGGATAATTTTTGTGTATTTTGAATAAAAACACTTGTCAAAGTAAGAAAAAACTGTTATAATCTTTTTAATTAGTCCAGTGAACTTACTAAATAAGTCAGGAGATGGCTTTTATGATAAATCAACAACTGATCAAATCAGTCAATAAAAAAGAACTTTATACGATGATTTCGGAGAATCCAGGCATTTCCCGGGCACAGCTGGCTTCTCTGCGAAAGCTGAGCAAGACCACGGTATCGGCGCTGGTGGAGGAACTGATTCAGGAGGGTTATATTATAGACGAAGGAGCGGTGGAGAGCAGAAGCCAGGGCCGCAGGCCCAACAGCCTGGTGATCAATGACCGGCGGGACTGTATTGTGGTGCTAAACTGGCGAAAACGCATTTTGCAGATTGCCTTAGTGTCAGCTTCCTTTGAGGTGGAGCTGGTGGAGGAGGCAGGATGTGTGCCGCTGGAGGCTCCGGCGGAGAGAATCCGGGATCTGATTGATGATTTTGCCGGCAGATATGGGAAGGGCAGGCATATCCTGGGGGTGTGTCTGATTGTTCCGGGTATTGTGGACAGTGAGAAAAAGCGGGTCATTTCCATGGTTTTGCCGCTTGCGGAGGATAACCGGATTTTGGAGGATCTGAGGGAGCAGGTAGACAAGCGTTATCCTTTGTCTGTGTTTAATGATACCGCGTGCTTTGCTTATGCGGAGAATGTCTTTGGAGATGTGGATATCAATAATTATGCTTATTTGAATATCAATGAGGGCGTGGGCGCCAGCCTGATTCAAAACGGGGCGATTCTTATGGGAGCCACCGGTATGGGAACCCAGTTCGGGCATTTCTCTATTGATCGGAACGGGGAGCTTTGCAGCTGCGGGAACCGGGGGTGTCTGGAGAATCGGATCGGGGAGATGGCATTGCGCAAGCGGGCAGAGGAGAGGGGGGTATTGGAGGAATTTAAAGGGTTAGAGCAGATTCTATTTAAGGATGTGGCGCAGCTGGCCAGGGAAGGAAACCCGGGGGCATCGGCTCTTTTGTGTGACTTGGCGGATGATCTCAGCTTTGCCCTGGGCAATCTGATCACCATGTTTCATCCGGACACGATTATTATCGGCGGCATGGGGAGAAAACTGGGGGAGGCGTATCTTAGCCGCATCCGGAGTAATTTGGGAGCTGTGGGCTTCCGGAAGTTTGTGGAGGATGTGGACATCCGTTTTACCAGGCTGAAGGAGGATGCCATATTCCGGGGGGCAGCCAAGTACTATCTGGATACCCATTATAATTTTATGGAAGAGATGAAGGGAAAGTTGTTTTTGTACTAGAGTGTGTTTGAAAATTGCTTTCTGGCAAATGTGTGTCACAGTTTGTGAGAGCCAAATATAACGCAAAGTGGGGCGCACGGATGACGGGAATAAATTTTCAAACATACTCTAAGGGAATGGCGTTAGATAAAATGTATCAGCAGTTTTAGTGACCGGAAGGACGGCCAAAAAGGAAGGAGTGGGCAATGGAGAGAATCATAGGGGTCAATTCCAACTGTTATCACGGATACCGTATCGAGGAGGCGTTGGAGGGGATCGCGGCGGCAGGTTTTCATTATGTGGAGCTGACGGCAACGAAGGGATGGACGGAGCATGTATTTCCCAGCCAGTCCTTTGAATATCTGATTCAGGTAAAGGAGCGAATGAAAAAACTGGGGCTGGCGCCCTTTGCCATGAGCGGGCACTGCAACCTGATGGACAAGGAACGTTTGCAGGATTTTATCATGAATATCCGGCTGGCGGCATTTTTTGGGTGTGCTTATATTGTATCCTCTGTGGGGGAAGCCCATTTGGAGGACAAAGATAAGGGATCGGACGAGCTGGTGGCGGAGCATATCCGCATGCTGCTGCCTTATCTTGAGGAGTATCAGATGAGCCTGGTGCTGGAAAGCCATGGAGAGCATGCCACGGGCGCGGTGCTAAAGGGGATTACGGACCGGGTAGATTCTCCCAGAGTGGGGATCAATTATGACACGGCCAATGTGATCTTTTATGGCAATGTGGATCCGGTTTCGGATATGGACAGCTCCATTCCCAGACTCTTCAGATACTCCGCAGAATCCCGAACCGCCTGATTCACTGCCTCTAAGCTTCCCGGCCCCTCCGGCGTAAATTCAATCTCAATGCTGAAGGGACAGGCATTGCCGCTCTTCTCAAGCTTTTTAAAAATCTCCGGGAAATCCACGGTTCCCTTTCCCAGCGCCGGGAAATTCCACTCCTTTGTCTCCCCCGCCTTGTCCTTCAGATGCATGTAACGGATATCTCCCATACAGCTGTAAGGCAGGAGTGCAGACACCGGTTAAGGTGTTTGAAAATAAAAAGGAGGATTTCTATGAAAAAAGGTAAAGAATTGATAGCGGTATTGATGGCAGGTGCAATGGTATTGTCTCTGGCAGCCTGCGGCGGCAAACAGGAGGCGGCTCCCACCACGGCGGCGCCGGCTCCCGCCCAGACGGAGGCGGCAGGGGAGACCAAGGCCGAGGCGAAGGAGACCGAGGCTGAGGCCGCAGAGGCAGAGAAGAAGGACAGCTACACCTTTGGCTATATTGCCTATGACATGACGGATATCTGGAATGAATACGCCTCAAAGGCTTTTGAGTATGCGGCGGGGCAGGCGGATGTAAAGGTTGAGACCATTGTTCTGGATTCCAAGAACAGTCTGGAGGAATCTGTGACAGCCATGGAGTCTCTGATTCAGCAGGAGGTGGACGGTATCTCCATCTTCCCCATTTCCACGGAACAGGGGGCCCAGCTGGTGAAGATGGCCAATGAGGCCGGGATTCCGGTGACGGTGGAGAACTTTGCCATGGATATTGACGATCCCGGGGATTATATTGCCTCCGTGGCCTGTGAGTATGATCAGATCGGCTATGCGGCCATCAAGTATATCGCAGAGAACAAGCCTGGGGCAAAGGTGTTCTTCTGTGCCGGACAGCAGGGAGCAGGCGTCTATGAGAAATACCAGGAGGGCGTGGACCGGGCTCTGGCAGAGCTGGGAGATCAGGTAGAGGTTGTGGCTACTCTTCACGGTGACTGGCTGACTGACAAGGCTTACAATGTGACCACAGATTTTATCTCCACAGGAGAGGAATTTGATTATATCTTTGCCAACAATGATATGATGGCACAGGGCTGCTTCCAGGCTCTTAAGGATGCAGGAATGGATGAGATTCCCATCGTTTCCACCGGAGGCTCACCGGACGGATATCAGATGCTGGTGGACGGGATTGAGGCAGCCAACATGACGGCATCCGTGTCCATTCAGGGAGTTCAGACCTTTAAGAATCTGTATGACTTTGTGGTAGAGGAAAAGACCCCGGAGAAGTTTGTGTCCCTTCCGGTTATCCCCGTATCCGCGGACAAGCTGGATGAGTTTATTGCTTGGGACAACTATGAGGCAGCTTACAATTTCGTATACAAGTAATTAAAATCAGGACAGTAGAAGGAAGGCTGCCGGCAGTTTGCGCGGCAGCCTTTTTGAACCACTCCCGGCAAGGCTTTTGCGGCCGGACTTACGGCAGGGCTTTTGCACCTGCCTGTGCAGTCGGACTGCCGGGAGGACTTTTGGATATCAGGAGGTGACGGAGTGAATAGGACAGAGGAGAGGACACCGCTTCTGAAGATGCAGGATATCACCAAGGAATTTTCCGGGGTATATGCCCTGTCCGGCATTACCCTGGATCTGTATCCTTCTGAGGTACATTGCCTGGTGGGAGAGAATGGTGCGGGAAAGTCAACGCTGATGAAGATCTTAAGCGGAGCCTATGTTCCCAGCGGGGGGAGCATCTGGATGGACGGGCAGGTTTACAAAACTCTGAATCCGGTTTTGTCCAAGGAACTGGGAATCAATATCGTATACCAGGAGAATGATCTGGTGCCCAGCATGAATGTGGCGGAAAATATCTATGTGGGAAATGAGAAGACGAATTCCTTCGGATTTGTTGATTTTAAGGCCATGGTCAGTGAGACGAAGAGGCAGATGGAGGAGCTGAATATTGAGATTGATCCTCTGGTTAAGATCGAGGATTTGTCCGTGTCGGATCAGCAGTTTGTGAAGATTTTAAAAGCTCTTTCCGTGGAGCCAAGGATTTTGATCATGGACGAGCCTACCTCCATGTTCAATGTGGAGGACGCGGCCAAGGTTTTGGAGCTGGTAAGGACCATTGCCGCCAGGGGGATCGGCATTATCTACATTTCTCATTTTCTGGAGGAAATCCGGCAGATTGCGGACCGGGTCACGGTGATTCGGGACGGGGCCGTCATCAACACCTACGAGAACCCCAACCGGGATATCAGGATATCCACCATGACCCGGGATATGGTAGGCCGTCCGGTGGATACCTTCTACCAGAAGGAGCATCACCCCATCGGAGATGTGATGCTGGAGATTCGGGATCTGCAGCTGGAAAAGGGCAGTCCGAGGATCAGCTTTTTTGTTCGCAGCGGGGAGATTCTGGGTATGGCCGGTATGGTGGGAGCCGGGCGGACGGAGATCGTGCGGGCCATTACCGGAGCGGACCGCCGGTGGGGCGGAGAGATCCTGATAAACGGCACAAAAGTGGAGATTCACAATCCGGAGGAAAGCATCCGCCACGGCTTTGCCCATATCACGGAGGACCGGCAGGAGCTGGGGCTGATGCTTGGCGGCAGTGTGCTGGAGAATGCCACGATTGTGGGGCTGGGCAGAAAGATCAAAGGATTTTTTGTCAACATCCGCAAGCATCCGGTCTTTATTCAGCCATTGGTGGAGAAGCTTCGGATCAAGGTTCCGGATGTATGGACCGAGGCGGTGTATCTGTCCGGGGGGAATCAGCAGAAGGTGGTTCTGGCAAAGTGGCTTTTTGCGGAGCAGGAAATCTATATTTTTGACGAGCCCACAAGAGGGATTGACGTCAATGCCAAGGCAGAGTTTTACAAGCAGATGTCTGCACTTACGAAGCAGGGGAAATGCATTATCATGATCAGTTCGGATATGCCGGAGCTGATTTCCATGAGCGACCGGGTGCTGGTAATCCGGGACGGAGCTGTCAGGGCAGAGCTTACAGGAGAGAGAATCACGGAACAGGAGATCATTAAGGAGGCTTTAGGAGGCGGGAAAGATGAAGCATAGGAAAAGGTTTTTAAAGGATCAGCGGATTCTGCTGGCTCTGGTGATTTTACTGATTGTGGCAGTGGTTTCCATAATCAATCCCCGGTTTATTGCGGTGAAAAATCTGATTACCATTTTTCAGCAGATTTCTGTTATCGGTATCCTGACCATGGCCATGAGCATGCTGCTGATCGGCGGCGGAATTGATCTGTCCATAGGAAATATTATGGTGCTTTCCGGTGTGGTGATGGCCCGGGTTTTAGGGGATGGCGGCAGTGTGATGACAGCGGTGGCCCTGGGGGTATTGGTGGGCATTGCCTGCGGACTGCTTAACGGGGCGGTGATTGCCAAGAGCAAATGTATTCCCCTGATTATCACCCTGGGAACCAGTCAGGTGTTTTACGGCCTGGCGCTTACGATTTCCGGAGGGCGGATCATGAGTTTTGGAGGAGCCTTCAATGCCATAGGGAAAACTCGTTTGTTTGACGTGTTTCCGGTGATGCTTTTCGTGCTTATATTCATGGTGGCGGTATCCTATGTGCTGATGAACCGGACCCGGTTCGGGAGACGCATTGTGGCCATTGGGGGAAATGAAAAGAATGCATTTCTGTCAGGAATTCATGTGATCAAGTATAAAATTCTGATCTATGGGATAGCGGGCTTTTTCTGTTCCGTTGCAGCGATTATTTTCTCCGCCAGGATCGATTCCATCACGGCCAATGCAGGGGCCGGCTATGAGACCAGCGCGCTCACGGCTGCCATTATCGGAGGCGTTACCTTTGACGGGGGAAAGGGAACCATATCAGGGGCATTTTTGGGATGTGTGCTCATGGGCGTGATCAGCAATGCCATGAATATTTTGCAGGTGGAGACCTACATTCAGACAATCATTACCGGTGGAATCATTGTCAGTGCAGTGGTGCTCAGCAACATTAATAATATGAAGAAAAAGTAAGGAGGCGTAAGCATGGTCAAAATAGGGATTATCGGAGCCGGATTCATGGGACAGAGCCATGCCGCCGCGTACAGAGATATTGAGGACGCAGAGGTGGTGGCAGTATGTGACAAAAATAAGGAGCTGGCAGAGGAGCTTGCGGCAAAGACAGGCTGCCTTGCATTTACGGACTTTGAGGAGATGGCAGAGAAGGAGGCTTTTGATGTGGCGGATATATGTCTGCCCACCTATCTTCATGAGGAATATGTGCTCATGGGCGCGAAAAGGGGAAAGCATATTTTCTGTGAAAAGCCGGTGACCCTTTCCGTGGCTTCCTTAGACAGAATGATGGCAGCGGTGAAGGAGGCCGGCGTGCGGATGATGGTGGGGCAGGTGCTGCGCTTCTGGCCGGAATATGTGGAGGCCAAAAGGCGGTATCAAAAGGGGGAGCTGGGGGAGTTAAACTATGTATATGCGGCCCGCCTCTCGGAGCATCCGGCGTGGAGCCCCTGGTACAGGCGGCCTGAGAACAGCGGCGGCGGTCTTTTGGATCTTCATCTCCATGATATTGATTTTCTGTGCTGGCTGTTGGGAAAGGCAGAAAAGGTATATGCGGCGGGAAAACAGAGTAAGGAGGGTTGTTGGAACTTTGTCAGCAGCACATTGCATTTTCCGGCAGGGCTTTCTGCAGCGGCCCAGGGAGTGATTGAGATGGAAAAGGGGTATCCCTTTACGATGGAGCTTCGCCTGACAGGAACCAATCAGACCTACGAGTACACAATGCGTTCCGGAGCGAATCTGGAGAACCGGGAGTCCTCCCAGCGGAAAACAGCGGTCTATGAGGAGGGAACGGTTACAGTGCTTCCTGTGAAGGAGCGGGATCCCTATACCATTGAGCTGGAGCATTTTGTCCGGTGTATCGCTATGGGACAGGATTCGGATGTGATTTCCATGGAGCAGGTGAGGGAGGTTCTTTGCACCATAGAGGCCTTAAGGGAGTCCCTGGAGACCGGAGAGGTGGTAAGGGTTGATTACAGAGGCTTTGGCGAAAGGCCGGAGAGGGGGTAAGTGAGGTGAAAACAGGATTCAGCATGTTCTCCTTTTCGGAGGATGCCAGGCTGGAGGAGCTTTTCCCGGTGATCAAGGCCGCCGGCTATGACGGGGTGGAGCCAGTGCTGAGCGAGAGCGGCTATTTAAGGCACGACAGCACAGATAAGGAGATTCTTAATATCTCCCGCATGGCCGGAGAGCTGGGGCTGGAGATCCCCAGCGTAGGTGTGTGGTCTCTGTGGGAGAATAATCTGGTGTCTGAGGATGATAAGATTCGCAAAAAGGGCATGGAGATTGTGAAAAAGCAGATCCACTGCGCGGCCCTTATGGGAGCGGATACCATTCTGGTGGTTCCCGGCTATGTGGGGTGTGATTTTGCGGTCCGCCAGGAACGGGTCCGGTATGATAAGGCCTATGAGCGGTGCGTGGAGGCGTTTCGGGTGTTGGCCCCCTTTGCGGAGCAGGCCAAGGTGCATATTGGAATCGAAAATGTTTGGAACCGGTTTCTTTTGTCCCCTCTGGAGATGAAGCGGCTGCTGGACGAGGTGGATTGTGCCTATGTCAACGCCTATTTTGATGTGGGCAACATCATGTATGTGGGATATCCGGAGGACTGGATTGCCATATTAGGGGAGAGGATTAAGAAAATCCATCTCTGTGATTTCCGCAGGCAACAGGCCGGGATGGGCGCTTTTGTGGATTTGTTTGCCGGGGATGTGGATTTTGTGAAGGTGGCAGAGGCCTTGAGAGAAATCGGGTATGATGACTATCTGACGCTGGAAATGCTGCCCAACTACAGGCAGTTCCCGGAGGTGGCTATCTGGTCAAACAAGCCGGCGTTGGATAGGATATGCGGGATGGTGCAGGGGGAATTGCCGCCTGAAAAATGAGGGGCAGAGAATTAAGAATTTCTTCATAATCTATTTAATCATTTTACAAACATTCTGGAAAATGTTGTGATATACTTAACTCATACAAGAAAACGAATGAAATCCTTAATCCTTTTTGAGTCTTAATTCCTAAAGAAGAAAAACGTTCCCTGTGTTGCCCATCACGACACAGGGGTTTTTCTTTATAAAGCCCCCGTAACAAACATGGTAAAAGAGGCAGCGGCGATGGTTTTGCCGTTCTCTGAGGTAACGCTGACCTGGATGACAAAGGTCTGGCGGCCTTTGTGGATTGCATTGCCTTCCACGTATAGGATACCGGTCTGAAACGGTCTGATAAAATTGATATTGCCCTGCAAGGATACATTGGATACCTCACAGGCGTAGGTAGACATGCCGGCTACCGTGTCGCAAAGGGTGAAGAGAAAGCCGCCGTGAATATTGCCGTACAGGTTTAAGGCTTCCTGCCCTACGGGAATTTTTATGCGGGCATGTCCTGGTTCAATCTCTAAAATTTCTGCTTTTTCAAAGCCTCCTAAGGCTTTAATATGTTTCTGGATTCCTTCCATTATCTCAGGTCTCATGTATACAGCCTCCCTAAAATATGCAAAACTGACAGATTAGCGTGGTAAAACGAGGATAATATAGCACAATTTTCGGATGCGCTCAACCAGAATCTTCTATATATATGGAAAAACTATCAATTATAGACAAATGGATTGGAACGAACGATTGGAAGTTTGCGATTATCAACGATATAATGTAAAACATAAAGCACGTTATACTCACGGGTATAAACATAAAGCGGTATTAAATTAAGGAGGATACACATATGAGCAAATTGACGCAGGAACAATTCCAGGCATACTTAAAGCAGATTCGTGAGCTGGCAGAGGGTCCGCTGGAGGAGATTCAGAAGGAAGTTGAGGTTACCAACAAGTTCCCTAAGGAATTTTATGATCTGGCCATTAAGAATGATCTGTATCGCTGTTCTCTTCCGGAAGAATACGGCGGCTGGGGGTTGAATGAGTTGGAGATCCTTCAGGTTCAGGAGGAGTTCTCCAGAGGACCGGGCGGAATGCGTATGCATCTCCACTATGCAATGGATTTGAACTGGAGAATCCTGGATGACTACGGTAGCAAGGAACTGAAGGATGAGTATATGAATAAGTTTCAGGACAAGACAGTATTCACCTGCTTTGCCCTGACTGAGGCAACCGGCGGCACAGGAGCTGACTTACATACCACCGCGGTGAGAGAGGGCGATGGCTATGTGTTAAACGGTGAGAAAACCTTGATTTCCCACACAGACTGCTGTGAGTTTGCCTATGTGATTGCAGTGACCAATCCGGAATCCAGCAAGGACGACAGATTGTCTGCTTTCTTTGTACCCATGGATGCTCCGGGATTTGAAGTGATCAATATGCCTCACATGATGGGCTGCCGGGGCGCGGGCCACGGGGAGTTAAAGTTCACCAACTGCAAGATCGACAAGAAATATCTGCTGGGAAGAGAAGGCCAGGGCCTTGAGATTGCAATGCACTCTCTGTCCGTATCCAGGGCTCACATCGCGGCCAGCAATCTGGGAATGGCTCAGAGAATGTTGGAGCTGTCCTTACAATATGCTGCTGACCGCGTAACCTTCGGAAAGCCCATCGGAACCCGCCAGGCTATCCGCTGCAAGATCGCTGATATGTCCATGATGGTACACGCTCTGCGCTGCATGGTTTACGATTTTGCCAAATCCTACGAGGAGGATCCCACCGGCGAGTACATTGAGGAGAAGGCAGCTATGTGTAAGCTTTACAGCATTGACACTACCAGAAAAGTCAGCGATGAGATGCTGGAAATCTTCGGCGGCGTAGGCTACTTTGAGGACTGCAAGTACGGCCCGGTAGAGCGTCTGTACCGTGACTGCCGCGCAATGTGGCTTGAGGAGGGGGCGCCAACCGTACAGAGAATTACCATCTCCCGCAACACCATCAAACACGGCGCCAAGATGGAGTACGTGCTGTAAATATATTTCTTTCATGAAAACAAGGTCATCAGGTTCGGACCGGACCTGGTGGCCTTTTTGCTGTTTTTTTCCTGAAAAGTCCACCAAAAACCGTCTGCGGCAGTGAAAAACATTAAAAGCTGCTGCCCGGACTATCTCAAATGGAGGAATAGACCGTGAAACCATTACAAGGAGTAAAAGTAGTAGATTTAACCACTTACCTGGCAGCTCCCACCACCGGCCGTGTTCTGGGCGAGTGGGGGGCCGATGTTGTGAAGATCGAGTCCGCCAAGGGCGACCCGGCCAGAACCCAGGGAGCGGTATTTAACATGCCCTTTACGGACAACGAGAACCTGGCCTTTGACGTGGCCAACATGAACAAACGATTCATCACCTTAAATTTAAAAGATCCCAAGGGACTTGAAATCGCCTACAAGCTGCTGGAAGAGGCAGATGTATTCTTAACCAACACCAGGACCAAGTCCTTAGTCAAGCTGGGGCTTGATTACGACACCTTAAAGGAAAAATTCCCCAGGCTGATTTTTGCCCAGGTGCTTGGCTACGGGGAGAACGGCCCGGAGAAGGACACGGCAGGCTTTGATGTGACCTGCTATATGGCCAGAGGCGGTGTGTTCGGAACCACTGTAAACCGGGGCGATGCCCCCATGATCCCAACCAATGGGTTCGGCGATTTCCAGGTGTCCTTAGCCCTGGCCTCAGGTATCTGCGCGTCCCTCTATGCCCGGGAAAAGAGCGGACAAGGAGACAAGATAACCATCAGCCTGCACCATTCCGCTGTGTACGCTCTGAGCACCGGTCTGATCTCCGCCCAGTATGGAAACCAGTATCCCAAAAACAGAAAAGAAGTTCCCAACCCGTTCAACAACGTGTTCCGCACCAAGGACGGTAAATGGCTGGTGCTGTGCTGCCCGGAATATGACAGAGATTATGAGAAGATCATGACCCTGCTCGGCAGAGAGGATATGATCGGCAATGAGAAATACATTCACTGCGCTGAGGTGAACAATAATAAGCTGAATTCCGAGGTGACAGATATTCTGGATGCCGCTATGGCAAACTTTACCAGAGATGAGCTGATGGCAAAATTCAAGGCCAATGACTTAGCCTGCGAGGCAGCCTATGAGCCCCTTGACATCTATAAGGACGAGCAGGCTCATGCTAACTATGTGCTTGCCCGGATCCCCTATCCCTCCGGCGAGAAATTCATGCCAACCAACCCGGTGAATTTTGCATCCATGGGCAATCCGGAGTATGTGATCGGCGGCTCTCAGGGGGCCCATACCATTGAGCTGATGAAGCATCTGGGCTATTCGGACACCGAGATTGAAGAAGCTTTGTCAAGCGGCGCGGCTACCGGCGAGACGAAGCTGAGACAGCTGTAAAAACCCATTATTTTATGAGACAGCAATCCCCCTGGCGTACCGACAAATCCGGCCAGCCGCCAGGCACCCCGAAGCAAAAAGAGGATTGATGTTCTCCTTCAATGAAAAATACAAGGAAAGGTGAGACGATATGAGTTTACTTTACACTGACGAGCAGAAAGAGCTGCTTGTCATGGTCCGCGAGATGGCGGAGAACGAAATCAAGCCTTATGTTCAGGAAGCAGACGAGAAGGGCGAGTGCCCCAGAGAGCTGTTTGACTGGGGATTTAAGATGGGGCTTCACATGCTGGAGATCCCGGAGGAGTACGGCGGAACCGGCTTAAGCTATGAGACCACCGCCATGATTTTTGAGGAGCTGGCAAAAGTGGATGCCGGTTACGCCATCAGCTTTGTTACTTCCTTTGTCGCACTGAGAAATGTTATTCTTGCCGGCACTCCCGAGCAGGGCAAGTATTTTGCCAATGTGGTAAAGCCAGGAAAGTTTGCCGCTTTTGCATTGACTGAGCCCAATGCAGGATCCGACCCGGGCGCCATGCGTGCCACAGCCGTAAAGGATGGAGACGACTATATTCTGAACGGAAATAAGACCTTTATCACCAACGGCGCCTTAGCTTCCATTATGGTCGGATTTTTCAAGACCAGCCCGGAAAAGGGCAACCGGGGGATTTCCGCGTTTATCGTGGATGCAGACGCGCCGGGAATCACCATCGGAAAACATGAGAACAAGATGGGCCTGCGTCTTTCCAACACCACAGACGTTACCTTTGAGAACGTGCGGGTGAAGGCCTCCGCCATGCTAGGAGAAGAGGGAAGCGGCTTTAAGCTGGCTTTGAACGCTTTAAACCTGTCCCGTGCGTTTGTTGCCACTATGGCTGTGGGCATCATGCAGCGGGCATTGGATGAGTCGGTGAAATATGCCAAGGAGAGAAAGCAGTTCGGACAGCCGCTTATCAGCTTCCAGATGGTTCAGCAGTTGTTAGCCGATATGGCGATCAAGATAGAAGCTTCCCGATGCCTGGTGAATAATACCATGCGGATGATGGACAACGGCAGCCTGGTACGGAAGGAGGGTTCTATCACCAAAACCTTTGTATCGGACTGTGCCCAGGAGGTTACCTCCAATGCCGTCCAGATCTTCGGCGGATACGGTTACAGCAAGGAGTATCCGGTTGAGAAGCTGATGCGTGACTGTAAGGTGTTCCAGATCTTTGAGGGCGCAAACCAGATCCAGAGAATGACTATCGCCGGCGAGCTGAACCGGGAATACAAATAAGATCTCAAGGAGGAAGCAAGATGAATATTGTTGTTTGTATTAAGCAAGTTCCGGACACGACAGAAATCAAGATCGATCCGGTAAAAAATACATTGATCCGTCAGGGCGTTCCCAGCATTATGAACCCCTTTGACAAGAATGCCTTAGAGACCGCGCTGCAGCTTAAGGACACCTACGGCGGTAAAGTGGTGGCGATTGCCATGGGGCCGCAGCAGGCCAAGGCCGTACTGCGTGAGGCGATTTCCATGGGCGCGGATGAGGGGTATCTGGTGACGGACCGTGCATTCGGCGGTTCTGATACTTATGCTACCAGCTACATCCTTTCCCAGGCTATTAAGAAATTAGGACCGTTTGATGTGATTTTAGGCGGCAAGCAGGCTATTGACGGTGATACCGGCCAGACGGCCCCCAGCATTGCTGAGCATATGGCCGCGACCCGTCTGACCTATGTACTGGATCTGAAGGTGGAGGGTGACAAGGTGATCGCCCGCCGTCAGGTGGAGGAGGGCATTGAGGTGATCGAGACCAGATTCCCGGTACTGTGTACGGCTACCAAGGAGAGCAACAAACCCCGCTACGCGACCGTAAGCCGCAAGCTGTATTCCCTGCGCTGCGATATTCCGGAGCTGACCATTGCCGATTTCCCGGACATCGATACTACCAAGATCGGTCTCAAGGGTTCTCCCACCAAGGTAAAGGCAACCTTTACCCCCAAGAGAACCGCAACCGGTGTCAACATTGAGGGCAACAGCCCGGCAGAGATGGCCGGCTCCCTGATCGACAAACTGGCAGAAGCCAAAGTACTGTAAGGAGGTTAAGACCATGAGCTTTGAGACATGTAAAGACGTATGGGTATTTATCGAATGTTTCCAGGGGGAGCCCAAAAGTGTAGGCCTTGAGCTGCTGGGGCAGGGAAGAAAGCTGGCCGATGGATTAAAACAGAAGCTTTGTGCAGTGGTTATCGGAAAGGACGTGGACGCTGCCGTGAAGGAGGCGGCGGCCTACGGCGCTGAGAAGATTTATGTGGTAAAGGGCAATGAGTATGAGAACTACAGCGCCGATGCTTACGGCCACGCATTTTTAAAGCTGTGTGAGAAATACGATCCCAACACCATTCTGGTGGGAGCCACTGTCAATGGCCGTGATCTCGGGTCCAAGCTGGCTGTCAGCCTGCACACCGGTCTGACCGCCGATTGTACCGCACTGAGTGTGGAGGAAGAAAGCGGAAATGTGGTTTGGGAGCGTCCTGCCTTTGGCGGCAATCTGTATGCTCAGATTCTGTGCAGCGAGACCCGTCCCCAGATGGGAACGTGCCGTCCCGGGGCTTTTAAGAAGGGGCAGCCAAATCAGGACAACAAGCCGGAGGTGATTTGGGAGGATATTCATACCCCGGCAGAGGAGATCCGCACCAAGGTGGTTGCGTTTATCAAGGCTGCCGAGGATCAGGGAATGCGCCTGGATGAGGCGGACGTGATCGTGTCCGGCGGCCGGGGCATGAAGAATGCAGAGAACTTTGCTGTTTTGCAGGAGTTAGCAGATGTGCTGGGGGGAACGATTGGCTGTTCCCGGGCGGCAGTGGATGCAGGCTGGATGCCCCAGTCACGCCAGGTGGGGCAGACCGGATCCACGGTTTCACCGAAGCTTTACTTTGCCTGCGGCATTTCCGGCGCTGTACAGCATGTGGCAGGTATGAGTGAATCGGGAACCATTGTGGCTATCAACAAGGACGAGACAGCCCCCATTTTTGAGGTGGCGGATTACTGTATTGTGGGGGATCTGTTTGAGGTGGTTCCGGCGCTGATAAAGGAGTTAAAGGCCAGACAGCAGGCGTAGTACACCGTACTGAAAACCCTTGTGTAAATATTTCGGTCTATTTTCCCGATTGCACAAGTCCAGAATACTCAGCGTAGCCCGCTACGCCTCCGTTTCTGGACTTGCACACTCGAAAAAATATCCTCGAAAATTTACACAGGAACTTCAAGTACGATGTACTAGTGGAATAACCGGGAGTGTGCTTCGTCAAACGGCTGATCGGCATAACGGCAGGAGATCGACTATGTTCGAGGAAAGAAAGATTAATGAAAAACAACGACAGCAGTACCGAAGGCTGGGATACTGGAATGACCAGACACTGTTAGACTGCTGGGAAGCAACCGTGGAAAAATTTTCGGATCGGGAATACATTGTGGATGACCGGGGCTTCCGCTATACCTATAAGCAGATGGATGAGGCCGCCGGAAGGGTGGCGGCATTTCTTGTAAAGTCGGGAGTCCGTCCCCGGGAAACCGTGTCTTATCAGCTGCCGATTTGGAGTGAGTTTGCCATGGTAACCATTGCCTGCTTTAAGGCAGGGGCGGTGGCCCATCCCATTGCTATGTCCTATGAGGGAAAAGAACTGATCCGGAGCATGAACGTGACGGAATCAAAAGTGTATTTCGGGCCGACTTATTTTTATAAAACCGATTATGAAAACCAGATTCTGGCAGTGAAGGATCAGATCCCCTCTTTGAAAAATATTGTTCTTCTGGACTTTGTCAGAGAACGGCAGCATGATCTGCCGGTGCTTGGGGAAATACTGGAAAATTATGAGCCCTTAAAAAAGGAAGAATGTGTTCATACCCTGACCGGGGAAGATGTGGCAGTGATTTTGTGCACATCGGGGACCACCGGTGGCACCAAGGGAGTGATGCTGAGCCATGATAATGTCCGTTACAGCGAGGATACCTTTAACAAGGAGTTGAAGCTGACAAAAGAGGATATCATGTTTATGCCCGCGCCCCTTCATCATGCCACCGGGTTTCATCACGGGGTGATTGCCACCATGCTTCACGGGGCAAAGCTTGTACTGCAGCAGAAATACCATTGCAAAGATGCCATTGCGCTGATGAATGCAGAGAAATGTACGTATTCTATGGGGGCAACGCCGTTTATCTATGATATTCTGCGGGAGTTGGACAGCAACGGAGGGGCTTTGCCTTATCTGAGGTTTTATCTGTGCGGCGGTGCTCCGGTGCCGGGGTACATGGTACAGCGGGCGTGGAAGTTTGGAATCCTGCTCTGTGAGGTATATGGATCCACAGAAAGCGTGCCCCATGTGTTTGTCCGCCCTGAGGAGGCCCTGGCCCTTGACGGCGCCGCCTCGGGAAGGGCGATGAAGGGCGTTGAGGTAAAGGTAGTGGATGACGATGGCAGAGAGGTGCCGCCGGGAACGCCGGGAGAGGAATTGTCCCGGGGCCCCAGCGTGTTTGTGGGATATTTGAAAGCGCGGGAGATTACCGATGGAGTGTTAGATGATGAAGGCTGGTTTCACAGCGGGGATCTGTGCGTGATGGATGAGGCCGGCAATATCCACATTATCGGCAGAAAGAAGGATATGATCGTCCGCGGCGGGGAGAATCTCAATTCCAACGAGATTAATGATATGCTGGAGGGATGCCCGGGAATGGGCGACCATACCATCATCGGTATGCCGGATGACCGGCTGGGGGAGAGGATCTGCGCGTTTGCAGTGCCGCTTCCGGGAAATGAGGGACTTTGTCTGGAGGATGTGATTCATTATCTGAAAGGAAAGAATGTGCCCAAGCGGTTTTGGCCGGAACGGCTGGAGCTGATTGATAGGATCCCCCATACCGGCAGCGGAAAGGTGAAAAAGTATCTTCTTCAGGAGGAATTAAAGAAGCGAAATTCGTGAGAAAACAAGAATGAAGGGATGGCTGCTTATGATTGAACAGAAATTCGGGCCCAGAAGGTGCCGGGATACGAGAAAGCCTTTGGCAAGCCAGTGCCCGGATGTGACGTTTTATTGCTGTATGGAATGTGGCGCTCTGTTCCCGGTGACAGGAGGAAAGGAATCCGGGGACAGAGAGATCCTCTGCTGCGGTAAAAAAGCGTTGAGGCTTATTCCCAAAGAGGCGGAAGATCCTGGAGAGCTGCAGGTGACATACCAGATTACAGGCGGATATAACGACAACGCGGTCCGCGTATCCTGGAAGTATGCATCTTTAAAGGCTCATCCAGAATGGATTTATCTGAAAACCTTTACCGGCGGGTACTTAAAATATGTGACATCAGAAAAACGCCCGCCGGTGGTTTTCGCATTGGCAGACACGGATGCTTTTGCTTACTGCGATGAGGATCCGTGCCTGGAATGTGTGTTTCGGTGTAAAAGGGGGTTCACAATATATGTATATGACAGAAGAGAGGGGCTGATCCAGGTGCCCTTAGATAAAATGAATGCCCAGTGGCAATCAGGGGCCAAAAGCGGAAATTAAAAGGTATTTTTTTTGAGTTGGATTGTTAATAAAATGACAAAAACAATATTGCCAGAGAGAGGTAAAGAATATGGATAATTCAGAGAGAGTTCCGCTGAATCAGGTTGACTGGAAAACCGTGCTTGTGTTTGTGTCGATTGCTTTCAGTTCTCAGTGCGGCGGAGGTTTTGCATCCGGCTCTACCCCATGGACATATTTCTTTCAGAACACCGGCTTCTACGGGATGCTTCCTGTGGTGACACAGCCGTATTTCTGTTTGTTTATGCCCTTTGCAGTGGCACTGATCAACTGTTTTTCAATTTATTTTTTTATGAAATTTGCTATGGATTTTCGCACCTTTGATTACAGTAATTTCCTGGCCAAATACGGCTTCCGCTTTTTGGGAGGGATTTTTGCCAAGCCTATGCAATATATCTATGAGTTTAACTTTAACTGGCTGCTGATCGTGTGTATGGCTTTGGCTTACTCCACATCAGGTTCTGCTCTCCAGGAGCTGACGGGTATCCCCTATCTGGCGTCCACTCTGATTATCGGGGTGATTATGTTTGTCCTCTGTATGAAGGGAACGGAGCTGGTTCGGAAAAATGCCGTATTTATGAGTGCGGTGATCTTCATAGCGCTGATTGCCGTACATATTCCCAACATTATTTTTAACATGACTTCCAAAAGACTGGCCAATGAGATGGGGATCATGTCCGGTCTTTTAAATGATGACATAGCAGCAGGGATGGGAAGCTTTGGCGGATATTTGCTGGTGGCCTTCTGCTGGGCCTATATTTTCTCCGGGCAGAATCTGGCCGGCTTCGGAGCCTATGTCAACCATGCTCAGCTGTTTACCAACAAGAAAACCCTGCGCTGGGCAGTGGTTCTGTCGGTGATTGTCAACTGGGCATTTCTGGAGATGAACGTGATCAACCTGGCATCCAATTACACGGCAGTGTATGACGGATGGGTGAGCGGCAGAGCGGTATATACGATTCTGGTGGTTCAGAACGGATTTGGATCCGGAGCACTTAAGGCTGTGCTGCTGACTCTGATTACCATTGCAATCTTTTTTGCCACAATATCCACAGCCATCAACTATGCCCAGGGGTTTAACGACCGGATCCTTAACTGGTATCAGAAGATGAAAAATGAAGATCCGAAGGTTTCGGCCAAGAAGCGCAATAAGCGGGGAGCATTCCTGACCCTGCTCTATGTGATCCTCACCTGGGCGGTATCCCAGATGGGGCTTACGGCATTGGTGTCCAAGGGATTGACCTTTGCCTCAATCATCACACTGTTTACACTGATTATTCCTACAATCCTTAATGTGGCTATCAAATGGCCGGATGAAGATTACGGGAATTTGAAAAAGGAAAAATAAAAATACTAGGAGGTATACGTAATGCTATCAGGAATTGGTTTAATTATTGCCGTGGCGCTTCTGATATTTATGATTGTCAAGGGCGTGGACATGATCACAGCCTCTGTAATCACGGCGGCCATTATTCTTGTTACCAGCGGGCTGAATTTTTGGGAAGGACTTTTGACAACCTTCTCGGAAGGGGCAGGCAGCTTTTGTACCCAATGGTTTTTGATTCTGGCATTGGGAGGAATTTTTGGAGAGCTGGTAAACCAGACCGGGCTGGCAACCAAGATTGCCAAGTCATTGTCCAATGCTCTGGGGGCAAAGCGGGTGGGGCTGATCATGATGATCTGTACCTTTTTTATCACCATGCTGGGCATCAATGGTTACATTATGGTGTTTGTGCTGTATCCCATTGCCGACAATCTTCTCCGTGAAAACAAGATGGACCGCCGCCTTCTGCCGTTTCTTATGATCTGCGGCGGAGCCAATGCCAACGGTTTTGCGTTTTCCATGGACATCTGCAACGTGCTTCCAAGCAACTTTTTCGGGACCTCTCTGGGAGTTGCTCCTGGCCTGGCCGTTGTGTTCTCGGCGATCACCTGCGTGTGGTATGTCCTGTATTTTAACTATGCTCAGAAAAGGAGCATGGCAAAGTATTCCGAAAAAGAGCTTCTGGATATGTACAAATCCGAGAATGCGGTTATGAAGGACGAGGAGCTTCCGGGCCTTTTGATTTCCCTGCTCCCCTTTGTTCTGGTTCTGGCCGTTGTGGTCGCAACTACCAGCATGGGAACCTCCACCAGCCTGACAGCAGCTCTTTTGGTAGGCGTGCTGGTAATTATTGTCACTCAGTTTAAGAAGATCAAAAATTTGAAGACCTCTGTCAAGAGCGGAGCCAATTCCGGCCTGGGAACCATGCTTACGGTGGCTGCCGTGATCGGCCTTTCCCGGGTGCTGACTCAGGCCCCGGCATTTGCGGCGGTGCAGCAGTTTGTGCTGGGAATCAGCCTGCCGATTTATTTAAAGACCTGGCTGGGTACCATGATCTGCGGCGCGTTAACCGGCTCGGCAATCTCTGCCGAAACCTTGTTTTTGGAAAGCTTTGGCAAGGCATTTCTGGATATGGGAGCTAACGTGAACGCGCTCCACAGAATTGTTGTGGAGGCAGGAATTACCTTAAACAAGCTGCCCAATGCCTCGCCGGTTGTGATGGAGACCTCTGTCTGCGAGTGTACTTTGGCAGAAAGCTACAAACATGTGGTGCTTGGCTCCACAATTCCTTGTATAATTGCCGGATTTATTATTTCAATTATGGCAACTTGTGGTATTATATTCTAAACAGAAAAACTGATTCATGGGTGCACGGAAATTAAGCGGAGGAAGAAAATGAATTTATCACAGCTTTATTATTTTAAAAAGCTGGCAGAGCTGCAGCACTACACCAAGGCTGCAAAGGAGCTTTACATTACTCAGCCCAGTTTGAGCGATTCCATGGCATCCCTGGAAAAGGAGCTGGGAGTGACTTTGTTTCAGAAGGAAGGGCGAAATATTCGTCTTACTAAGTATGGAAGAGAGTTTTATGGCCATGTGACAGCAGCTCTCAGGGAGTTAGAGCATGGGATCGCTATGGTAAAACGCCATTCCGGCCAGATCGGGGGCACGGTGGATATAGGCTGTATTCCTACCCTGCTGGGAGATTATCTTTCAGAGGCAATCAACAACTATTCTACCTTTCATAATCCCATGACTAAGTTTTCTGTTTATCAGGGGGTGACCCTGGATATTATTCCGGGAGTGAAGTCGGGAAAATATGACCTGGGCTTTTGCTCCAAGGTGGAGAACGAGCCGGATCTGGCTTTTGTTCCCATCACCACCCAGGAAATGATAGCAATTGTCAATCGGGAGCATCCCCTGGCAAGGCAGAGCGGCGTTTGTCTGGAAGAGCTGAAGCATTATCCTCTCATTACCTATCGGCTGGATATTCCCATCGGCCAGGTGGTGCAGGGGCTTTTAAAGCCCAAGGGCATTGAGGCGTCTTACCTTTATGACAGCGAGCTGACTGTATGCGGTCTTGTCTCCCGCAAGCCGATTGTCGGGGTAGTGGCAAGGACGCCGTACCAGAAGCAGTTTGATAATTTGGCAGCGCTGCAGCTTCTTGATGTGGCCAGAGATGCCCGGCTGGTCTATATGGTGTACAGCAAAAAGAACTTTATTACCTCAGCGGTGGAAGCCTTTGCGGATTACATGGTGGCCAATGAGATGGATCTGTCGACAAAGAATGATGCCCATGGTAGAGGAGACATTGATTGAGGACAAAAAGGTGCTTAGCGGGAAGCATAAAAGGAGTGACCATATTCCGGGTATCTGCATGGTCACTGAAAGGAGGACGCCCGGGCAGCAAATACTTGCGGTCCGGGCGTCCTCCTTTTCACAAAAAGCAAGATTAAGTATACTGGCAGAAATGTAGCTTTGGCGTAAAGGATTAACTGATCTTGTTGGCACGCACTCCATTATTGCCGATAATCATCCGCTGGATCTCATTGGTTCCCTCAAAGATCTGGAAGATCTTGGCGTCCCGCATCAGCTTCTCAGCCGGATAATCCCGCATGTATCCGTAGCCGCCCAGAATCTGAACAGCTTCCGTGACTACCTTTTGGAGAGCATCGGAGCCGTAACACTTGGCAATGGGGCCCATGATGCTGGCCTTGGGATCCTTTGCATCTACCAGGGCAGCTACGTAAAGGCCGATCTGGCGGGTGGTCTCAATGGCGATCTGCATGTCAGCCAGCTTATAAAGGATACCCTGATTCTTGTAGATGGGCTTGCCCATGCTGGTGCGCTCCTGGGCGTACTTGACGGCCAGCTCAAAGGCGGCCCGCATGATGCCGCAGCAGGAGGAGCCAATGGCAGCCCGGCCCTGCTCCAAGGTTTTCATGGCAATGTTAAAGCCCTTGCCCACTTCGCCGATCAAGTTCTCTTCCGGAATATGAACATCGTCAAAGATAATGTCGCAGGTGGCGGACTGGCGGATTCCCATCTTGTCCTCATGCTTTCCGATGGAGACGCCGGGAGCGTGGGCATCTACCAGAAACATGGTCAGGCCCTTGTAGCCAAGACTTCTGTCAACGCTGGCGATGACGGTGAAAATATCTGCATAGCAGGCATTGGTGATAAAGCACTTTCTTCCGTTGATCACATATTCATTGCCCACCTTTTCGGCAGTGGTGCGGCAGGCTCCCGCATCGGAACCGGCATCCGGCTCAGTCAGCGCGAAAGCGGCAAAGCCGAAGCGCTTCTCGGGCCAGCGGGGATCCCGTCCCGGCTTGTCGCTCAAAATGGTGTCTGCGGCCATCTGCTTCTGGGCAGGATTTCCGGCCAGAAGAATCGGTTTGATGCCAAGGCCGTTGGTGCCTAGGGTCAGTCCGAAGCCGGCATCGCCCCGCATCAGCTCCTCCCGGATAATGGCGCAGGTCATGGCATCCATGCCGGAGCCGCCGAACTCCTCGGGAATATCCGGGCAGAGAAGCCCCATCTCGCAGGCCTTGTTGTAGGATTCCCAGTCAAGCTCGCCTTTCACATCAAATTCTGCCGCCCGGGGCATAACCTGCTTGTCGGCAAAATCTCTCACCATCTGCTGAATGTCTTTCTGCTCGTCTGAAATAATGTAACCGCTGTAATCCATAATAACTCCTCCTTTTTATTTGGTAATATTCTTAAAGTGCTCAGGGAAAGTCCCGCACTAAGCCTTTAGCTTTCGGATTTCTTCTGTGAGAGCCGGAACGATCACATTTAAATCCCCCACAATCCCGTAATCAGCCACATTGAAAATAGGAGCTTCCGGATCCTTGTTGATGGCCACAATGGTCTTGCTGCTGCTCATACCGGCCACATGCTGAATGGCGCCGCTGATGCCGCAGGCAATGTAGAGCCTGGGGCCAACGGTCTTGCCGGTCTGGCCTACCTGGTGAGAGTGGCTGATCCAGTCTGCGTCCACCGCGGCTCTGGAGGCGCCCACGGTGGCCCCTAAGACCTCTGCCAGCTCTCGGATGACGGAGAAGTTCTCCGCGCTTCCCACCCCTCTGCCGCCGGAGACAATGATCTCGGCTCCCTCTAAGTCCACCAGCTCTCCTGCCGCTTCCTGAATCCGTTCCAGAACCTCGGTCCGGATGGCTTCGGGGGCCACATGGATATCCTTGGGAATAACCTGGGCAGCGTTTTTTTCGTCAGCAGGAAGCTTTTTGAACACGCCGGGGCGAACGGTGCCGATCTGGGGGAGATGATCCGGACAGAGGATGTTTGCCATCAGATTTCCGCCAAAAGCCGGGCGGGTCCAGATTACCTTTTTCGTGTCCGGATCAATGGCTAAGCTGGTGCAGTCCGCGGTCAGGCCCGTCTCCAGCCGGCAGCTGATCCGTGGAGCCATGTCCCGGCCGTTGGCTGTGGCGCCGATGAGAACCGTGGCAGGCATTATCTCCTCAATCAGGGCGTATGCCGCGTTTACATAGGCGTCTGTGGTGTACTGTTTGTATTCCGGGCCATCAATTACATAGATGATTTTGGCCCCATGCTCTGCGGCGCTCTTTACGGCAGGCGCTACAGAGCATCCGATAATAAAGGCGCACAGGGCTCCTTCCTGGTCTCTTGCCAGTTCACTTCCCGGATTTAAAAGCTCCAGTCCGGCATTTTTGGCAGTGCCGTCCGGATTTGTCTCAATAAAAACTAAAAGATCATTTTTCATGTCGCATTCCTCCTGGGATTCCATCTCAGATAATATGAGCTTCACTTAACATTCTGGCAGCTTTTGCGGCGGATGCCTGATCAGACTCTTCCTTAATTATGGTGCCGCCTTCCTTTACGGGAGGAGTGAATGTGGACTTAACCTTGGTGGGAGAGCCCTTTAAGCCGGTCAGATTGGTATCCAAGTTGATCTCTGCATTGGTAAGAACGGGAATCTCTGCCTTTCTGGCATTTAGCTTTCCCTTTAAGGTAGGAAATCTCAAATCAAAGGAGGGCTTGGTGGCAGTGACCAGACAGGGGGTTTTTACCCGGATTTTTTCATAGCCCGTATCGGTTTCCCGCTTGACCACAACCGAATCTTCGCCGGCAGTAATCTCCACAGCATAGGTAACCTGGGGATAATCAAGATGTTCTGCGATCTCCGGCCCCACCTGGGCGGTGTCCCCGTCAATGGCCTGTTTGCCGCACAGAATCAGATCAAAGGGCCCTTCCAGCTTTTCCACAGTCTTGGCGGCATTGCTTAAAATAAAGCTGGTAGCTAAGGTGTCGGATCCTCCAAATACCCGGTCACTGCAGAGATAAGCCTTGTCAGCGCCCACGGAAAGACATTCCATCAGCATGTTTTTGGCCTGGGCAGGTCCCATGGAGAGAACAACCACCTTTCCCTTGCAGGCATCTTTAATACGAAGAGCCATTTCCAGCGCATAGGAATCAAAGGGATTTAAAATGCTTGGAACGCCATCACGGATCAAGGTATGCCGAACCGGATCAATGCGGATCTCCGTGGTGTCGGGCACTTGCTTTGCACATACTAAAATGTTCATGAATTCACCTCGTTTTTTGGCTGTTTTCAGCCGTAATGGATTTTGTCACGATATATCTAAAGGATAAATGCTTTAAAAAAGGAAATCAATTACGTTGTCTACAAAATAACGATAGATTTTCACGGGGATTCTTTGGAGGATTGTACAAAAGAATGAAAAAACGCGATATTTTATAAATAATGCCAATAATTTGTATAAAGATACAAGAATTTGAAAAGGAAAAATTCGGTTTTTTGTAGTGAAAACCAATGAATTGTGGAAACTCCAATGTTAAAATGATGACATAAATCAAAATGTGGGTAAAAAGTAAAAGAAACAAAAAGATAATGAAAAACATGAATGAGGAGGTAATACTATGAAGCCATTGGATGGAATTACGGTTGTGGAACTGTCCACACATTTTGCAGCTCCGGCCTGCGGGCGTGTGCTTTCTGAACAGGGAGCCCGAGTGATCAAGGTGGAAAGCGCCAAGGGAGAGCCCTGTCGGAAGTTTGGTCCGGTTTTAGGAAATCCCTGTAAGCCGGATGAGAATCCGATTTTTGAAGTGTTCAACGGAGGCAAAGAGGATATTGTGCTGAACATGAGAGATCCGGAGGATCAGGAGAAGCTGCGACTCCTTCTGGAGAAGGTGGATGTGTTTATCACCAACAGCCGCCCGGCTGTCTTAAAGGCTATGGGGGTTGACTACGACAGCATTAAGGATCGGTGTCCGCAGCTCATTTACGGTCTTTTGTCCGCATACGGCGAGAAGGGCGAAAAGGCCAATGACTCCGGCTTTGACAGCATTGCATTCTGGGCGAATTCCGGCTTCCTGCTGGATATGAGCGTGCCGGTGGAAGGGGGCTATCCTGTATACATTCCTATGGGAATCGCGGATTCCTGCTGCGGAACCATATTGGCAGGAGCAATCGGAACCGCTTTGTACAACAAGACAAAGACCGGCAAGGGAGACTGTGTCTGCGTCAGTCTTTATGGAACGGCAGTGTGGGCTATGGCTATGATGAGCACGGGAACCCAGTACGGATATCAGTGGCCGAGAGAACGCTATCAGGGAAGTCCTATGGGAGTGCCTTTAAGGACCAGAGACGGAAAGTGGGTGCTCTGTGTGGTGGAGAGCTATGACCGCGACTGGCCCAAATTCTGTAAGGCGTGGAACTGTGAGGATTTGATCGACAATCCCAGATTTAATAACAGACAGGCCACTCTGGATCCCCAGAACCGGAAGGATGCGGTGCTTGAGATGGAGAAGCGGGCCATTCTGTGTGACTCGGCAGAGGTGGACAAGGCCCTTACAGAGGTCAATGTGGTTCACACGATCTTAGGGCACATTAAGGACCTTCACAGCAGCAAGCAGGCGCTGGATAACAATTTTTTGTATGAGCATACCTATCCGTCAGGAAAGACCGTTACCCTTGCCAATCCCTGCGTACAGTTCAGAAGCTTCGGGCTCAACGATTTTGAGGCAGCGCCGGAGTTGGGAGCGGATACAGAGAAGATATTAAAGGAATTCGGAATTTCATAAATCATGGAAGCAAAAATCAAAAAGGAGGTTTTATCATGGCAGTTGTTGAGTTGAGCAGAGAAGGGCGCGTAGCTACATTAATCTTAAACAGACCGGAATTTGCAAATGCCTTTGCCACCGAGTCCTACGGTATGATTCGTGACTACATGGAGGAGCTGGGACAGGACCAGGGAATCGGAGCCATTGTCATCACAGGAAAGGGAAGATTTTTCTCTGCCGGCGGAGACATTCAGCGCTTTAAGGAGCTGATTGAGTCAAAGACTTATCTGCAGGCGGAAAATATTGTATATGCAGGGCAGATGGCCAAGGCTATCCGCCAGTGTCCCAAGCCGGTGATCGCCATGATCAACGGGGCGGCGGCAGGCGCCGGACTCAGCTGTGTTCTGGCCTGCGATTACCGGATAGTCACTCCGTCTACCAAGATGGTGATGGCATTTGTGAATATGGGATTGTGTGGAGATACCGGAAGTATCCTGACTCTTACCAAGCTGGTGGGCGTGGATAAGGCGTCAAAGATTATGATGACAGGGGAGCCGGTTAAGGGTGAGGAAGCCGTGAAAATCGGTCTGGCATCCATGCTGGCAGAGGAAGATAAGCTGGCTGAGACTACCTATGCCTTTGCAAATAGGCTGGCAAACAAATCTACAAGAGCGATTGCAGCCCAGAAAAAGCTTATCTATAAGTATTTCTACGGGATGATGGATGAATTCTTTGAGGATGAGTCAGCGGAGATGGCGGCTCTGAGCCGGGAATGTGATTTTGAGGAGGCAGTATATGCATTCCTGGAAAAGAGACCAGCAGTTTACAATAAACGGTGATGAGTATGGCATTGTCTTTAGAGCGGCCGGACTATCAGTTCGGCCGGATATTGGATTACGGTTTGGAGCATGTTCCGGATAAAACGGCAATTATCTGCCATAAGGATAAAATTACTTATTCTGAGCTGGACAAAAAGGCAAACCGGGTTGCCAATATGGTTTCCAGATACGGCAAGCCGGGAGAACGGGTGGGGATTCTGTCTGTAAACTGTATTGAGTACTTTGAAATCGTCATCGGGTGCGCCCGGGCAGGTATGTCCGTTGTCAATATTAACTGGCGCCTTTCACCCAGGGAAATAGCCAATCTTCTGGAGTTCAATGACTGTAAGATTGCATTCATGAATACAGGAAATGAAACCTGGGAGGAGGAATTAAAGCGGCTTTTGGGAGGAAGGCCATTTCTGGTGGACATGATGCCCAGAGGGGGAAAGCCGTCCATGTATGCCTGCATGATTGCAGGGGAGGACAATGCTTTTTCCATGGCGCCGGTAGAGCCGGATGATATTTTGTTTCACATACATACCAGCGGAACCACGGGGATTCCCAAATGTGTCATGCACAGCCACAAAAGCTTTGTCAGCGAGATGAGAAGCTGCAGGGATGTGATCGGATTTTCCGAGCATGAGGTGTACCAGGTGATGAGCCAGATGTTCCATGTGGCAAGCATTGGTCCTTATGTGGAGCTGATGGTAGGCGGGACTGTTGTAATGTTTGACCGGTTTGAGGCGGACCGGTATTTAAGGTCTATAGAAAAATATAAGGTAACCCGGGTCAGTGTCATTCCCACGGTGTTAAAGCTGATTTTGCAGCAGATGAAGATAAAAGAGTATTGTCTGGACAGCGTAAGGGTAATCAATTACAGCGCCTGTCCGATTCCTCCCAGTGTCTTAAAGGAAGCCATTGCCATGCTGCCTCACTGTGAGTTTATTCAGTCCTACGGCATGACGGAGATGGGATCCATTGTGACGGTTCTTGGCACAGAGGATCACAAAAGGCCGGAATGTATTCAGAGTGTAGGCAGATGTATTCCCGGATGTGAGCTGAAGATCATTGGTGAGGACGGCAGGATTTTGCCGGACGGAGAGACCGGGGAGATCTGCGTAAAGGGGCCCGCCATGCTTAAGGGATATTATAAACGCCCGGAATTGTACGAAAGGTATGTTCCGGACGGGTGGCTTCACACGGGTGATTTGGGATACAAAAATGGGGAAGGCTACCTGTTTTTAGAGGGACGGAAAAATCACATGATTATCTCCGGAGGTGAAAATATTTATCCCAAGGAGATTGAAGACCGTATCATGGAGCTGGCGGAGGATGTGGAGGAGGTTGCCGTCTTTGGGGTGGAGAATGAGATGTGGGGAGAGGTGCCCTTTGCCTGTGTGGTTCTTCAGAAGCAAAGCCGGCTTACGCCAGACGAGATCCGGGCGTATTTGAGAGATCATCTGGCCCATTATAAAACTCCAAAGCAGATTGAGATTGTGCAGAGCCTCCCGAAAAACGCGGTGGGGAAGGTAGTGAAAAGCGAGCTTCAAAAAATATACAAGTTAAAGGAGAGGTAGAATGTTAAGTGTAATCGGTATTATTGTCGGTGTCCTTCTGTTTGTGCTTATGGCATATAAGGGCATTAACATTGTGATTTCTGCAATGGCATCGTCTGTGGTGATGATCCTGTTTTCTCAGATGCCGGTGTATCAGACCTTGAAGGATGTGTACATGGCCGGATTTGCCGGATTTTTGAAGGCCTATTTCCTGTTGTTTGCCCTGAGCGCTATTTTGGGTCGGCTGATGGGCGATGGAGGCGGCGCCAAAAAGATTGCCGTCACCCTGGCAAAGGTGGTGGAAAACAGCAGCGATGCCAACAAGAAGTTTTTGTGCGTGCTCTTAGTTCCCGTGCTGTATTTTATTCTGTCCTATGTGGGAATCTCCGGCTTTGTGCTGGTGTTTACCATCATGCCCATAGCGAAAAATCTGTTTGAGGTGACGGATGCGCCCTGGAGGCTTTACTGCTTCGGCGGCCCCCAGGCGGTGTCGGCAACCATGCTGATCGGCTCCCTGCAGGCTGGCAATATCTATGCGGCAGATGCCTGCGGCACAAGCACCACCGCGGGGGCGGCCATGTCTCTGATTGCGGTTGTGGTGTGGTGGGCGGTCACCGTCCTGCTGATTAAGATGTTTTTAAAGAGTGCGGAAAAGACAGGAGAGACCTTTGCAACCGATGGCACAGCCATCAAGAATACCCCGGATAAGAGCTCTGGGATTACGGAGAGCGACCTTCCCTCGTTAGTTCTGTCCCTGCTTCCCCTGGTGCTGGTGATCGTGTTGTCAACCGTCTTTAAGATGGAGGTTGTGCCGGCTCTGTTTATCGGCTGCCTGGCGGCAATTGTGGCTTTTTACAAGAATCTTAAAGGAAATTTAAAGGCAAGCCTGACCGCCGGTCTTACGGGCTGCTACGGCTCCGTGTTTACGGTGGCGGCAACCTACGCCATCGGCACCGTGATCAAGGGTCTGCCGGCATTTGCGGCATTTACCAGCATGCTTAACAATCTGCCGGGAATCGCCGCGGGAGCAGGTCTGGGTATGATCTCCGCTCTGATCATGGCATCGGTTTCCAGTCCCATTCCCGTATTCGGAGCGCAGATGCTGGAGAGCTATGTCTCCGCGGGATTGTCGGCAGGAGCGGCTCACCGTCTCATGACCATCACTGGCTGGACTTGTATGGCTCCTCACAATGCAGGAATCTCTAATGCATGCGCGGTTACAAAGATTGACTATACCAGATGCTTAAAGGTTTACATGATCGCGACAATGGTTCCCGGGCTGGCCTGCATGGTGGTGTGCCTGGCGTTAGCGGCAGTGGGAGTGCTGGCCTGATTCCTGTGACTGGAGGCAGAACACGGCGGCTCCCGTAGGCCAAACCGCTTTGATAAAAAGGATAAAGGAGTGATAAGATATGGCAAATATGAGGCCCCTTGAGGGTGTAAAAATCGTAGAGCTTTCCACCTATGTGGCAGCGTCCTCCTGCGGACGGATGCTGGCAGATTTCGGGGCGGATGTAATCAAGGTGGAGGCTCCCTCCGGAGACGGGTTCCGGAATTTTCCCAGAGCCTATAAAAGCCCCTGCACGGAGGACTGCAATCCTCTCTTTGACACGCTGAACGCGGGAAAGAAAAGCCTTGTGCTGAATCTAAAGACAGAAGAGGGAATGAAGATTTTCCACCGGATGCTTGCCGAGGCAGACGTATTTATGACAAACACGAGAAATCAGTCTCTGGTCCCCATGGGGCTTGACTATGAGACTCTTCGGGTGAAATATCCCCGGCTGGTAATTGCCAACCTGGTGGCTTACGGGGAAAAGGGGGATGAGGTAAACCGTCCCGGCTATGACACCATGGCTCTGTGGACAAGAGGCGGCTTTACCCATGATATTTCCGTGGACAATGAGGGTCACTACTGTCCCACGATCCCCATGATGGGGGCAGGGGATATTGCTTGCGCCATGGGGCTTATGGGAGCTATTGTCTCAGCCCTGTATGCCCGTGAGAAAACCGGTCAGGGAGACCGGGTGAGCATCAGTCTTTACGGTACTGCCCTGTGGCTGGGCTCCATGATGATCGAGAGCACCCAGTTTGGCCATGAATATCCCAAAAAGCGGTATGTCCAGAGCCCGGTGGGGGCTGCTTATAAATGCAGTGACGGAAGATGGTTTACCTGCAATGTGGTGAATTTCCCCAAGGACTATCCCAATTTTCTCCGGATTCTGGATCACACGGAGCTTTTGGAGGACGACAGGTACAACAGCCGACCCAAGATGAACAATCCGGAGATCTCCGAGCATTTGATTCGCCTCTTTGAAGAGAGATTTGCAAAGCAGCCGTCCGACTACTGGAAGAAGCAGTTTGAGGACAATGATCTGTGCTTTGAGATTGCCCAGACCTTCAACGATACCCTGACGGATCCCACCGCCTGGGAAAATGACTATCTGTTCCGATTAAAGCATCCCAACGGGACGGAGAGCACGGTGGTGCGCCCGTCAATGCGCAGTGAAAATATGGGATTGCCGGAATATAACCGGGGCCCTATGCTGGGCGAGCACAGCCAGGAGGTATTAAAAGCCCTGGGATACCAGGAGGAGGAGATAAAGAAGCTGGCAGAGGACGGAGCGACTGTGATGAGATAAAGCTTTTTGCACCTGTCCCTGTATAATGCAGGAACAGGTGCAGTGCTTTTCACGAGTAGGAAAAAAATTCCAGTAGAAGTATAATTTGGATCTATGATATAAAAGGAGGTACTATGGAACAATACCAGCCGTTAAAAGGCGTGAAAGTGATTGAGCTGAGTCTGATGGTGGCATCCTCCACCTGCGGGCGCATGATGGCAGATTTTGGGGCAGATGTGATTAAGGTGGAAAACACAGGGATCGGCGATACCTTCCGCCGTTGGCCTGCCTCAGTGGGAGCCCCGATTCAGGACGACTACAATCCTCTTTTTGATTCTCTCAATGCCAATAAAAGGGCGATCAGCATTAATCTGAAAACCGAGAAGGGCCAGGAGCTGATGTACCACCTCCTGGAGACGGCAGATGTATTTCTGACCAATGTCCGCTCAGAGGGGTTAAAGCACATGAAGCTGGATTACGATTCCTTAAAGGAGCGTTTCCCTAAGCTTGTGGTGGCTCAGCTTGTCGGTTACGGGGAGACGGGACCCGATAAGGACAAGCCGGGATACGACAATACGGCATTTTGGGCAAGAGGCGGATTTCTGTACAGCCAGGCAGTGGGAAGAGAGGGAGAAAAGCCGTTTCCTCTGTATATGCCTATGGGCTTTGGGGACACGGCATGTGCCATGGCTTTGGAGGCAGGCATCAATGCCGCGCTTCTGGCAGCAAAAACCACGGGAAAGGGAGACCGGATCACAGTGTCTCTCTACGGGACAGCCATGTGGATGGCCAATATCATGATAAATGGTACTCAGTTCGGCTATCACTATCCCAAGACCCGGGAGATATCCAGTCCCTTCGGCGCTCCTTATCTTTGCAAGGACGGGCGCTGGTTTATGCCTCAGGTGGTACAGTTTGAGCGGGATGTGCCGAAGTTTTACAGGATTATCGGCTGTGAGGATATGCTGGAAAATCCGGTTTACATGAAACGGCCCAACTTTAACAAAAAGGAAGTATGTGAGCCGGTTATCAAGCGGTTTGAGGCGGTGTTTGCAGAGAAAACCAGCGATGAGTGGCTAAAGCTTTTTGCCGGGGAAGATCTCTGCTGCGAGCGTCTGGCAACCTATGAGGAATGTCTGGAGGATGAGATGGCCCGGGTAAATGACTATGTGTATCCCATGAAGTATGCCAACGGCAGGGAGGTGAAGCTGATCCGCAGCTCGGTCCGCTCGGAGAGAATGGGTCTTCCTAAATACCAGAGAGGGCCTATGCAGGGAGAGCATACCATATCGATTATGGAGGATTTGGGCTATAATGAAGAAACCATTAAAGGACTTTTAAAGGATGGAGTGGTGAAACAGCACGATTGAAGCTTTTGATAAATAATTTATTAAATATTATATAGAATAGAAAGGGCTGGTGAGAACAGATGAAAACGAGAATCACGACCATGCTGGGGATACGCTACCCTATTATTCAGGGCGGGATGCAGAATGTGGCTTATCCGGAACTGGCTGCGGCTGTGTCCAACGCGGGAGGTCTGGGTACCATCAATACAACGATCTACAAGACTCCGGAAGAATTTCATGAGGCAGTAAAGAAAACAAAAGCTCTGACAGACAAACCTTTCTGTGTAAATATGAGCCTTTTGCCGGATGTAAATGTTGGGGAAGAGATAAAGCGGTATGTGGATATCTGTGGGACGGAAGGAGTGACAGCCATTGAGACGGCAGGGGTAAAGCCCGCCGCTTTAGTGTCACTGATCCATGATGCCGGCATGATTCATATCCATAAGGTTCCGGCAACCCGATTCGGCATCAGCGCCGAGAAATGCGGGGTGGACGCGGTGACGGCAGTAGGATACGAGTGCGGGGGACATCCGGGAATGGACGGAATCGGAACTATTGTGCTGGCAAATGAGGCCTCCAAAACCTTAAAGATTCCGGTGATTGCCGGAGGCGGCATTGTGGACGGCAGAGGGATTGCCGCTGCCCTTTCTTTGGGGGCGGAGGCAGTGATCATGGGCACCCGGTTCATGGCAACCGAGGAGGCCCCCATCAGTGGCAATCACAAGGAGTGGATCAAGGCAGCCACAGAGAGAAGCACGGTGCTGGCTCAAAAGAGTATCCGCAATATGGTTCGGGTAGCTGACAACGGGGCAGCCAGAAAATGTCTGGAGATGGAAGCCCGGGGGGCTGCCTTGAAAGAGCTGATGGAAGTGATTGCAGGAAAGAACGGGAAGGAAGCCTATGAGACCGGCGATGTGGACCGGGGACTGTTCCCCTTGGGGGAGGGCTGCAGCCTGATTCGCCAGGTGATGCCGGTGGCAGAGCTTATGGAAGAGCTGATGGGTGAGGCGAAGGAGACAATGAAGCGGCTACAAGGCATATTAGATGATTGATAAGGAGGAGCTATGAAACCATTAGAAGGAATTCGCGTAGTTGAGATGGGAACTCACGTGGCGGCGCCGGTGGCAGCACGCTTAATGGCCGATTGAGGGGCAGACGTGATTAAGGTGGAATCCATTAAGGGAGAATCCTATCGTACCGTGGGAGTTGCCTGGAAAATGCCCAATAAGGAGGACAACAATCCGATTTTGCAGCCGGGAAACGCCAACAAGCGCAGTTTAAGTCTGGACCTTAAAAATCCGGAGGGCAAGGAGGCCCTGTTAAAGCTTTTGGAGACTGCAGATGTATTTCTTACCAATACCCGCCCTCAGGCGCTTGAGCGGCTGGGGCTGGATTATGAAAAGGTAAAGGAGCGGTGCCCAAGGCTTGTCTATGCCCTGTTTACTGCTTTCGGTTTGGAGGGGCCGGACAGGGATGCTCCCGGGTTTGATTCAGCCTCCTATTGGGCAAGAGGCGGCATGCTGCCTGACTGGACTCCGGCCGAATATACGCCGGGCCGGCCTCATCCCGGATTCGGGGATGCCACGGTTGCATCGGTGGTTCTGGCAGGCGTCCTTTCCTGCCTTCTGAAAAGAGAGAAGACCGGCAAGGGGGATTTTGTGACAGGCTCCCTTTACGGTACTGCACTGTGGTATAATTTCCATGGAATTGTGGAGGCTCAGTATCCTGGACATGATATGCCGATAAGCCGCTACCAGGTAGTCAGGCCTCTCACGCCGGTGTACAAGTCAGCCGATGATAAATTCTTCTTCATTGTAGAACAGCAGTGGGAAGAAAAAGCCACTGCTTTCTTTACTATGCTGGGCATGGATGAGATTGCCCACGATCCCAAATTTACCATTGTTGCCGAAAGCCAGAAGTGCATGAAGGAGTGTGTGGACTATCTGGATCAGGCGTTTGCAAAGGTTCCTTACGAGAAGATTGACAAGGTATGCAGTGAACTGAATATGGTACATTCCTCTATTTCCACCTGTAAGGATGTGTTGGAGGACCCGCAGGCCTGGGAAAATGGCTATCTCCGGAAAATCCAATTGGAGAACGGAGATTCTCTCACCGTGCCGGCCACGCCTGTATGTTTTGGCAGCCAGGAGCAGGCACAGGTGGCTCTGGCTCCCCATCTGGGAGCCGATTCCAGGGAAATACTTAAGGAACTGGGCTATGAGGAGGCGCGGATTGACCAGATGACAGAGGCCGGGATTGTAAATACCCACGGAAAGTAAATATTAAGCTATAACCACAGCCGGAAGATTCAAAAAGGGGGCTTTTGATGAAATTCAGTGTGAATCTGATTGATGAGTGTCTGAAAGGAATACCGTTGCGATACATATGGGGAGGAGGACTGACAGCCGATACACGCTTTGATAAGATGAAGTGGCTGAGCCAATATGTCCCCAAAATTGAACCCCATACCCTATATATGACCGATTATCACACATTAAAAAGCTATATGGAATGTCGGAAGGCAGAATTTCCGGCAGGAACATGCTTTCTCTGCGTGGGAGCTCCCCAGGATGGTTTGCCGGAAATTTTTAAGGAGATGCCCTGCATTATGGTGGCGAAGGAGTATGATCTGGCTCTGGTGGGAAATAAGCTTCTGGATTACTGGGATCAGCTGCGGGAATGGACTCAGCAAATGGATCGGATTTTGTATTCCCGGGGAATGCTGCAAGACTTTTTTGACGTCAGTGAGAAATATTTCAGCAGCGGGCTTTTGATGTGGGATAAATCCTTTGACGTGCAGGCGTATTCCGGGCTGGAGACATGGAACAATCCGGTTCTGGCAGAGATTGTGGAGAAGGGATATTTTCCCAAGGAGGTAATCGAAAATATTATAAGGAAAAATCTTCTGGATGTGACGGTTGGAAATGACACCACAAGATATATTTCCTCCGATCAGACCCGGACCGGCCAGGATCTGCTGGTGCGCCATTTTTGCAGGACCGGCTTCCGGCTGTACAGTGTGGCTTATTTTCTGAAAAACCAGATTCACCCGGGAGAAAGGGAGAGACTAGAGAATTTTTTTGACCACATTATCACCTTTTTGGACAATTCGGAGGGGATTTTAGAGGATGAATATCATCGCTCCGTGGATATATTTTTCCGGGATATTTTAAGCGGAAGGATCAGCACCCCAAAGGAAATCGAGGATAAGGCCCAGGGCTTCCACATTGACATGACAAAGAAATATCTGTGCTATGTACTGTGCTTAGACGAGTACAGCAAGACCAAGGCCCGCTATCTGGTGAACTATCTTACCAGGATCATGCCTACGGAGCACACCTTTGAGTACAATCATGAGGTGGTGTTTATCAAGGATGTCCACACCTACAATTGTGTGGAGCTGGGGCGGGTCAGCAGCTTTGAGCATCTGTTGAAAACCTCCAAGGCTTTTTGCGGAGTCAGCTCAACCTTTGAACAGCTGACCCAGATTCCGGTTGCCTACAGACAGTCAGAAGCGGCAATCCGCCTGGGAAAGCTGATGGAAAGGGAGAGCGGATGCATTTACTTTTATAAAAATTACTATTATTATCACATGCTGGAGACCGTACATCATGAGATGGATCTTCGCATGATGTACAATAAGCGCATAGAGATTGTTCTGGAGGATGACAAAAGGCACAATTCCAACAATTTTCATATCCTGGAGGTTTTTCTTGAAAAAAATCTTTCGGTTTCGGACACGGCGGCAGAGCTGTTCCTTCACCGGAACAGTATTGTGTACCGGATAAAAAAGCTGGAGCAGATTCTTCACATCGATTTTGGCAGCAGTGAGGAGGTTCAGAGGCTGTATTTCAGCTTGATGTGCCATCGTTATCTGACGGAGCTGGAGAAGAAGGAGAATGGGTGATAGAAGATTCTAAGGCTGCATATTACCGGGGGAATATTAGCGGGTGAATATAGTGGTGTTTGTGTGACGGTTTTGGTGGGATATCTTGTTGTTTGTTTGTACAGGATGAGCAGCACTGCCTGAATGCTCATGTACGGTAAAGAAGCAAGCAACCGAAAACAAGAGATAGACCGCCAGCACCACACTATTCCGAACCAAAGAAACCAAAGACCAAAAGACAAGCATTGTGGAAATGTGCATAACAGGCTATGGAATC
>CAJUHR010000025.1 GCA_910586255.1 uncultured Lachnospiraceae bacterium | reverse complement strand
ACTCGAAAAAATATCCTCGAAAATTTACACAGGAACTTCAAGTACGTAGTACTAGTATAAGCCGATTTAAATACCTTTCCATTTCGTTGAGGATGCTTTTTCGAGAGTGCAAAGGAAAAAGCGGAGGCGTAGTGGTGCTACGCTGAGCATTTTTTCTTTGTGCTATCGGGAAAGCAGGCCAGCGAAATGGAAGGTTATTTAAATCGGGTTATACTAGTAACCGGATGACAGCTTCTCTAAGTTCTTGTTCAGTTCGCTCTGGTTAATGCCTAAGTTTCTGTAAGAGTTAATGACAGCTATGTTGTGTTGATTGATCATAAAAATACCCTCCTTGTCATGTTCTTAAACCTTCGGGGTAGGACTTCCCTGTTCTCTACCCCGGCCTGGCTCCATGAAATAGAGGGTACGTAAAGCTCTCATGAAGCTTCTGTGTAATCATCTTATTCTATTTGTTTTACATTTCCTATGTCGGCAGCTTTTTATTAAAGCTAACCACTTTTTTCCATTTTTTTACATTTCTTCATCCGACACGTTAATCTGATATTCTATTGCTATCTCGCGGACTTTTTCTACCGGCTCATTTAATTTTTCTGCTGTTTTTGTGACACTCCCGGTTTCCTGCAAAGTCTTATAAATATCTATTCCTTTTTTAGTAAACTGTTGAGCTAACTGCATTTTCATCTGCTTGCGCAATTGCTCTTCTACCTGCTTGCGCACCCGCTTCTCCACCCGCTTCTCCACCCGCTTCTCTATCCGCTCTTCCATCATATCCGTATAAGTATACACAGATTCTACCTCCTTTGCCGTTTTCCTTGATATTTTTAACCGATAATCTTCTTTTAGTTTCCGCAGCCTCTCCCCGGAACCCATCTCTCCCAAAAACAGGGTCTGGAGCATCCCCAAGGTCCTCTCCTCTGCCGGCTCTTCCCCCAGCCTGATGATTATCAGGTTCATCAAGTCATAGTCAGCCTTATTATCCCCGGAACAGCCGCAGATATCCTGCTTATGAAATACATAGCTCGTGATACTCTGTCTCTCTCTTTTAGGAATATCATTTCCCAGACATATCCAAATACTGTAGGTTTTCTGTAACACATTATAATTTGTATCCTCGGATACCGTCTGAATCTGTGATGAAATCAAACGAGAAAGATAATAAATTCCTCTTTTTTCCAGAGGATATCCCGGCCTGTATTTATTCTGAGCCTCTATGTCAAAATACAGGCACAGCTGCGCTTTCCTTCGCTGCGCTCCGGGAAGCAGGGCCTTAAACTTTACATCAAAAAAGATTGTGGCCTCTCCTACAATACCGTCCTCCTGCTGCATTCCCTCGATATATTCCTTCTGTCCGGTCAGTCCCGGTACCACCAGAGACCTTTGGAATATTATATCCGGCTCAATATAATTTTTCTCAATCTCCTCCAGGCTACTGTCCACATATTCCGGCACCACTCCCTTTAAAATGTAGGCAAGCACCTCCCTGGAAGCCAGAATTTTTTTACATGCAAGGTCACTTTTTCTCTTATTTTCTGCCATTTTGACAGACTGGGCTATATATGTATCCCGCCGCATTCTTTTCCTCCCGCTTTTTATTTTTTGTTTTGTGAATGAAAAGCAGGATTTCAGATAGAAAGATGAGAACTCTCAAAGATACAGCCTTGCTGTAAAATCGGTTTTCCTGCCCTTTACCGGACATACCGCAGAAACCATTGCTTTAAATAAATTATATCATAGACCAAAGAGAGGTGCAAGACAATTTCCGAAAGTTTTCAAAGTTTTCAAAAACATGAGGTTACAGTTCACGGGGTGGGGAAAACGAATAAAAACAGGCGTCAAGCTTGCTTGTAAGACTGATTTTATCCGTTTTTCCACATCGGGCGAACGCACGATGCTTCTTGTTCGGCATAAGCCGGACAAGAAGATGCTCCCCGTGAACAGTAACAACATGGGCAGCAGTTCATCGCTGCCCACAATGCACCCGCATCATCCCATCCAATCGAAACAACGGATTCTTTTTTAGCTCCCACTCCAAAAGCTCCCAGTTTCTGTCCGAATTTTCCATCTCTCTTGAATACCGGAAGGCCGCCTCCACGATCTGCTCTTTGGAAATCCTCCCGGTGACCTTATATCGGAACAGACACCACTCCCGGATTACCCGGACACTGAACACAGCCAGCTTTACCTTTCCATATACATCCCCGTCATAGACTGCCCCCAGCACATAGGTATTGACAAAATATAAGGCCAGGTTCTCCCACTCCCGCTCAAAATCAGCCGCCCTTTCCTCAAAGCTTCTCCTGAGCCTTGCGTATTCCTCCACGCTCTGTCCATGGTACAGGCAGCGGCACAGCTGCTCCAGCCTTCTGTTCCATTCCGGCAGAACCGGCTCCCACTCTTCCATAAGCCGCATCCATGCCGCTATGCGGATCATCTGCTCCATCTCTTTCACATACAAGCTCTGCATTTTCCGGGAAAATTTTTCACTCCCGCCCCATGCGAAAGCCTTCCCGGTAAGCCTGTCCAGCCATTCTCCCTGTTCCTGCTCCGAACACGGACGGCCGTCCCCATAAAGCAGGTTCTGATGTCTCTGGAAATCATGAGCCAGCGCCAGTGCCACCAACAGCCTCTGTTCTATTCCCGCCTCACGATTCTTAAGGATACAAACAATTGCCTCACGAAGTTTTTCAAAATTTTTCAAAAGGAGACCGTCAACCTCCTCCTTCTGCTCAATCCTTCCTTTTCCGCCCGATTTTTGCTCCCTCCAAGCTCCCCGCTCCTCATCATCCAGAATCACCCGGGCCGCCTCCGGGCAGGACAGCGAGAGCATCACCTCCCGAAGCCTCCCATAATCCTCCACATGTCTGGGATAAGCCCGGCACTCCCGGCACATCCCCTCTCTCCCCAGCTCCTTATAAATATCACAGAGTCCTTCCCTGTTAAGAAAAGCACAGGCCGCACCCTTAAGCCGGAAGCAATGCTCTTTATGGTCTATCCCCAAAAGCAACCTGCGCCCGAATCTGCCCTTCACCCCCCGGTAAAGCCGGTAGCTTTCTCTGTCAATTCCAATCCTCCAGCCTTTGCAGCAGGTATCCTCACACTCCCCGCCTGTACAGACAAAATTTTCAAGATTTCTCTGAATCCTGTATCTCATTTCTCTCCCCCTTTATGGTTCAACGCTACGAGACCCCTGCCTTTTTACAGATATCCTGCAAGCAGCATCGGTCACAGAAAGGCTTTGTTCTGGCCGTGCATACATCCCGCCCGTGATACACCAGCCGGTGGCAAAAATCGCTTCCCTCCTCTGGAGGAATCAGCTTCCAAAGAGCCATTTCCACCTTCTTAGGCTCCTTGATCCCATCTACCAGCCCCATTCGGTTGACCAGACGGATGCAGTGGGTGTCTGTCACAATGGCCGGCTTTCCGAACACGTCTCCCATGATCAGGTTGGCGCTCTTTCTTCCCACCCCCGGCAACTTCAAAATAGCATCAAAATCCTCGGGAATCTTTCCCCCGTACTCATCCCGCAGCATTTTCATGCAGGCACTGATATCACGAGCCTTGCTGTGCCCAAGTCCGCAGGGCCTGACAATCTCCTCAATAGCTTCCACCGGCGCCTCTGCCAGGGCATTGACATCCGGATACTTCTCATAAAGCCCCTCCACCACCACATTCACCCGGGCATCCGTACACTGAGCCGCCAGCCGAACGCTGACCAGCAGCTTCCACGCCTGATCATAATCCAGGGTACACCCTGCATCCGGGTACTCCTTTTTAAGCCTCTCAATAATCTCCAATGCCAGCTTCTTTTTTGTCATAATCCTCAGCCCTCTCTTCTTTCGTAACAGCTTCTCTTTCTTTGCTGTCCTTTTTGTTCACAATCCCTTTTCAGACTGTTCTTCCCACTCTGCCTCCCTTATCGCCTCTGTGGATCCTCTCAGCCAAATGATTTTGGACTTTTGCATCAAAGATCACTTTCCCCTGCGAATCCTCTCAATCTCCTCCGCCAGCAGCCTTACATTCTCTATCAGGGAATCAAACATTCCATACTCATAAAGCTTCATCCCCAGAATCCCCAAAGGAACTGCCAAAATCATTCCCGAGATTCCCCGGACCTTAAATCCGATATAAAGCAGCACCAGGGTGAGAAGAGGCGGCAATCCCATGGAATCTCCCACAATCTTCGGCTGAACCATCTGCCTGGCCACCTGGCTGACCAAATAGAGAAGGGCCAGACCCGCCGCCAGCATATACTCCCCGGAAAGCAGCTTCACCACCGCCCATGGAAGCAGCACGGTGCCTGTGCCAAAAAGAGGCAAAAAATCCAACATTGCAATCAATATGGCCAGCAAAAAAGCATACCTCACTCCCAGCACCACAAAGCCTGCCAAAAGAATCAGCGCCACCATGAACATGATCTTAAACTGAGCCAGAAAATACCCTCCCAAAAGCTTCCGGACATCCTCCTTTAGATTCACATAATACCGGTTTCCGCCCGCCGGCATATACGGTTTCCAAAATGCAAGAATCCGCTCCCTCTCTGCCAGAAAAAAATAGGCGGAAAGAATCGTCACCACCACATTGACCATGGCATTGGGGATTCTCATAGCCACATTTCCCGCCGCCTCAACCGTGGGGGAGGCAATCTTCTGAACCAATACACCTATGGTATGTCCCACATTGCCGGTAAATTCATACCAGACCACTTTCACATTTTCCGGCAAAAATCGAATCAGCTCATCAAAACGGGCAAAAAATCCCTCAAGTCCCTCCGAGGCCGCCTCATACATCTCCGGCAGATCCCGGGCCAGGCTAAAGGCCTGAAGCAAAAGCCGGGATATGAGAAAATATCCCAGGCCAATCACCAGCGCCAGGGCCAGAACGATAATCAGCACAGAACTGTGCTTTCGCACCAGCTTCATCCGGCTTTCCATAAAACGCACCAGAGGATTGGCCACCATGGCGATCACCCAGCCGATGACAAAAGGCATAAAATACCCCAATATCCTGGGAACAACCGTGCACACCAGCACAATGCCCGTCAACGGAATCACAATATTCAAAAATATCCTCAAATATTTTTTTACGTTTTCCATTCACTCACCTGTCTTATGGCCGATTCCAAAGCTTTTATAACCTGCTCCCCAAAGCCCTCCCGGATATCTATGACCTCAGATAGCTCTTAAAAACACTTTCCGGATATCTCCCCTCTCAGATACCCCTCCAGAAAATCATACAATACCTCCATCTCCTCATCCGTCCCGATGGTAATCCTCAGATAATCCTCCACCCGCGGACCGGCAAAATGCCTCACATATATCTGCTGATCCTTCAAAGCCTGAAAAATCCTGACCGCAGGCACCTTCTCATGCTTTGCAAAGATAAAGTTGGACATGGAATCCGGGAAAGAAAATCCCAAAAGCCTGAGCCTTTTTTTGGCCTGCTCCCTGGTATTTACAATTTTTCCAACTGTTTCCCGGAAATACGTCTCATCCCTCACCGCCTCCTCTCCGAGAACCAGAGACGGCATGTTCATTGTATATGAATTGTAAGAATACTTCACATCATTCATGGCTTTAATCAACCCTGAGGCTCCTATGGCAAACCCGATCCGCATCCCTGCCATAGACCGGGCCTTGCTAAAGGTCTGCACCACCAAAAGATTCTCGTAGCGGTTAAGCAGAGCCAGAGCCGACCTTCCCCCAAAATCAATATATGCCTCATCCACAATCACAATCACATCCTGATTGTGTTTAAGGATATCCTCCACCTGCTCCAGCCCTAAAAGCAGTCCCGTAGGCGCATTGGGATTGGGGAAAATCACTCCGCCGTTTTCCCTGTAATAGTCCTCCGGACAGATAAGAAAGGCCTCATCCAAAGCCGTCATCTCATAGGGAATCCTAAAAAGCTCTGCCCACACCTTATAAAAGGAATAGCTGATATCCGGAAATAATATGGGCTTTTCCGAATTAAAAAAAGTCAGAAACGCCATGGCCAGCACATCATCCGACCCCACCCCCACAAACACCTGATTTTTATCCACCCCATAGTACCCGGCAAGGCATTCGGTCAGAACCGATGCTGCTGGATCCGGATATTTTCTCAGCCGGTCATAGTCCATCTCCCCTAAGGCCCGCCTCACTCCGGGCGCCGGGGGATAAGGGTTCTCGTTGGTGTTTAGCTTGATCAGTCTGTCGCCCGCAGGCTGGTCCCCTGGCACATAGGGAACCACCCTTCTGATATTTTTTTCCCACGCTTTCATGTTCCATCCTCCGTTGTCGTTTTCAGCTTTTTCCTATCAACCGATACCCTCGGGTCCCCTCACTTTTCTGCCGGCCCACACCCTCGGCCCGGCTCTCCCCACTCTTCTGCCATTCTGCACCCTCGGCCCGCCTCTTATCACTCTCCTGCCATCCTGCACCCTGACCCTACATCCTCACTCTTCTTTCATCCTGCACCCCGACCGGCATCCTCACTCCCCCACAAGCCCATACTCCCGGGCCAGCGCCCGAAAGGCCGGCATAGACCGCTCAATCTGCTCATAGGATACGCAGTAAGCAATCCTCACATACCCGGGACAGGCAAAGGAGCTTCCGGGCACCAGCAAAAGATTGTGGGAGGAAGCCCTGCTGCAAAATTCCTTCTCATCCTCCACCGGGGACTTGACAAAAAGATAGAAGGCCCCTTCCGGACGAATACAGGAGAAACCACACTCCTTCAATCCATCATACAGACGGTTCCGGTTCCGGTCATAGGCCGCCAGATTTACCGTAGCCCCCTTCTCAATACACCGCTTCACCACCCTCTGCATCAGAGACGGAGCATTGACGCTTCCCAGCACCCGGTTGGCAATGGAAGCCGCCGTAAAGATCTCCCTGCTGCCCGAAAGCTCATCCGGAATCACCAGATACCCGATCCGTTCTCCTGGAAGAGAAAGAGATTTGCTGTAGGAATAACACACCACCGTGTCCCGGTAATATTTTGTCACATAGGGAACCTCCACCCCGTCATATGCCAGCTCCCGGTATGGCTCATCCGAGATGAGAACAATCATGGAGCCAAACTCCTGCTCCTTTTTCTTTAGAATCTCCGCCATTCGCCGCAGAGTGGCGTCCGAGTATACCACTCCCGTGGGATTGTTGGGGGTGTTAATGATCACCGCTTTCGTTTTTGCGGTAATCCGGCTTTCCAGGCCTTCCAAATCCGGCTGAAAATCCACCGTGTTAGGCGGAACCACCACCAGCCTGCCGTCATAATTGGCCACGTAATTGCCGTACTCCACAAAGTAAGGGGCAATGGCAATCACCTCTTCCCCGGGATTTAAAATTGTCTTTAAAATAACATTCAGGCCGCTGGCAGCGCCTACGGTCATGAGAATATTATCCCCGCCAAAATTGGTCTGAAACCGGTCGTTTAAAGACTGGGCTATGGTCTTTCGCACATCCTCATACCCTGCATTGCTCATATATCCGTGGACAAAGGTGGACTCCTCCTCATCAAGAATCTCCAGAATCGCCTCCTTCACCTCATCAGGCGCCGGCACGTTGGGATTGCCCAGGCTGAAATCATAAACATTCTCCGCCCCATAAATGGCAGCAAGCCGCTTCCCCTCCTCAAACATTACCCGGATCACCGAATTGTTGTCCACCAAGGGTCTCATTTTTTCTGAAATCATGTCATTGTCCTCCTATCAAAGTCCCTCTTTCATCTCATTCTCCGTCCCTGATTCCTCTCGCCTCTTCCTTCACCTTCGCCTTTCCCTCCAATGATAATACAGCGCCAGGATCCCTGTCAGAATCAGATAAAACCAGGTAGTCGTATTGCTGAACCAAGTGGTAAAAAAGGACAACATCAGATACACCCCCAGCTGGGCATACAAAAGATATCCCATAGGATTGCGCATCTCCCGCAGCTTGATGGTCAAAAGGTATGCCGCCACCCCCAAAAGACAAGAAAATATCAAAACCCCCACCCATCCGAAATCATAATAAGCATCATAAAATAAGGTCAGCGTGGTCAGCTCCTTCTTATTCACATAAATGGGATAATTAATCAGCTGGGGAAAGGCAAATTTCAGGCCCGTCAGAGCCCACAGAGGAAACAGTCCCCGAAGCCCGAAGGAATGTTCCGGAAGCACCTCCACCAGACAGTTAAAATTGTCATAGTTATTGGCTATGTACATATAGGGCTGGGTGATAAAAATCGGCATGGCAGCATTTTTCATCTCAAAAATTCCGTTGAGATATTCCACATCATGACTTCTCGCCACCGTGAGAATCAGGTATACCGGAAGAATTATCACCGCCGGCGCCGCCGCATAGGCCGGATTAAACTGTTTTTGCAGAGATATATAGGTAAATCCCGCCAGCAGCACCGCAAATACAAACTGGAACCGGGACACGCACAGAATCGGAATAAGCAGTGAGATTCCCGTCATAACAATCGATGTCACCATTCTCTGCTCGCTGCCCCTTCCCCGCTCCAAATGAGCGTGAAGAATCGCAAGAGACGGCACCAGAACACAGGATACCGTTATATAATGAATGCCTGTCAGATGAAACTCCGAATAGGCATGGGGAACCCCCCGCAAAAAGAGCGGCACATATCCCAACACAACCGCTTCCACAAGAAAGGCCGTCAGGGAAATAATAGTCACACCGCACACCATATGGTATACCGGCTTTGGATCTCCCGTAAATCTTCTCCATCGGCTATGGCTGTCATATCCCGTGCCGTAGGTCCTGCTTAAGACTTCAAACACAGCCCAAAAGCCTGCAAAGGCCAAAGCCATGCAAAGCCACGTCATAGCCCGCCAGTCTCCCTGCAGGCGGCTCAGCTTTAAGCAGGCCAGTCCCTGTCCTCCCACCCAGAACAGAGAAAAGATCCCCCTTAGATGAATCAGATTCCCTGAATGGCGGTAATCCCGGAAATACAGCCACAAGGCCGCTGCCAGAAGAAGAGCTCCTGACAGAAAATAATGCTCTCCCCGCGCCAGAAAAAAACTGCTTGTATAACAAATCAGATAAACGATCATACCATGAACCATCCTATCCTGCGTCCTTTGTCCCGCAACCCCCGCATATTCCCACCGGCGGTCCTACTGTGGAAATGGCTGCCACACACTCATGTGGCAGCCAATATCTGTCCTTCCCTGTCTATCACAGCCCTGCGACAAACCCGCGCATATAATCTTCAACTTCCTTTGTGGTGGCAAAGCTCATGGCCTTGTCCGCCACCGCCTGAAGCTCCTCAGTGCTCAGACTGGTAATCAGCTTTCTGGAATACAGAATCGCCGATGCGCTCATGCTGAACTCATTAAGACCGAATGCCAGAAGAAGAGGGATCATCATCGGATCGCTGGCCGCCTCACCGCACATGCCCACCATGATCCCGGCCTCCCGGGCACAGGTGATGATCCGCCGGATGCTCCGCAGCACTGCCGGATTAAAGGTGGAATAAAGGTAGGAAATCTTATCATTGCCCCGATCCACCGACATGGTATACTGGGTCAGATCATTAGTTCCGATGCTGAAGAAATCCACTTCCTTTGCAAAGATATCCGCAATCAGGGAAGCTGCTGCCGTCTCCACCATGATTCCCACCTGGATATCCTTATTGTAAGCGATATCCTGACGGTCCAATTCCAGCTTTAACTCATCGATCAGCATCTTTGCCTCCCGGTACTCGTCAATACAGGTGACAAGAGGAATCATGATCTTGATATTTCCGTAAGCGCTGGCCCGCAGCAGCGCCCGAAGCTGCGGCTTATAAATATCCTCCTTCCTGTCCAGACAGAGACGGATGGCCCGATATCCCAAAAACGGATTCTCATCCTTCTCAAGACCCATGTAGGGAATCTCCTTGTCTCCGCCGATATCCAGAGTACGGATGATCACCGGCTTGCCGGCAAGGACCTCCGCCACCTTCTTGTAGGCCTCAAACTGCTCCTCCTCCGTTGGCATGGAATCCCGGTCCATAAAGAGAAATTCCGTCCTAAACAGGCCGACTCCCTCCCCGTCATACTGAATAACCTTTTCCACGTCCTTGGGCTTTCCGATATTGGCCACCAGCTCCACTGTCACCCCGTCCTTGGTGATGGTGGGCTTGCCGATATATTTCTCCAGCTCCTTCTTCTCTGCCAGAAAAGCCTCTCTCTTTGCCGTATATTCCGCTTCCACCGATGACTCCGGATTCACATACACTGCTCCGGTATCCCCGTCCAGAACCACCTTGTCTCCGTTTTTCACCTGACTTAAGAAATCATTTACCGCAACCACCGCCGGGATTTCCAAAGCCCGGGCCAGAATCGCGCTGTGGGATGTCTTTCCTCCCAGCTCCGTGACAATACCTGCCACATTCTTCGGATTGATACCTGCTGTCATGGAGGGAGTCAAATCCTTTGCCACCAGAATACTTCCCTCTGGCAGAGAAGCAATATCCACCGACTCCACACCCAAAAGCACTCTCTGCATCCGGGTCTTAATATCCCGCATATCGGTGGCTCTCTGCTGCATCAGCTCATCATCCATACCTGCAAACACATTGGCATACATAGTGCAGACCATCTCAATGGCAAACTCACTGCAGATGTTCTCTCCCTTGATGGTATTCTCAATCTCTCCCGTCAGCATGGGATCCATCAAAAGCATCATGTGTCCCTGCAGGATCTCCGCTTCCTTCTCCCCTACACGGGTAGCCAGATCCGCTGCCAGCGCCTCCGTATCTTTCATTGTCTTGTCCAGCGCCCCCTTAAAACGCAGGACCTCTGCCTCTGCATCCGCAACGGCCTTCTTCTCGATAACAAGCTCTGTTTCCTCCACAATCACAGCTGTTCCGATCCCGATGCCCGAAGAAGCATTTGTTCCCTTATACATGCCTAAAACTCCTCCTTATTAATTATTTATGTGAAACACCCGCCGGCTGCCGGCAGTGTCTTCACTCACCCAAACCGCTCTCCACCAGCATAACCATAGCGGCCAACGCCTCCTTTTCGTCCTCTCCCTCACAGACAAATTCGATTTCATCTCCGCATTTGATACAGGCCCCCAGCACACTCAGCACGCTTTTGGCATTGGTTATATTGTTGCGGGACTTAAATTTAACAGAACACTGATACTTCATTGCCTCGTTGCACAACATTCCGGTCGGACGCAGGTGCAGGCCGGAAGCGTTTTTTATCGTCACGTTTTTGCTAACCACTCTATCCCTCTTTTCCTTGTCTGCTCTATACCCTATAGCCACTGTATCTTCATGCAGTTCTCTGCAAACCTTTAAGGCTCCTCCGATGCGCCCCCGACCGCAGTCCCCGGCTTGGCTCCCGCCTCAAAAGCCGGCTCCGTCAGTCCCGGCTCATGGGCCGCCTCCTGGCCTTCTGTACTCTCTCCTGCCGTTTCCTGGGACTCTAATGCTTCCGTCCCCTGCTCCACCACGCCGCCGCGCAATGTCACCTCTATCTGGAACTCCGGTTTGGAAACAATCGTATACACACCGCTTTCCTTAAACTCCATATTCCCTGGATGGGTTCCTGCACCCAGTCCCTCCAGCTTAATGACTGCTCCTAAATCCTCCTCGGTCAGTCCCTCCAGATCCGAATCAAGTCCCTGAACTGTCACCTCCACCCGGGAAGGCACAAGGCGGTAATTCCGATCCTCATTCTGACCTTCCATGGAAATATCCCGCTCCGTCAGCTCAAAGGTTCTGGTCACTAAAGCCTCCACCCTCAGCCGGATCTCCATGACAGGAGTCTCCGAATCCGCAAGCTCTATGCCAGCAGGCAAAAGCTCCCGCAGATCCACCGACACTATCCGGTCCTCTGTGGCTCCGCTTAAATCCAGAAGCTCCGGCGGTATGGTCAGCTTGCTTAAAGGAGCCAGAACCGACCGCTCCCCTGTCACCATCACCGTCTCTTTAGGAGCCTCTGCCCCAATAAAGCGGTATCCGTTGGCCACGCTTCCCGTCACGCCGTACTCCAGGGAAAGGGCCTTTGCCTTATTGATAAATACCGTATAGTCGATTCCCGTGTCATCCACATTAGTGTGAACCCGGTCGTCCACCTCCATCTCATTGCCATTGGCATCATAAAATACCAGCACCGTGTGGCCGGTAATGTCACCGGTCATGCCGTCCTCTGGGATCTTCACTCCCACATAGCTGATATGCCCCACCTCGGAGACCGGGCCCTCCACAGTCACCGTATCCGGAGACAGCTCCACATGGTCCACATGATACCCATCTGCCGCTTTTCCCAAAAGATCCGCCCGAATCTCAAAGGGCTTAGTCTGCAGCTCCTCCGTCCTCACCCGCACAACTCCGGGCTTGGCAGTTACATTACTGTATATGTCATCATTTTTCAGCACCTCCACCTTCACAGGCACGGAACCTGTCACGTCATAGAGCTCTGACAGGTCAATATAAGCCCGGAAATCGGACAGCTGAATCTTATATTCATCTCTCGTATGAATGTCAAAGCTTACGGTAACCGTGTTTTTTCCGCTTATCTCATAAGCCCTTCTGGCCGCTGTCAGCACCTGGCTGTTCTCAATATCCAGAGTCACCTCCCTGCGGCGGTTGACTAAAGGATTGGACACATTCACAACCACCAGCCAGATGATAAATGCCAAAAAGAGAGAAAGAATCTTCAATCCCAGATTACTAATCAGCCTTTCCTTCATTCTTCTTTATTCCCTTCCAAAGCTTAAACCGGTTGCTGCCTGTCTCCTCCTGCTTCTCCATCTGCTCTAAGGCCTTGCGCAGGCTCTCCCCGTCACTGATACGCCGCAGCATACCGCCTTCCACCAAAGACACCCGTCCTGTTTCCTCCGACACCACGATGGTCAAACTGTCCGTCACCTCGCTGATGCCCACTGCCGCCCGATGCCGGGTTCCCAGTTCCTTGCTTATCATCATATTGTCCGACAGAGGCAGATAGCAGGTAGCCGCTGCCACCCGGTTCCCCCGGACCACCACGGCCCCATCGTGAAGAGGCGTATTATGTTCAAAAATATTGATAAGCAGCTGGCTGGTGACAAGTCCGTTGATCTCGATGCCAGTGCGCTCTATCTCCTTTAAAGGCACATTTCTTTCCAGAACAATCAAAGCCCCTGTCTTTACCTTGGCCATCTCAAAGACCGCCTTCACGATCTCATTGGCCGTCCTTTCCGTAAACGCCGTCTCCTTCCCGTCATCAAAGGCCAGGATCCCTGCAAAAAGGTTCTGGCTTCCCAACTGCTCCAAAGCCTTCCGAAGCTCCGGCTGAAATATGATCACAAGGGCAGTCACTGCAATCGTTGTGGTCTTTTCTAACAGCCATAGAATCGTAGTCAGCTTAAAAATCGCTGCCATCACGGCAAAAAGACCAATCACCAAAAGTCCTCTCAGAAGAGTCCACGCTCTTGTGTTCATGATCCAGAACAGAATCTCATACACAAGAAAAGCAATTATGATGATCTCAAAAATATTGGTGAGTGTGATTCTCGGCAATAAAGAAAACCAGGACTGGATACCGCGCCATATATTTTCCACCTGAAAAACATCGGTCATGGTCTGACCTCTCTTTCCCTGCGTCCGTTTTTGCGTGTCGTTTTCTTCGGGTCGTTAATCCGCTGTACGCGGACGTCCGGCCTGGATACCACAACCTTTGGCACTGCCTTTACATAATACACATACTCGTCATCTTCAAACTGCGTATACTCGGTCCTGCTGTAATCCACCGCAAACACAAAAAAGTGATAAATGCCTGCCACTATCAGGGATATAAGAATCCCCAACATCAGCTCCTCCAAGGACGTCTGCACATCAAAAAGATAATCCCCTGCAAACACCACTCCCATCTGGATTACGGAGCCGAACACGATTGCCAGAATCCAGGAATAATCCACAGAGAGAAGATGAATCAGATATACCACCAGAATCCCTGCTGCGCAGGCGGCAATCATCACCATCATGGTCTGGTTGGACAGCATGGCCCGGATCATCTGCACATATTTCTCCGTAATGTCCACCGCCGCGTCATTGGTGAGAATACCGGCATTCTGCTTCACATAAATCATAATATAGTACACGGCCACCCCGCAGCCCACCGGAATCACCCCGGCCAGCCCGCCGGACAAGCCCGCCAGCAGAGGAATGACAAAGGGAATCTTAAAGGCAAAGGCCAGCGGCGTCAAAATCAGCCAGTAGCTGTCCCGGGGCTGCAGCCCATAATATAAAAGGGCCACCAGCACCAGAAATATCCCCGCCAGAAGCGCAAACTCCATGGACACGGAATAAATGTGGCCTAAAAACACTGCCCCCAAGAGAAAACTGATCGCCCCGTAGGGCACAAAGCCGCATACCAGAGAGAGGGCCGTCATCATCAGAGGGTTCTTCATCTGTGTCAGATATCCCAGGTTTCCATTCATTACAACAAGCGCCGTCAGACTGACAAGAAACTTAATCAGCACATCCACCGGCACCGCAAATCTTCCATAAAATGATTTTAGCCTCTCCTTAATTTCGAGAAGTACGATCATGGCGGCCGCCCTCCTTTGACAATTCTCTGGCACGATTCTGGAACTCGTACCTTTTCTCCAGACGCTTAAGCTTGGCCACATAAACCTTCATGCCGCGTCTGGCATACTCATACCGCCTGCGGTACACCAGCCAGGTAATGATGAGATATAAAATCAACCCCGATATATAGAAAAACACCGCATACTTTCCCGTCTCAACCATCTCTCCAATATCCAGGGTATTGAGAAGCTGTTCCATGTGATATAAGATCCAGGTCATGGCACACAACAGATAACAGATCGTGTAAGAAAAAAACGAACGGAACATGTACCTGCTGATGTAATCGCTCTGAAAATAACGGTTAACAGGAAAAATCCGCTTCCCTTCCTGTTTTTCAAATATAGCAATTCCAGTCATTAACTTAATCTTGTCCTCATTCAGCATATTTTTCTTCACCATCCATAAATTATCAGTTTAGTATACCATATTTTCCCTGATTAGGCTACACTTCCCGCACTATTTTTTCCCATATAGACAGTATATCACAAAATGTCCGCCATGTAAAACATGGCGGACGTGATTTTATCGTCAAAATATTACGTTTTTTGTCTCTTTTTATTTTTTGTAACCGTCAGATATGCTTATTCATCGTTACTGTTCTCAGACAATGTCAGTAACTATTCATCCACACTGTAATTGGGCGCTTCTTTTGTAATATGAATATCGTGGGGATGGCTCTCCTTTAAAGACGCCGCGGAGATCCTCACAAACCGCCCGGTCTCCTGAAGAGTCTTTATGTCGGCAGCGCCGCAGTATCCCATACCGGAGCGCAGTCCTCCTAAAATCTGGAACACCGTATCCTCCACCATTCCCTTGTAGGCCACCCGGCCCTCCACGCCCTCCGGCACCAGCTTCTTGGCATCAGACTGGAAGTAGCGGTCCTTGCTGCCGTTTTCCATGGCGGCAATGGAGCCCATGCCCCGGTACACCTTATACTTTCTCCCCTGATACAGCTCAAAGGTCCCCGGGCTCTCGTCACAGCCGGCAAACATGCTTCCCATCATACAGACATTGCCCCCCGCGGCAATGGCCTTGGTCACATCACCGGAATACTTGATTCCGCCGTCAGCGATAACGGGAATGTCATACTCCTTGGCCACCTCATAGCAGTCCATGATGGCAGTGATCTGGGGAACTCCGATACCGGCCACCACCCGGGTGGTGCATATGGAGCCGGGGCCGATTCCTACCTTAACCGCGTCCACTCCCGCGTCAATCAGAGCTCTGGTTGCCTCGCCGGTAGCCACATTGCCGGCGATCACCGCCAGCTTAGGATAGGCCTCCTTGATCATCCGCACACAGTGAAGCACATTCTCCGAATGGCCGTGGGCAGAGTCCAAAACCACCACATCCACCTTCGCCTTCACCAAAGCCGCCACCCGGTCCAGCACATTGGCCGTGATCCCAACCGCCGCGCCGCAGAGAAGCCTTCCCTGTGCGTCCTTGGCGGACAGCGGATAACGAATCTGCTTCTCGATATCCTTGATGGTGATGAGGCCCTTTAAGTTGAAATCATCATCCACAATGGGCAGCTTCTCCACCCGGGCCCTGGCAAGAATCTTCTTTGCCTCCATCAGCGTGATGCCTTCCTTAGCCGTAACCAGATTCTCACTGGTCATACACTCCTTGATCTTTCTGGTGAAATCCTCCTCGAATTTCAGATCCCGGTTGGTGATGATACCCACCAGCCTGCGGCCTTCTGTAATCGGCACGCCGGAGATGCGAAACTTCCCCATCAGCTCATCCGCATCCTTTAGGGTATGCTCCGGAGAAAGGAAAAACGGGTCCGTGATTACGCCATTTTCCGAGCGTTTCACCTTATCCACTTCCTCCGCCTGCTCCTCGATTGACATGTTCTTATGGATGATTCCGATTCCGCCCTGGCGCGCCATGGCAATCGCCATACGATGCTCTGTAACCGTATCCATGCCGGCGCTCATCAGGGGAATATTCAGCCTGATGCTTTTGGTAAGATAAGTCGTCAAATCCACCTGATTGGGAATAACCTGAGAGTATGCAGGAACCAGCAGCACATCGTCAAAGGTGATACCATCGCCAATAATCGTACCCATTCTTTCTTCCTCTCTTTCTTTGGTTTTATAAAATTTTAATTATTACATCCGCTTATTAGTTTCTTAGTGTAGCAAATTTTTGTACGCTTGTCAAACACATTTTCTGATTAAATATTGAAACAGGCGATTAAAAAGAAACAGCCGTTCCACTCCCTCTTCAGGAATAAAATGACTGCCGTTCTCCTTATTTTTTCCAGTTTTCTCCCAGCCTCTTTACGGCAGGGCCATAGCCCTCCCCGGCTGCCTTCTCATAAAAATATTTTGCCTTATCCGTCTGGCCCGACACCTCGTACCAGGCGCCCAGATTGTAGGCGGCCCGGAAAGAACCGGTTCCCACCACACCGCCAAGCTCTGGCTGCTCTCCCAGCTTAAGACACCGCAAATAAGAGCCCTCAATCCCGGGCAGCAGGCTGATATAGCGCTCCACATCGGAAAGCACCCGCTTCATATAAAAAAGCCCGCACACAAAGCAGAAATCCGTCCAGCCTCCCAGAGCCGGTTCCTCCTTCTCAATAATCGCGGCGGCTTCATCCAAATGCTCACCGCCGCCCAAATCCAGAAGCGTATACAGATAAAGCACCACACCGCCGGACCGGTATCCCTCTCTTTTGCCGGCCAGCCGGTAAAACTTCCTGAAAAAGGGAAGGCTTTCCCGGTATCTTTTCAGATTTCTTAAGGTATAAGCCATCTGAAAGAGATAGTACCCGTCTCCCGGGTGAGCTTTCACGGCCTTTTCCAGATAGGGAAGATTCCTCTCACCCTTATCCTGATACAAATAGCCGTCATGGTCTGCCTGCAGATCAACCCTGTAAGAGGGATGGTTCCCCGCTGGCTGCTCATGGATGATTCCCTCATAAAGAACCCCTTTGGGAAGCAGCCTGGGAAGCAGGGCTGTGCTGACGCTTAAGCCCTCCTCGTCCTGAAAGGCATCGTATCTGGTGATACAGCCCAGCCACAGCCCCTGCCGGCTACTTAGCTCTGTCTCCAGCTTCTCTCTGTCCGCCTCTCTTAAGTACTCGTCTCCGTCAAGAATCAGATTCCAGTCCCCATCGGACCGGCCCAGCCCATAGTTCCGGGCAGCCGAAAAATCATTTATCCAGGTAAAGGAAAATACCTTTGCCCCCATCTTTTCAGCAATCTCCACGGTTCTGTCTGTGGAACCTGTATCCACCACGATCATCTCGTCCACCAGACCGTTCACAGACCGAAGGCACCGTCTGAGGGACCGCTCCTCATTTTTAACGATCATTACCAGATTTATTTTCAAAATTATTCTCTTCCCTTATTATTCTGCTTTTTCATCTGTCTGGTAAAGACAAATTTCCTTATGGCTGCCTCCGTCTCCATGGAAAGGCCCACAAACTGACATCCATAGCCATATTCGCCCTGTATCAGTCCTCCCACCCTCAGCACCTTTGCCTCCACCTCACAGTTCTCCTGGCCGAAGCGATATCGGAAGGAAAAATACTCCCCCTTCTTTAGAACCTGAGGCGTCACAAGAAAAATCCCTCCCGCGCTGATGTTGCGGATAGCCCCGGAAAAGAACCATCCCTTGCCTGTCATAAACTCCGTTCTCAGGTCCACATCCACCCGCAGATCCTTCTGCCTCTGAAACACCTCATGGACATCCAGAATCTCGCAGGTGGCCATCCATGGCTCCTTCATCCTATCCGGCAGCACATTCCGCTGAATCACCAGCTCGCACTGGCTACGAACCACCCCCTGAGACCGGTCATAAAAATCCACAATCGTCTTAAACCGGACACTGCGCAGCTTGGGATTCCGAAAATACATGCGAATCCTCCCCTCCGCATCCGTCTCCACCCGGGCCCTAGACAGGGGCCGGTTATCGGTGCCGTATACCAGGCAACCATCGCAATCCTTCAATCTCATAATACAGGCTCATCCTCCCCCTTTAATGAAATCACATAAAAACTCCCGCCGCCTGAACTACAAGGTAATACTTCCAACCTCTCTGCTGGCATTCATCATCATCTGCAGGCGCAAAAGCTGAATCAGGCTGGCATAGCTTTCCTTATCCATGGTTATAGTCTCCCCATCCTCCGAGGCTGTGCCCAAAAGCCCCATCCCCAAGGTACCGGCCCCACCGGCCGAGAGGCCGTAAAGACCGGCCAGCTGATTGTAGGAAGTACCATAAAGACCGGCCAGCTGATTGTAGGAGGAGGTTCCCGAAAGCCCGGTCAGCTGATCGGAGCCGTTTCCGTAAAGATCTCCGATTCCGCCGGACGCGCTGCCATAAAGCCCCAAAAGCTGATCGGAGGTCAGCCCGTAGGCCCCGGAACCGTAAAGTCCCGAGAGGCGGCTTTTGCTGCTCGTATTTACAAGCTTCCCTGCGTAGATCGGAGAGCCGTTCATATAGGAAGTAACCGTTTTTACATAATTCTGGGTCTCCTTGTAGGGAGGAATCCCCCCATACTTCTGGACGCTGTTGGGCCCTGCATTGTAAGCAGCCAGAGCCAGGCTCACATTTCCCCCGAACCGGTCCAGATTTTCTCTTAGGTATTTGGTGCCGCCCATAATATTCTGCCGGGCATCATAAGGATCCGTCACCCCCAAAGACCGGGCTGTGGCAGGCATCAGCTGCATAACTCCGATAGCCCCGGCCTTGGAGACCGCGCTGGCATTAAAATTAGACTCTGCCTTGGCCACCGCCTTCACCAGATTGAGAGGAACCCCGTACCGGGAGGACGCCTCCTCAAAAATCTTATCCATACTTTCCGGAGCCCCCTGACTGATGTCCCTAAATACGGACTGAAAGCTCTCCTTTACCTCCTCCGGGCGGACCGTATATCCGCCCTGTATGTTCTGTGCACTCTGCGTATTCAGTGCTTCCAACGTCACCAATCCCATTGTGTCTGTTCCTCTTTCTATTATTATTAGGAAACTTATTTGTCGTTACTACAGCAATCGTTTATCCGATGTCTGTATTTTCTCACCGAATCTCTGCTCCGTCAGGCCCCAGCCTGCGGCCGCTGACCTCCGTGTTGGCCGCCATGCTGCCATCGCTGTTAAGAAAATACCATTTGCCGTCCGCCTGAATCCATCCGGTCTGCATCCGGCCGCTCTGGTTCATGAAATACCATTTGCCGTTTACCAAAACCCAGTACCTCTGCATGGCCCCTGAGCCGTCCAGATAATACCACTCACCCGGAATCGGCTGAATCCAGCCCACACACATATCCCCGTTGCCGTTGAGATAATACCAGGTGTCCCCGTAAGGGTTGATCCATCCGGTCTGCATAATCCCGTTTCCATCCATATAATACCAAAAACCGTTTACATACTGCCAGCCTCTTGCCATATTGCCGTTCTGGTCAAAATAGTACCAGCGGTTTGAGATCTTCTTCCAGGTGTTGACCGCCTTGCTTCCGTCCGGCATGATGTAATTGTTTCCCTTGACCGAGCCTCCGTCTCCGGCCCCGGCTCCCGGGCCCGCGCTGCCGCTTCCTCCCGGCCCGCTGCTGCCTCCCGGACTGCTGCTTGTGCCGGTTCCGGAGCTGTTCCAGTTCTCCCAGTCCTCCCAGTCAAACTCCTGGTCCGTGGATGTGACAAAAGACCCTTCCTTTAGATATTTCTTCTCATCGGAGGTAACCGGAATGGCCTTCACCTCATAATAGTAGGTTTTGTCCACATCATCCATGAATTCCGTCAGATTGACCGAGTGGGCCCCTGTGACCGTCATCCGTTTGACCACCTTGTCATTGCCGTACAGAACCACAGAATATCCGGGGGCATAGTCCACCGGCTTCCATACCGCGCGCCTTCTTGATGAACTCCAGCCGGCCTCTGTCGTGTCCCCCAAAACCGTCACCGGCTTGTAATCCACCTTCACCTGAAGTGTATCGTCATCCAACGCCTTGGCTGACACAAAATCCGCTCCCGATATTTTACATTTGGAGCGGTTTAAGGAGGCGGGAAACACCTTTCCGTCATCTGCATTGACCGTAATCTCCACCCGGACTTTCTTGCCAGGCTTCCACTTATCATAATCCGTGCGAAACTGCACATCTCCCAGAGAACAGCCGGTGCCACTTATTGTAATCTCCGGCTCCGGAATCTCCTCAGGCTCTCCGTATGTACTCTTAAGAGTCACACTCAGGCTCTCTATGACGCTGGATTCAGCCCCATAGCTCACTTCTCCCCTCCCCGCTGTCAGAAGAAGGGCCGCCATCATCCATATACCTGACCGAAACAAAATCCCTCTCCGGCCAGCCTTTATCACTCTCTGCATGCCAAGTCCTTTCTCTCTGCTCTATCTCCATATTCCGTCCGAATCAACGGTAAACCCATCTACCTGGGTGTTGCGGGCCATCTCTCCGGAGCCGGGGTAAAAATAATACCAGCTTCCGTCTATCTGATTCCAGCCTTCCAAAATCTCCCCGTTGGAATCGGCAAAATACGTCTTTTCCTCTCTGCGGATCCATCCCGTAAACATGGTGCCCTGAAGACTGTTGTCCAGCTCATTGAGATAATAGGTCTTGCCGTTTTCCTTAAGCCACCCGGTATACAAGCTTCCGTCTCCATTAAAATAATAATAATAAGGTCCGATCACATGCCATCCGGGAGTCATCATGGAGCCTTTTAAGAATGTCCCCTCCGTCTCCGGCCGGAAATAATACCAGGAGCCGCCGATTTTTGACCAGCCCACTGCCATCTGTCCGTTGTCATACAGATAATACTGTTGTCCTCCCACCGGTCTCCAGCCGGTGCACATGACCCCGTCCTCATTAAAATAATACCACAAGCCGTCAATCTCCGACCACCCGTCTTTTGACAGGCTTCCGTCCGGATAGCGGTATCCCCATCGGTCATTTTCCTTAAACCAGCCAACCGTGTCCGTGGTTCCCTTCACCACCGAAGGCTTGCCCGACTGCTGTCCCTTTCCGTCAGACACGTACCGGTCCGTAATCTCCAATTCCCCAGACTCTATCCAGTCGCTCTTTTTCCCGAATTTGTTCTGGGCATCCGTTCCCGGAATCGTCCGCACCTTAAAGCTGTAATCCCCTTCCTTAGTCATATAAGGATAAAAATTGTAGCTTTTGGCTGAGGTCTTTGCCACCTTCTGCACGCTCTTCCCGTCCCGGTAAAGCTGCAGCTCATAATATCCGGAATCATTCTCCGGCTTCTCCCACCGGGCCTCCCCCAGATTCTTCTCGTTCCAGTATGCCTCCGTGGGCGGATCATACTCCCCCTTCACCGGCTTTACACGCAGGGTGACGATCAGGGAATCTCCGTCCCGCCTTGCCGAGACAAAGGATCCGCCGCTGATCTTTACATTGGACGACTTATAGCTGGCAAGAAAATAATGCTCGCTCACATCGGTCGGCTCAAGGGTCACCTTGATTCTGGGCTCATCGGAGGGCTTTATCTCCTTTGTGTTGCCGTCCACCCACTCCGCCTCCGTCAAGGTGTAGGAACCGCTGCTTGTTCCCACCACCACCTGTCCGTCCTCGGCCGTCTCCGAACCAATCTGGATATCCGGCAGGCTCTTTCCCGCCTCCAGCTTAGAGGACACTCTCACGCTTACACTGTTGATGGGCTTTGTGGCCGCCAGCGCCTCCATGGGCATGGCCAAAAGGCAGAGCGCCAGCAAAAGCCCCATTGCTCTCTTTATTTTTTGAACCATAAAATCCTCCTGACTTATCACTCTCTGGCCTTTCCGGCATTTCATAAGCCTTCATGCCGGATCAGCCGCCTGTATTTTCAGAAATATCCCCGTCCCCGGCGGCAGGCATCTCTTCCTCTTCCTGCTCTTCCTTTGGCATCTCGCTCTTTTCCGGTACATATCCCAAAAAATAGATATAAATATCAACAATCGCCTGATACAATTCCCTGGGAATCTCTGCTCCCAGCTGCAGCTGAGTCAGAAGTGTGGCCAGGGAATCATCCTCATAGACCGGCACCCCTGCCTCCATGGCTGTCTCCGTAATCTTCTCTGCCAGGTATCCCATACCCGAGGCAACAATAACCGGAGCTCCGTTCTTGTCCGGATTATATTTCAGGGCAACTGCCTTCTGCCGCATCAGATCATCAAATTCTGACATTGATCGTTCTCTCCTTCTCCCGAATTTCCGGAAAAACCTCGTCCACCCGCCTGTCGCGGATCCGCTCCCGAATCAGAAGCTGGCTGAACCGGAATCCATTCTTCTTAAGAATCTCCGTCACCTCTGCCTGAATCTGTTTATTCTGTCTGGCTAGCTGCGGCGGCACAAAAAGCTGAACCCTGGACTGCCTATCCTGCAAGGTCATCACCATCTCAAACTTTCCCAAAGTCTGAATATCAAACTTCAAAAAAAGCTTGATCTTTCTGGGCTCATCCTCGCTGTCCTTTTTGGCGTCCGGATCCACCCACATCTCCGACATCACATTGTTGTCCTCGTACTGGAAGGGCAGAATAAAATGGAGAAGTGGCATGTAAACGCTCTCATTAATGAGCATACCGTTCATAATATTATAAAACTGCTGGACATTCTCCAAGCCGCCGTGGCCGTTGGCCCCCCTTAGAAGAAGAGCGGCAAGATTGTCGGCAAATTCCGACAAGGGCGGCTGAGTCTCCTTGGCGCCTGCCATCAGAAGCTGCTCCATATCCGCCTCCGCGTCCCCCTTAAAAAGCCTCCCGAAATCCCGGTTGCCCAAAAGACTGTCAAATAAGGCAAACAGCCGGCCCTTCCCTCCGTTCTGATAGCGGACAGCATGGAAAATCAGGAGCATAGCCGCCTCCCGGACCGCCCCGTAATCATGAGTTCTTGATACATAGGAAGAAAGAAACGGAATCAGCCTCTGATTGAGAACACCGGCATTTTCCTCCGTGTCGCCGTTGGCCGCGTCCCAGTTCATAGAATTGGCCAGTCCTCTGAATTCCTCCCGGTAAGCCCGCAGGAGAAGATGCTCGATATCATCGGTCAGAGCCTTCATCTGCTGCAAAAGATGGGCTCCGGAGGAGTAGCTGTTGTACCCTTTTATAAAGTTCAGCACAGCCTCCTTAAGACGCTCAGAGGGATTCTGCGACAGCAGGGACCGAAGCTTGCTGAAAAAGTCTCCGGAAAATCTGGCCTGCAGCTCCCCCTGCCCCTGGAGATACTCTAAAAGATCCTGAGGGGAATCCATACGCATGGACATGAGGAAACGCTCCACCAGAGCGCTCACCTCTGCCTGCTCGGCCCCCTTAAGGCCTGCCATATCGCCAAACAGGAGACGCTCCATCACACCGGATAGATTACTGTTCTCCCCCAGTCCCTTGACAAAGGCGCCGTAATTGCTGTCATAATTAATCGCGCTGAACAGATCGTCCTGGGTACTGTTCCCTGTCTGTTCCCCGTCCCGGCCATCAGCACGAACCACACGGGTGGGATCCACCGGATTGTGGATAGCCTGGCCTGCCTGCCTGGGATCCTGAGGATTCAATATATTCCGGTTGTCCGTATTCAGATTCGGCGTGGTCACCTGTAAAATATTTGACATATGTCCTCCAGCTTCCGTCTGCAACAGTTCCGATGGCACCGATCCTGCATCATTCCCATCGGGAAAATCTTCCCTGTCGCTTCTGTCTCTTAAAATAATACTTTTTATTTATTTTTATACTCATGAGCATACTTATTTGCCAAATGATTGGGTGACTTATCTTGAAATAAGGAACCGTGTTGACAAATCATTTGGCTCACGGGTACATATTGCCTGATTTTATAAGATTTGAGAGCAGACATTAATATCATATATCCGCAGACTTATCTTTTATATATCGGCGCGTTTTGGCTAATATTAATGACAGAAGCGTCAAAAGCTCTTTTTCCGCTTCCTATTGATACAGACTGTTGATACAGATTGCGCTCTTTATCCATAGATGTATTATATTCGTTTTTCCCTTTTTGTACAAGATGGTAAAATCGATATTTGGAAATTTGTAAATGTTGTAAATGTTTTTGTTATAATTTTGTGCAAAAAAAACCCAGCCAATGTTATGTCTTTTGAAAATCTGCCGATATTTAGAACATATAGGATTTACCTGCATCCATAGAAGGGAGGTAGCTATGAACGTTATATTTCAGACCACGAACAACACCCCGTATCGCGCGCCGGTCTCCACACCGCGCAAGCGGGCGGCTCAGCCGGCAGCGGTAAAGGGCGATTATGATACGGTAAATATCCAGAGAACGCGTATTTCCCAGGACGATGATGAAAGCTTTGCCCGCATATTAGCCCGCAGAGCCACTGCCCAGCTTGGCAGCGGCCCCAGTCCGGAACGTGTGCAGGAGTTAGGCCGCAGGATTGCCGATGGAACTTATCAGCCCGATGCCCAGAGAATAGCCGGACGGATGCTTGGCTTAGGCTGACAGACGCCGGCACCCCGAAGGGGAACAGAAGGGAGTTTACTAAATATTTATGGATCAAAACACACAACAGACCTTGGAAGAATTTGCCTCTGTCATTAAGCAGCTGATTGCCGCGGCAGAGGATATTGCCCGCATTGAGGAGGAGAAGGCTTCAGCCGCTACAGACAGACGGCATTATCTCATGGACAGCTTTATCCAGGAGGAGCAGGCCGCCATCTTAAAGCTGCGGGGTTTGGAGCAGCGCAGGCTTCGCCTGGCGGACTCTCTGGGATGGAAGTCCCTTACCTTCCGCCAGATTCTTGAGAAGGCTGACCCGGCCGGACATTCACTTTTGTCCCCTTTGTTCCAGGATCTGGAACGGCAGCTAAAAAGGCTTGGCTCTGCCCGTGACGCCTCAGAACAGATTCTTAACACGAGAATCCATGAGCTTCAGATAGCCATTGGAAGGCAGCAGGGCAGCTCCTATGACAACACGGGCAATCTCAGTCAGACCTCCCCCGGCCCTTCAAAGCTGCACACCAAATATGTGTAAATCCGAAGCCTTTTGACGCGCGTTTGCGCAATTCATTATAATATAGAAAGAAATACTTGGAGGAAGATATTATGCTGCGAGCAACCTTCGCCGGATTTACCACTGCCTATTCCGCCCTGCAGGCGAATCAGAAGCGGTTGGATATTGTCGGCCAGAACCTTGCTAACATGAATACACCAGGATACACAAGACAGGCGCTTAAGACATCCAGCCTGAACTATACACACCCCGTTGCCCACTACACCAACGGCTCCGAGACGGTAGTGGGTTTTGGCGTGCATATGGATACGGTCACTCAGCTTCGGGACCCCTATCTGGATGCCCAGTACCGGGACCAGATCAAAAAGTCCGGATATGCAGATGCTTTCCAGACCTCCCTTGACCGTCTGTCCAGAGTGCTTGACGAGAGCACCATCAACGGAATCCATATGGCGTTCAATGAGATTCAGACCTGCTTAGACAACATGCAGGATGTATCCAAAGTCAATGACCCGATTTATGAATCCGAGCTGCGGGCCCGGATGCAGGCGCTGACCAACCTTCTTAATGACGCGGACCGGCAGATTACTGAGGCAGAGAAGGCCGAATACACCCGTTTGGACGGCTCCAGCTCTACCCAGAACGGCGCTGAACAAGAAATCAATGACATCTTAAAGCAGATCAGCACCCTGAACCGGCAGATCAAGGACAATCAGATCTTTGGTCAGCCCAGCTTGGAGCTGATGGATGAGCGGAATTTGCTGTTGGATGAGCTGGCCAGCTATATTCCCATTGAGGTCAGCTATTATAAGGATTTTGCCCATGACGGGGTGGATGCCAATGGAAATGAAGATCTGAGCGAGACCTATCATCTGGATGCCAATGGCCATCCTTTTGAAAAGAAGAATTGGCCGGATGATTTGCGGGTTGAAATGCTTTATGTGGATGATCAGGGTGCACCCCAGCGTCTTACTCTTATAGAGGGAACGGTGGGAAGTGGATATGAGAATATGGGAAATGTTGATATTTCTCTACAGAATCCCGATGACCCAACCAGTATTCAGATTACTTTTACCGGCTCTGCATATAAATATACCACAGCTGCAAACAACAGTGTGCAGATCACACAGCCTAACCCGAATACAGTCAAATTAGGTCCCAATAATACGGATCCCCACCTTCCGGTAAACGGCGGTTCTGTCCAGGCCAGTTTGGATATGTTATGGAAAGACGGATCAAATGGAAGTATAAAAGGCTATGAGTTTTACCGGGGACAATTGGACACTCTTGCTTCTTCCTTTGCCCATGTGATCAATGAGATCAATAAGGCTGGAACAGCGGGTCCTGATAAGAATAACGCCTTTTTGCTTGTCAATAAAGACACCTCCGCTGAAGCTGGTATCACTGCTGGTAATATTTCTATCAATACTAAGTGGAGCAGCGGTGATGTCCATGTAGGCACTGCAGGAGAAAGCGCTAATATGACTGTGCTTAATCTTTTGGGGGCTATGTCTGCTTCCTGGCCTTTATCAAAGAATACTTTTGTAGGTGCAGACGGCACTACAATTAATTTTGACCCTATCGATTTGGAGAATAACTCCTTTGCCGATTATATGAACTACACTGCTACTATCCTGGCCAATGATTCCTACACCAACACCCAGTCCTTAAAGACCAATGTGACGGTATTAAACGGCATTCAGAGCTCCAGGGATTCCATATCCGGTGTCAGCTTAGATGAAGAGGCAGCCAGCATGATGGCATATATGTCCGCGTACAATGCAGCATCCCGGCTTATGACTACCCTTGACGAGGCACTCAATGTTCTGATCAATAACACCGGCCTTGTAGGGCGTTAATGAAACTATAGAGCAATCATTTAGCGGTTGACCATCCAGCCGCTAAGTGTATAACTATAACGAATTATGGAGGTATTACAATGCGCGTAACCAATGCGTCAACCTACAGAAAGTTTACATCTTCTGTCAATAATGTTCACCTTAAACTCAACAAAAGCATGAACAAGATCACCAGCGGAGCCGCCTATGAGACTGCCGCTGAGAATCCTTTGGCCTACTATACAGGCAAGAAAATTGATCAGCAATATCTGGATACCAAAGCAAAAAACACGCTGATTACAGATGTTAAAAACCGTCTTTACCAGCAGGAATTGGGCGCGCGGGATATTCAGGATACTCTTTCCAAGGCAAAGGTCCAGGTAGAGTATGCCAAGACAGCCACTACCACCGGAGAGCACGATATTCAGACTATCAAAGAGGATCTGATGCAGAAGGTACGGACCATTGCCAATGATCTGAATACCCAGTATCAGGATTTCTATGTATATGGCGGTAATGATGTATCTACCACCCCCTTTAGCTTAGATATCAGTCTGGAACCCAATGATCAGGCCAATGTAACACTGACCTACCGTCATGTGTTTCCTGGTGAAACAGATGTAACAGAATTTCAGATGAAATATCATTCTGATGGAAAGGGTGATTTTGAATTTGAGCTTATGTCTGGTACGGATTCCAATGGTAATCCTCTTGGAGATCAGGAAAAGCTGATAAAGGCAATGTCTGAGCAAGGCCGTATGGATCTGGGTTACGGAGACATCAGTGACCACAGCACATTGGTTGATACGTATACAGGCGGTATGAATGTGTTGACCGGTTTGAACTCGGATGCTATCCGTACATTAACCAACAATGGTAATAATCCGAACGGCGCCGATGCAAAGTTTGAGGAAGCTCTGAACGAAAGCCCCATAGCCCTCATCGGCCGCGCCATTCTCTCCATCAATGACTACCAGACCACTGGTGACAAGGACGTGTTGGACGACCGCCTGGGCTCTACCATGGACCGAATGGCTGTTACGGAGCACACTATCAGCACCGTCTACTCTGACTTAGGCAACAAATACAAGCTTTTGGAGGACACCTCAAAGCGTCTTGATTCCATCGAGGATTCCCTGACTGAGCAGTATAAGGATGCTTTAGGAGCGGATCCCTATGAGGCGATTATGGAGATGTTCAACCATCAGTATTCTTACAATGCTGCTCTCCAGGTAGGCTCCAAGCTGATGAACTCATCACTTTTTGACTTTGTAAGATAAAATTTTTATTGGTAATTGTTATAATTTTAAAGAAAGGAGGCTTTTTATGGGACCGTTAATAAGAATCACAACCGAACCGATACAGATGGTTCGATTTACCCAGAATGCCAAACTGGTAAGCTCAGACTCTGTAGACATTGAAAGAAGAAAAGCAATTGCCCGCCATATATCCATGCATCGGAGCAACCCTCATACCCAGGGTTCTGTTCCTATGGGAGATCTTACAAGGATCAATCAGACCTTCTCCCATGCCAATGCAAATGTGACGCCGCAAGCTCAGGAAGTGTCGTTTCAGCAACTTGCTTCCAGAAAGGCACAGCAGCCTTCTGTCCCGGTTATGAAACAGTCTGCCACAGTCGCAGCAGCCGCCTCTTCCTCAGAGATTTATTCAGCTCCTGCTGTGACAGCCTCTGCCGCCTCATCTGTTCCGGATCCGATTGTAAATCCAAGTACATCCTATACGGCACAGAGAGGCGCCTTTGAGATGCGGGTTGCCCGGGGTGATCTTACCTATTTGCCGCCTCTGGTTATGACGGTTATCACGCAAAGGCCGCAGGTACATGTGGAGTATCTGGGTGGTTTCAACTATGTTCCTCCCCGGGACGGCAATCCGGGAAGTAATATTAATCTATTCACATAGGAGTGTTGATTCGATATGACAATACAAACGGATTATGGTGTCGTAGAATATGAAGAGAAAGATCTGCTTATATTCTCCGATGGTCTCTTTGGTTTTCCGAAGCTGACAAAATATCTCCTCCTGTATTTGAACGAAGATGATGATTCTATGCTTTTGCTTCTGTCAGTGGAGGAGAGCAAGGTGGGATTTGTATTGATCAATCCTTTCCTCCTTTGTCCTGACTACTTGCCTGTTCTGTCCTCTGAGGAGCTTGCCTGCCTGGGAGTACAGGATGCGGGAGAGCTTTCGTACTATTCAATCTGTGTCGTGCGGAACAATTATCTGGAAAATACAGTCAATCTGAAATGTCCTCTGGTAGTGAATCCGCAGACGCGCCATGGAATACAGGTTATTTTGGAAAATTCCCCTTATGGATATCGTCATGAGCTGCGTTCTTTTCCAACGGTAGCCGGTTCAGCAAATGGGAGTGACGGTCATGCTGATACTGAGACGTAAAAAAAATGAGAGTATTTTAATAGGGGATAACATTCGTATCACTATCATTGAATGTGCATCGGACGGTGTCCGGGTAGCTATTGACGCGCCAAAACAGATATCCATCCTGCGCGAGGAGCTTTCGGAGGCGGAGCAGACCAACAAGAACGCCTTGACTCCGGATATGAATTCTGTGCGGATGTTTCAGTCTCTGTTTAAAAAGCAGATCGACTCGGAAAATTCCGAAAAGTAAGAACAAAAAATCCCACAAAATAAGCATATTATTTTGTGGGATTTTTCTATTTGATAAAAAGTCTGAAAAAAAACCGCAACCCCCGCACTCCCCAAAACACAGGAAGCAAAACAGGAAGCTTCTCCACGGCAGGATAGATAGAGCTCATATAGTGGTAATCGGGGAAAATCCAGCGAAGCTTTTTCCTGAATGCCCGGAAGGAATCCATGATTTTCTCCCAGAACAGCTCCCGTCCTTCTCCCCTCTTCTCTTTTTCTATCTCCTTCTGAATCGCCTTCTCCAACCTTAAGGCCTGCATATCGCTCTCCCGATTGATAGTCCCCTGGGTTAAAAGCCGATCCTCCAGAATATCATAGACACTCACATCCTCCGGCTGGTCTGTAAAATAATTATCCTTTTTATCTCCAAACCACATATAAGCGATTCTCAAAAGCTTTTCTGCCAGCTCATCTATCTGGAAATCCTCCAGTCTTTTCTGAACGGCTTCCCAGTTGATCTCCTCCCGCCAGGCTCGATGGAAGATCTGCAGATCCAAAACCTCACGAAGCCTTAGCTCATCGGTTACATATCCATAGACAGCCTTTGCCATGCGATAGATAAACTCACTTTCCGCAGGCAGCTCACGAATATTCAAATACGGTTCCTTAATGTAGGAATCCTCCAGAAGTCTCTGCATATTTTTGATATATCCGGATGTGCGGAAAGGAAGCTTGTGATACAGGATCACCGATACTCCGGATATCCGTCTCATTCGCTCTCCATATCCCTTATAAGTCTGATCCGTCTCATATCCCAGATCTACCAGATACCCCTTGGCCAAAAGATAATTTTCCTCATCCAACAGGATCTGCACTGGGGTGTTCTCCGCTGTCTCCGGCAGCTTATACAGCTCCCGCATGGAAACCGATGTGAGCAATGTGCAGGAAACCTCCCGCATATCCAGCCACATCAAAAGCTCCCGAAAGGACTCGTCACAATTCTCACCAAAAAGCAAAGCTTCCTGATACCGCTCAAAAAAGCGGTCCCTCCACCGACTCGGCAAAGCGTCCCCTTTACCGAGGACGCTTAAGTATACCACATTGGCTACCCGGTGATAATCTGCCAGACGGAACATTCTCTCCCAATCCAGCCGATTATATAATACATGCATGGCATCCTGGCGGATGATGGAGGAGACCATTCCCACCAGGGTGCGCCCTTCATACAATAATTGGTTCATACATCTCTCTCTGTCAGCCCAAAGTATTCAAAAGCAATCCAACAGTGTAATAATTCCCCAGGCTGTAAGGCCCGGTACCGGAAAAGTTCGACAAATAGCGGAAGGAAGAAAAGGTGCTTTCCTGATTTCTGTCCATTCCCGCGGAAATATCCTGATCCACCAGTTTTCCGGAGGATGTGGACATGGCTGAATCAACCCGCTGAGTGATCCGGTCCGCAAGCCCGAACTGTCCGCCCAGAATCTCCTTTGTTCCTTCAAAATCATCCTTCAGCGCCTTTTTAAGGGCCTTCTCGTCTACCTGCAGCTTGCCGCTCTTGTCATAGCTAAGACCTACGGCCTTTAAGGTTCTCTCATTTGCAATGTCCCTGCTGAAGCTGTCATACTGATCCTTTGTCCCCTGTCCTCTGGAGGAATTGGACTTTAGAAAATCCGTGGCCTCATTGTAGCTGGACACCAGTTCCTTCACTGCCGATACCACTTGGTCGGAATCCACTCCTGACTGTACCTTGGCAGAGCCTGTACCGGTAAGCGTGGCCTCCACCCTGCCGTAATCCAGGGAGATCTTGTTGGACTCAGAGCTGCGGGAAACCGTGTTGCCGTTCTGTGTGACCGTATATCGGGCATTTTGCCCCTCCGCAGCCACATTCTGAGCGCCCTCTGCCGCTCCCATCCGGCCCTGAACCGTAAAGCTGTTGCTCTCCCCGGTCTTTTCGGAAGAAAGCACCAGAGACACCTTGCCGTCCTCCTTTGCCACAGAGGCACGGACTCCTGTACGGCTGCCGTTAATCTGGTCTGCCGCCTCCTGCATCATCTGTTCATTGGTCTTTTTGGCGCCGTCAACCCCCATATCACTTACATTGACCCGGACACTTCTCCCTCTGGCTGATGTCACCTCAAAATCCATGGCAGAATCATCTGCCGCCTTCTCTGAGGCCCCCAGCGCCTGACTCTGATTCTGCTGGGCCTGCGCTAAGGACTTAACCTCCAAATCAATCTCCGTGCCCTTTCTGGGACGGAAGGTCTTATCCACAGACGCCACCGATGTATCAGAGCTTTGGATATCCAGGCCGGAAAATACACCGGACGAATTGCCCGCCTGAAGCCGGAAAGCGCTCAGCTTTACATCGGCCATCCCTTTTCCATAGTTCTGAACAAACTTCAAGGTGTCTGCATACTGAGTCGAACCTGACTTAACCCGGGGAACCCGGTTAATAGGAGCAACCGCCTGTCCCTGATTCAGCCTGGAAGCTGCCGCTGTCCGGGATGCCTGCAGAGTGCGCATCATCTGATACATGCTCTCATAATTAGAATAATTATTTCCGGATACTCTCAATGACATGTGTACACCTTCTTTCTCATTGATCATTTTATGTAACAGCTCAGATAACCCCTGAACTCTTACCATTTTATAACATTTTTGATTCTTCTGCCAGTCAAAATAAACTATAATCCATCGGTTCCAGGTCAAAGTGTGTTTAAATAGTTACTGTTCACACCATGACTAATCACTCCGCTGATTAGTCATGAGCCAGTACAGTTATGGGGCCAAAGCATATGCCCCATCGCCGCAGGCGATTTCAAATTTTAAAAACCCTGCCGATTCATCCAAGTGGAAAAAGCAACGAAAGGTACCGGGGCTGCAAGGTGCAGCCCGAGTACCAAATATTTCGTTCCGGAACGGATTTTATCACTTACAAGCTTACCGGCTGTCTCGCCTTCACTCCGGGTCCATAGAAAGATTTGTCTCTGGTCACGCTTCGATTCAGCTTCTCATCTGCCTTTCGCAGCTTCTCCAGAAGGGTCTGTGTCTTACGGCGGATCTCATAAATCTTCTCCTCCTCAGGACTTTCCCCAGCTGCTCTGGCCGGATCCGATGTCATCAGTACCTTCAGCTTCTGGAGAGCTCTTCTGTCGCTCTCCCCCTGCTGCCAGATTTCTCCCACGCAATTATCTACCTTGGCCATCTCCTCCGCTCGCATTTCCAGAAGCATGGCAGCGGAGACATCGTCATTTCTGGCAAAAGCATCTTCCAGCTCCTTTGTCAATCGGTCAATCTCCCGGATGGAACTGTATTTCCTCTGAAGAAGAATCATTAGCTTTGTCATGTCCAATTCCATCTGCATCAATTCCTTTCCTATCCCCGGATATTGCTTTCCTTAAGCATATGCATATCATTGACTTTCCTGCTGGCCTCGTCAAAGGCTTCCCTCAACTCGGAAAGGATATGGCGAATACGTCCGATCTCATCCTGCCTTCTCTCTCTGCCTGCCTTCACGATACTGAGATCATACACCAGATAATTGTAAATTCTCCTCAGATCCATACTGATCGGCTGGCTCATATCCAGAATGTCCATGAGATAGCGGACAATCCGGCTGGTTCTGGTGACACAGTCCTCAAAATCCGGGTAATTCTTATCATTCAGAGAGTATTCCGCCCGGTTCAGCCGACTGATCGCCTCATCAAAGAGCAGCAGAAGCTGCTCTGAACTTGACATGGAATAAATAGTTTTTTCTTTGTAACGACTATATCCGTTCATCCGATCCCCTTCTATCTCCCTTAGGCCATGATCTGTGAGAGATAGCTGGCCTGGGAATTCATCTTGTTGATCATTGTCTCCATCGTTGTAAACTGGGAAATATAACGATCCTGCTCTGTCTTCAGCTTAGCCCGAAGCTGCTCAATCAAATCCTGCTTATTCTTGATCTCCTTGTAAATCTGATTCTTCATGATGGAGGTAGGTATCTTCTCCGAGCCGGCCTCCTCAATCAAACGTCCGTAAGAATTGCCGTTTCTGCTGGCAAAACGGGTGGCGTAAGGAGTGAAAGTATCCTCCACAATCTTCACCAGTCCGTTGCCCATACCGCTTCCTCCGGTAAACAGGGCCGACACCTTCTCCGGCTTGCTCTCCATAGCAGTGCGGAATGCGGTCTCATCAAAGGCAATCACACCGCCGTCCTTCTCGTTGTCGGAGTAGGTAATACCCATCTCCTTCAGATCCTCGTAGCTTAGGCCGGTCTCCCGCATCAGCTTGGTATATACGGACTGAATGTCCATGCTCAGGCTCCGCATGGTGGAATCGTTAAAGAGCAGTCCTGTCTTGGCTTTCTTCTCCCAGTTCTCAATGGAGGTCTCGCTCATCTCGTCCTTCTGCTCATCGGTCAGCGGGCCGTAGGAGCTGTCGGGACGAGAGGTCACCTGAGTGTTGACCTCGGTTACAATGGCGTTGAAATCCTCGAAGAATTTCTTCACCTTCTCTACTACCTTGTCTACATCGGCTTTGGCGCTGAATTTTACGGCTTCGGAGGTGTCGGCTTCCCATTCTTTTATCTTGTTACCATCCGCATCAAGCGCTCCTGTCTCTTTGTATTCACCGCCAAAGGTACCGGATACGGTAACTTCCATGCCCTCTAAGTTGAAGGTGTTGGAAGCCCTCTCAAGAGTTACAGTCACACCGTTTCCGTAGCTGACATCAATAATGGCATCCTGTCCCTTGACAAGACCAGCCTCATTGTCAAGCACAAGCTTTCCGTTAGCGTCTTTTTCATACTCTCCTGTTGCGTCCTTCTTATGCATACCAAAAAGGTCCTTCGCCAGTTGGGAATCCAGAGTAATCTCCCTGGCTGCACCTGTCTCATTGGACACAAGCATAAACTGACCGGTAGCATCTACATAAGTTGCCTTAACACCCACATCTTCATTGGAATTGATCTTGGACAAAATACTGCTAATACTGGTGTTTGCATCAATTCCGCCAATTGTCACACCATTGATTACAAGGCCGTCCTTATAATCCTCACTGTACATATCAATGCCAATGCTTGACTGATTTAATTTCCCATCTAAGTTTACTTTATTTGACGCGCCATTGACAATGCCAAGGTTATACAGCACAGCCGGATCATTGCTAGTGATGGATATTGTGGAGGTGGCTGTGGTAGAAGATTTCTCTGGCGTCCTGAATGACAATTTTCCGTCTGTCACTTCTGCCAAAACCACATTCTTACCAAAAGCCCGGTCCAAACGCTCCTGAACATTTGATGCAATTTGTTCCATCCGATTTGCATCCTTAGCCTCAGTTATGCGGCTTTCCAGTTCTTTATCCAGTCTGTTTTCAACAAAACCATCTATCTGGTCTTGCGTATACTTGCCATCTACTGTATTTTCCGGCTTTGCCAGCTCAGCTTCCAGCTGTGTCTTCAGTCTATCCTGTATTTTCTTTTTATTTTCATCAGTACCCAGAGCCGCTTCTAACTCTGCCTCGATTATCCTGTTTTGTTCTTCCTCTGGAAGATCTTTGTAATCCGGATTATCTTTAACTTTTTGAGTAATCTCTGGTCTTAATTCGTCTTTTAATTGATCTCTTATCTTTTTCTCAAGCTCTTTACTAAGGTCTGCCTTGATCGTATTTGCCAAATCTTTTTTGACATCTTCTATTACCTGATTCCTCAGAGCCGAACCTTCTGCATAGTCCTTAGCAAACTGATCCCTAATCTCCTTTTCCTTCTCAGGAGTCAGACCAATCTCTAAAAGCTTTTTTGCCTCCTCAGACGTTATCAGCTCAATATCCTTTTTGTTGCCGTCATAGTTAAATGTAAGCTTCTTCCCGGCCAGATAATCAAGCGCACTTGTCTGTACTAATGCGGAATCCTTAAAACTATCCAAACCAGCTTCATAATCCGTCAGGTTAAGACCAGTATTCCCCACCTCTCCCTTAAAGCCTAAAGCTCCCAATGCCGTGGAGTTGCCCTGGATGACGTAATTACCCATACTTTTGCCGTCTTTCTGGACAAGATTCATCTTACCGTCTTTATATTCAAATTTAAGGACATCTCCGATCTTATCACCTTTTGTGGCTCCGTCTGCTCCAGTTGTGCCAAAAGTAACCTCAGACTGCTCAAGGGCTTTGTTCAGCTCCCCTGCCAGACGCGCTCCATATTCCTCCTCTGTTTCAAGTCTTGTGGTGCCGTCTGCCAGCCTTATCTCGCCAAGGAAATAATCAATCTTCTTCGTTACTTCATTTCCGTTCTCATCCTTATCCTTGTAGGTGGTAGGAAAAGTAAAGGTCTGCGTATTAGAATATGTTCCATCTCCATTTGCAATGCCAAACCTAAGCTGTCGTTCCATCAACTTGGACTCGTACATAAATGCCCCTTCCAAGTCCTTTAAGTTGGTGGTCAGCGCTCCCTGCTTCGCATCCGACTTATACACACTAGATGTAGCCAGCTGCCGAACGGCCTGGACGGAAACGCTGTTCACCAGCTCCGAGCTTCCCGTGGCAGTGATAAACCGGGTGGCTTCTTCCTTTCCTAAAACACTGATCAAATTCTTGGCAAAAGTATTGGGATCTTTTAAACTGGTGGGTGAAGTGTAGCTGGAATAATTGTCATACAGATCCAGAATCTTATCGCTGATGCTTCTGTATGCCTCCTGCTTCCATTCCAGCTTGGTAATATCCTTCTCCTGATTGGTAATCTTGGTGGTAGTGCCAAGAGTCATCTGCTCTATGATCTCATCCCGGTCGATACCGGAGGCCATACCGCCATATCCTCTCAAAGATGTATTGCCCAGGCTGCTTGTCGATGTTATACTCGCCATTTTTATATCTCCTTTCTCTTCCAATCTCCTTCATCTTCTGAACTACCCATTGAACAACCCAATTTCTGTTATCTCCGGGCCTAATGCACAGAAAAAAATCATTTTTAATCTATACTTATTTATCGACATGTTATATAATAAAAATAATATCTGAACTAAAAAAATCATTTTTACCATTTACTATTCTATCATTGGAGGTACCGTTTTGTCTATCATTATTACAGTTTCCAATCAGAAAGGCGGAGTCGGCAAAACTACTACATCCGCAGCCATAGCCTCCGGGATTTTCCTTGCAGGCAAAAGGGTTCTGGGAATTGATTTAGACCCTCAGGGCAACCTGGGATTTTGTCTTGGAGCGGGAATGGATAACCCGTACACCGTTCTGGATGTGCTAAAGGGCACTGTGCCGGTCCAGGAGGCCCTCTTTAAGAGCGATTACGGCGATCTTCTGGTATCGGATATCACCCTGAGCAGCAGCGGCCTGGAATCCATCAAGGGCAGGCGGGAGTATATTCTCAGGGATGCTATTAAGCCGGTTATCGACCAGTATGATTATATTATCATAGATACGCCCCCGGCGCTGAACCTGCTGACAGTCAATGCCTACTCTGTTTCCGATTTTCTGATTATCCCCATGGCATCCGACATCTTAAGCCTGGTGGGGCTTGCTCAGTTAAAAGAGACCATTGATACGGTTCGTGAAACATTTAACCCCAGCTTAAATGTTCTGGGTATCCTGCTTACCCGGTTCAATGCACGCACTCTTTTGTCCCGGGATGTTCTTGAGATGGCTCAACAGCTGGCTAACCAGATCAGCTCCCGTGTGTTTGACACAAAGATCCGATCCGGTGTTGCGGTTGCAGAGGCTCCGGCCCACGGCGAAAGTATCTTTTCATATAATCCCCGCTCATCGGCGGTGAAGGATTATCTGGCATTTCTTGACGAGATTGCACCAGAGATCCATTTAAAGGAGGTAGCAGACAATGGCTAAAAAAACAAATAAAACTTCACATGTAATGGATCTTCTGACCAACGGCGCTTCCGGTGATTCCACGCCGGCCAGTGAACCTGCAACGCCCTCCCAGGACGCCGCGACCGGACAGGAGAAAAAGACCGATGTTCAGTCCCATTCCGTCACTCCCAAAAAAGTCACGGTCGTGGATGAGGGAAGCAGAAATGACCGGGTTTCCCAGGAGATTTTAAACAATCTCGCACAGGAATTGAAAGCAGAGACTAAAGAGGAGGCATCACCATCTATGAGCGCACAGACATCATCCGAAACTTCCAACCGGACCATGAGTCCGGATGAAATCGCCGCCGCCTTTGCTGCGGCTCAGCAGCCCGCGGCTCCGGCAGACACGGCCCCTGAGGCCGCCTTGGCCTCTGAAGCGGCCACGGCTCCCGAGACCTCCAACCGCACCATGAGCCCGGATGAAATCGCCGCCGCCTTTGCTGCGGCTCAGCAACCTGCGGCTACGGCAGCCACGACCCCTGAGGCTACCCTGGCCTCTGAAGCGGCCACGGCTCCCGAGACTTCCAACCGCACCATGAGTCCAGATGAGATCGCTGCTGCCTTTGCAAGTGCTCAGCAGCCCGCAACTGAGGCCACGGCCCCTGAGACGGCCCTGGCTCCCGAGACCTCCAGCCGCACCATGAGCCCGGATGAGATCGCCGCTGCCTTTGCAAGTGCTCAGCAGCCCGCAGCTGAGGCCACGGCCCCGGCTGCCACGGTCTCCGAAGCTCCTCAGTCTGCTCCGAATCCACAACATGCGGCGGCTTCTACTCCGACCAGTGGGCCTACAAAGATTACCCCGCAAATGGTAATCCCCAAGAGCCAGATCAGCAGCAACCTTACAGATGACCAGTATCATTTCGTCAATGTTATGGAGCAGCTGATTCTCCGTCAGGATATTGACAATTTCCTGGAGCAATATAATGTATGCAAATGCAGACGGTGTGTGTCCGATGTATGCGCACTGGCTCTCTCCGGGCTTCCTTCCAAATATGTTGTAACCAGTAAGGATTCTCTCTCACCGATTCTCAGCTATTATGAGAGCAAGTACAGAATCTATATGCTGACAGAGCTGATCAAGGCCTGCAACAAGGTTCGGGAGAATCCCCGCCACAAAAAATGATCTGAATTTCCACAGAGATAAAAAGAGGGTGTCACTCAATCATCTGCTTTTGATGATTTTGCCACACCCTCTGCTTTTTTCTTTACTTCATTTTTCCATAGCCTTCTATATTACTTCTTATTCTGAAATTCCTCCACAGACCTGCTTTGGGCTGCAAGCCTGACCCATTGATCCAGTTGAGCTATATTCTTCTCGGATCGTATCTGGGTCTGTAGTTCTTCCCCAACAGGGCCTTTCATCTCTAAAAGATATATTATAGCTTCTGCTTTTCCTTCGGCTATCCCTTCCGCTTTTCCTTCGGCTATCCCTTCCGCTATTCCCTGCTTCCTCACATACGATTCCCGCGCCTTTTCATCCCGTATTTGCTTTAAATGGGCCTCATGTAATACCCGCAACGGATTGTTCAGGCTCATCCGCCTAAGCTCACGAATCGCTTCCCTGATCCCCGGATTATTTGTCTTTATCATTTCTATATCCTCCTCTGTCTTCACATTAAAAAATCGTATCCAGTCATCGATCTCTCCCTGACCGGTCAGTTCCTTGTTCAGCTCTATAACATGGATTTCCAGCTGATCGGAAAATTCATGTCCCCCCTTATCTCTAAGACGGTATATCGTGTGATAAGAATTGTGCTCACTTAAGTTGAAATTTAATATACTGATTCCTATGGTCTTTTTCAAACAGGAATAATTCTCTCCGGACACAATATCTTCTGTATATAGCTTTGAAAGATAGAAAAGCTGTCTCCGATCCCAGTACTCAAACACTTTTACCCGCAACTCTATATTGATTTTAATGTCATCATTCAGTTCCACAACCACATCCAGGATTCCAAGCTTCTGCTTTTTCAAACGTTTCCTGAGAAATGTGTCTCTCAAACGGATATTGAGAATCTGTTCCTGCGGTATTTTCAGCACATCTCCGATAAAATAGCGTAGCACCACGGAATTATGGAACATTTCTTTCATAAAATAATCATACTTTGGCGATATTATCATCTTTCAGCCCCCTCTCCACAGCAGAATGACTGACAAATGATATTCTTATATCATTATACAAAATATTCTGCTGTACCACAACTCTGTTTTCTTTTTTTAAACCAATTTCATGAATTTTTTATATGGAACTCCTGCAGAATCTGCATTGACCATTGCCATGGAAGAACTCCCGGCGATGATTATGTTAAGTATATAGGGACCATAACCCTTTGTCAAGCAAAACAAGATAACATCCTTAAAACATTGTAAAAAAGACCAGAAATCATGTGATCTCTGATCCTTAATAATTCGTAGCAGCTCAGACAACAGGCAAGAAGATCCCCCTCTGAGCTGTTACAATAATTCAGCTCCACTTTTCCAGCTCGTCCTCCGTCAACACCCGATCCACTTGCGACTGGATGTTTTCCTCGGTAGCCGGAAGATAACCGGTCAGAACCGCATCTCCCCGCATTCGCAGGGCCTCTGCCATATCCTGATCCCACTCATCTTTATCCTCCGCCTGTCCGTTGACCAGATATTCCGGACCGCCCCAGTCATCTAACTCCATGACAAAGCTCCAAACCCCTTTAAAGCCTGCATCCTGATCCTCCATCTGAAACAAGCGGAAATCCCCGTTTGGCTCTGCTATCTCCAGCCATATGGTCTCCCCGTAAGGATCCAGATACAGATTGCTGCGGGCTCCGCCCTCCTCCGGCTCATCAAACTCTGCTGTCAGCTGAAATTTATCCTCCTCCGGATCCCAGATAGCGATCTCCACAAGGCTCTTGTTTGTCTCCGTGCCTTCCATCACCACCAAATCCAGGTATTCATCCAGATTCAGATCCGTCATGAGAAAATATTGCTGCCATGTCTCCCCGGCGGCCCCCAGACTCCCGGTATTTTTCTTTGTGTTCTTTTTTCTGGCGGCCTTTTTTATCTGAGAGCGGACTGCCTTCCGGTAGGTATCATACCGCTCTACACAAAGCCCGTCCGGCCCTACATATTTGTTGTCTTTGGTAAAGGTATCAAAGCACATAGCTCCGTCCTCGCCCATAAAGTACTTGTCACCTGTATCCTTGTTGGTCACCCATCCGGTTTTCATTCTGCCCTTGGAATCCACATAATAGGTTTTTCCGTCATCCTCGATCCACTCGTCCTCAATCGGTGTTCCGGGAGACTCACAATAAGTCCAGTACTTTCCGTCCTCTGACCGCTCCCACTCTCCCGCCAAAACCGGAAAAGCTGTCATCAGGCCCAAGATCAGGCCTGTGCATACAACCCGCATACATTTTTTCAAGCCATCAACCTCCGTCAATCAGTAACAGTTCGGATAACCCCTGAACTGTTACGTCAATCAAACTACTCCATATCCCGAATCGTTCTCTCAAACCGAACCAGCAAACGATCAATCACATGGACAAGATTTCCTATCTCCGGCTTGGTCAGCTGTTCGTCTGCTCCCAGTGTCTGGCCCTTGATCCGCATCTGATCATCAATGAGGGAAGAGAAGATTACCACCGGCAAATGCTTTAGCCTGGGATCATCCTTGATCAGCTTCGTCAGCCTGTGTCCGTCCATCTTGGGCATCTCAATATCCGTAATAACCAGATTCACCTTCTCATAGAGATCCTCGGCCTCGCTGATAGAGTGAAGATAATCCCAGGCCTCCTGACCATTATTAAAGTTCTTAACATTGGTGAAGCCTGCCCGCTGCAGCGCCTCGTCAATCATCTTCTGCAAAAGAATAGAATCCTCAGCAATCACCAGCGGATTATTGCAGATTGGCCGGTCGCCCATCTGATCCACCTCTGAAAGCTGGATACTGGTTTCAGGAGCAATCTCCGCCACAATCTTCTCAAAGTCAAGGATTGTCACCAGCTCCCCGGCACACTGGGCAATCCCCGTGGCCACCCCGTCATCTCCATTTGTCAGAGTCTTATCCGGCTTCTGGATATCCTTCCAGGAGATCCGGCTGATCCCCTCTATGCTCTGCACCCGGAAAGCCACTGTCATCTTGTTGAAATTAGTCACAATAAACAGTTCCCTCGCCTTATGATCCAGACGCTCGCCGGTCAGATAAAATCCAAGATCGATCACTGTGATCAAAATATCCCTGGGCTTAAAAATCCCCTCCACAGCCGGATGCGCATGAGGCATGGCTTTGACCTTTTCCGCCATCATGATCTCCTTGACCTTTGCCACATTGATCCCGTAAAACTCTCCCTGGATCGTAAACTTCATGATTTCAATCTCATTCGTACCCGATTCCAGCAGGATACCTTCTTTTTCTTTCTCCATGTTCATACGCTCCTCTCTAAGCCCTTACAGCTTCTTCTCCGGTTTCCCCACCGTGCGGATGAATACATCCCCGGTAGCCACATTTAATAGCATGGTCCGGGCGTAGGCCCCGCCGGTATCCTCTGCTGAAATGCGCAATCTCTCTTCCGTCAATATTTTCTTCACCATTGATGCATTTCTCTGTCCGATATTGCCAAAATCAGTATTTCCTTTAATATCGAACATTTTTGCCCCGCCTGCAATCTTTACAATGGCCCTGCTTTTTACCATTCCAAATGCGGTGAGCTTGCGGATCATCTCATGGATTCCGCTGTCCGCATATTTAAACACCTTGATATCATTGGGATCGCTTCTGGACGGCAGCATAATGTGCAGAAGTCCTCCCAGCTTAATCGCCGGATCATACACAGTTATCCCGATGCAGGAACCAAGGGCATATGTAATAATTGTACCGTTTCCCCTGGTGAATTTCATATCACCGATTCCTACTTTTATGTCCTTGTCTGCCATCACAAAACTCCTAATTTCCCTAAAATACTATTGAGGGAGGCAATATCCGGAAGCATCAAAAGCCCATCCGACAACTTTTTGCCATCCATAATAAACTCTGCATTGATATACATCAGCTTATCCGTCTCGTAACCATATTCCGCCATGGGAACCGTCAAAATCCCCCCCAGCATATTTAAGGTAGAGCTGGGAACCGACAAATCGATCTCCACCCCAACCAGCTGAGTGAAGGCATTGACATAGGAGCAGATAATAATATTGCCTACCTCTTCCAAAGCCGAATAAGCCAGCTCATCCATCTGATCAAAGGAATCATAGCCTCTGCCAATCAACTTCTCTAACACCACATTGGCCAGATCCTGCTTAAAGATAAACAGCATCAGTCCGTCTACCTCATTGGACATCCGCACTAAAGTAGCTGTCACAAGCTCCTCAATATCACCAATCCGGCTCACCGTCTCGTCATAGCCAAGGACACTGACCTCCGGAATCGAGATCCGCACCTCCTTCTGCAGAAGCTTAGACAGAGCCGTGGCGGCATGGCTGGTACCAATGCTGCTGATCTCCTTCATCACATCCAGCTCCTGAAGATTCATGTCTTCATAGCTCGTCAATTTCTTAGTCACTGTATGCCCTCCCGTTTATTCGATTACCCTCTAAGGGAATTAATCGTAGATTCAATCTCATCCGATGTAGTTACCATCTTAAGCGCATAGGAATAAGCACGCTGACACTCAATCACACGCACCATTTCCTTGGAAAGATCCGTCCCGGAACGCTCTAAGGCGCTGGATACAATTCTGGGATTCTCCACCAGCTGAGGCTCCATGCCGGCAGGAGCAGCATATTCATTGTCCCCCACACTCATCAGCCAGCTGGGATTGGAAAACGTATACACACTGAGACGGGGCTTATCTTCATCCTCCTCCTCGTCCTCCTCATCCTCATCCACTTCCTCCGGCTCATAGTCCTCGTCCATCTCCGCCTGCATCTCATCCACATCCGCCACATCCACCTTAAGCGGTTCTCCGTTCTGGTCCAAAACCAGCTTTCCGTTGGCTGTGGTCAGGTAATACCCGTCCTCCATCTGCCCTTTGTGAAAATTTCCGCTTCTGGTGTAGGTAATCTCCCCGGTAGCCGGATCCTGAACCATAAAAAAGGCATTGTCCTCCATAATGGCAAAATCACAATCGCTGGTTGTCTGAACAATGGCGCCTGTGCCATAGCCGGTATAGGTGCGCTGCATCCGCACACCGTTGCCTGCCATCAGCTCTGTGACCGCTCCCTCGGAATCATTCAGATTATAATTGAGAAGATCGGAAAATGCCGCTGTCTTTGGTTTAAATCCATCATTGTTAATGTTGGCCAGATTGTTGGCAATCACCCCCATCCTTGCCATACAGCTCCCTGCGCCTAAGGCACCTGTATAAAATGACTGATACATAATTTATCCTCCCCTATTACAGCCGTCCCACATCCGTGGCCGCTTTATTCATAACCTGGTCATACATTTTGAGCACCTGTGCAGCACTCTGTAAAGCCCTCTGGGATGTCATCATGGAAACCATTTCTTCCACCATATCCACATTGGACTTTTCTAAGCTCTGCCACACTATCGAGGGGTTCTCCACATCCTGAGCCCCCTGGCCGGTGGAGTACAGACCATAGTCCTCCTTATGAAGCTGCTCATAGTCCTCAAAATCCACGACCCTTAAGGTTCCCATCTCGCGGGTCTCTGTTGTGGTCTCCTCATCCTCGCCGCCACCGCCGCTGGTTTCTGTGACGCGAATTGTCCCTCTCCCGTCCACAGTAAAGTTCTCATTGTCAATACGGATCGGCTGTCCATCGGTTCCCTGAACGCGGCCCATACCGTTTAACGACAGATATCCTTCACTGTCCACAGCGAAGGAACCATTGCGGGTATATCGAACCCCCATGGGAGTGTCAATGCAGAAAAATCCCCTGTCTGCCAGGGCAAAATCAAAGATCCCATCGGTCACATCAAAGCTCCCCTGCTCATAGTTCACATAGGTTCTCTCTGCTGTCCGAATCTTGGAGGTAGTGGCAAGAGGCTCCGGATCCTCCTTATAGCGTTTTCCTGTCCGGTAAAGCATCTCCTCCTGGAAAGTGGTGCTGACCATCTTATCCCGCTTATAGCCTGGAGTCTGGATGTTTACCATGTTATTACTGATTACGTTGAGATTTCTGCTCTGTGTAAGCATACCAGATGCCAGATTATAAAATCCCTGATACATGCCTGTCTCCTCCTTTTGATTCTGTCTGTATATTTCAATATATCGCAATACTAGCGATAATTACTCATATATGCCTTGAGCTTTCTGATTGCCGAGCTGTGGATCTGGGAAATTCGCGGCTCGCTGACCTTTAAAATCTGGGCAATCTGGCCCATGTTCAGCTCCTCCACATAGTACAGGGAGATCACCAGCTTCTCCTTCTCTTTCAGGCTTTCAATAGCTTCCGCCAGAATCTGACGGGACTCTCCCTTAAGAAAGGCTTTCTCCGGCTGGGAATCCAGATCCCCGCTGGATAGCTGCAATGACTGGTGTTCTCCCTCATCATCTGTAATCATGTCAAGAGAAAGCACATTCATCATCACGCTCATCCGCTGAAGCTTCCGGTATTTGCGGACATCCATTCCCACATAAGCCGCCAGCTCCTCATCAGAAGGGGGATGGCCCAGCTCCCGATCCAAGGCCGTTCGGGCATCCTCAATGGACTTTACCTGCTTGCGGAAATCTCTGGGCATCCAGTCGTTTTTGCGGACCAGATCAATAATCATGCCACGGATTCTCCGGGATATAAAGGTCTCAAACTTATTATCCCGCTCCGGGTCATATCTGTCAATACCCTTCATAATAGCAATGACGCCTTCATTGATAATATCTTCCATCTGAAGGGTTCCTGCATAGACACTGCGCATCTGAAGGGCAATGGTTTTTACTATGTAGAGATGACGGAGAGTCAATGCCTGCTTTACCTCCAGCTTTCCTTCCTTCCGATACATCTCTAAAAGCTCTTCGTTGGTCTTTTCCTCCAGGTAATCCGTGGGCAGCATTCTCTCGTCACCTCCTTTGGATCATTCAAGCGCCCTTTCTCCCTGTATTATCGAGAGTCAGGCTGCCAATGGACTGAATCTGGACATTGTTGGATATCTCATTAAAAGAGAGTACCCTGACATTGGGATAAAACTGATCAATCAACCGGTAAAAATGAACCCGCATTACCTGGGAAGTCAATATAACCGGGCTTTGGGAAAGCCCGCTGAATTTTTTCAGCTGAACCGTTACCTGATTGACCAGGCTCTGAAGCACATCCGGGCTTAAGGCCAGATAATAGCCTCTCTCCCCCTTGGAAAGGCACCCTACCATAGTTCTCTCCAGCTCCGCATCCATGGTGATCACCTTCATGCTGCCATCCTCGCAGTACATGCGGGTAATGGTTCGCTTTAATGCGGCACGGATATTCTCGATCATGCTGTCCACATCCTTGACCGGAAGGCCCGTGTCCGAGATGGTCTCCATGATCGTCTCTATAATCGTCTCCAAATCCTTGATGGGAACCCCTTCCTTCAAAAGGCTGGTCAGAATCTTCTGGAACAGTCCATAGCTGACCACATTGGGGAACGCTTCCTCCACCAGCTCCGGGGAGGTCTTTTTGATATTCTCCACCAGATGAATCACTTCCTGTCTGGTGATCAGCTCATGAGCATGCTGCTTGACTACCTCCGACAAGTGGGTCACCAGCACGGACAGCGGGTCAATGACCGTGTAGCCGTAGATCTCTGCCAGCTCCCTGTCCTCCGGCCGGATCCAGCGGCTCGGAATACCATAGGCCGGCTCAATGGTCTCAATACCATCAATCTCCTTTTCCGGATTCTCCGGCTCTAAGGCCAGGTAATAATCCACCAGAATCTCCCCCTTGGCCACTTCCTCGCCCTTGATCTTGATACAATACTGGTTGGTATTCAGACCAGAGCTGTCTCTCAGCCGGATGGATGGAATGACAAATCCCATGTCCTGTGCATACTGTCTCCGGAATATGATAATCCGGTTGATCAGCCGTCCTCCCACTGTCTCATCCACCAGAGGAATCAGACTGTATCCGAACTCCATCTCAATAGCCTCCACGGAAAGCAGGGTATAAACATTGTTCACATCCTTGAAGTATTCCTCCTCGCTGACCGGTCTGGCCGCCTCCTCCTGAGCTTCCTCCTCCTGGGCCTCGGGCGCCATGCTGGCTTCCCCTCCGCCTCCAAAGGCACCTGCCGCAGCCAGGCCCGGCTCTGCCTGGAGCCGTCTGGACAGATAATATCCTCCGCCGATCAGTCCCACGGAGATGATCAGAAGCTGAATCACCGGCATCCCCGGAATCACGGTCAGCACCGCAATCACAATGCCGCTGATCATAATGGCCGTGGGCTGCCCCATAAACTGCTTGGACACGTCCTCGTTCAGACTGCCCTCCGATACGGCGCGGGTTACGATCATGCCTGTGGCCGTGGAGATCAGAAGCGAAGGGATCTGCCCAACCAGACCATCGCCTACGGTGGCGATGGAATAGGTGTTTAGCACGGTTCCGATATCCTGTCCCGACTGGACAATACCAATGATGCTTCCTCCGATCAGATTGATGGCCGTGGTGATCAAAGACATCACCGAATCGCCCTTTACGATCTTGGTGGCACCGTCCATGGAGCCGTAGAAGTCAGCCTCTCTCTGGATCTTTTCACGCCGGATCTTTGCCTGCTGCTCATTGATCAGGCCGGAATTTAAGTCCGCGTCAATGGCCATCTGCTTACCTGGCATGGCGTCCAGAGTAAATCTTGCCGCTACCTCAGACACACGCTCCGCGCCCTTGGTGATAACGATAAACTGCATCAGCACAATGATCATATAGATGATCATACCGACCACCACATTCCCCTGGAGAACAAAGTCGCCAAAGGCCTTGATGATCTGTCCTGAGGAACCGGAGTTGCTCAAAATATTCCTGGTGGTGGACACATTGATTCCCAGACGGAACAATGTGGTGATCAGCAGCAATGACGGAAATATAGAAAACTCCAGCGGTTCCCGGATAGTCATTGTAGTGACCAGTATCATCATGGAAAGTGACATGTTGATGATAATGGCCACATCCACCAGGGCCGCAGGCAGTGGTATAATCAATAACAGGATTACGGTCAGCACAAACAGTACCACCGAATAACTCAGTATTCTCTTCATGAAAAGCTCCATCCATTAATATGAATTCCATAAAACGCATATTCCTGCATTTTTGGATACTTCGCAATAAAGTCCTCTCTCCTACCGGAGCATATCCTCCCTGTGGCTTTGCCGGTATATATATACCAGAATCTCTGCCACTGCCCCATAAAACTCTGCCGGGATCTCCCGGTCCAGTTCACAGGAAGCATAGAGAGCCCTGGCCAGCGGCCGGTTCTCTATCACATATACCCCGTGTTCCTCACCGACACGCACAATCCGCAGTGCCAGCTCATCCTGCCCTTTGGCAAGAACCACCGGGGCCCCATATTTATCCGGGTCGTATTTCAGCGCCACGGCAAAATGTGTCGGGTTTCTCACAATCACATCTGCCTCCGGAACCTTCTGCATCATGCGGCTCATAGCCATCTGCCGCTGGATTCTCCGGATTCGTCCCTTAATCTCCGGATTTCCTTCTGTATTCTTGTACTCGTCCTTTACCTCCTGCTTGGTCATCTTCAGATTATTCTCATAATCCCACCGCTGGTAAAGGTAATCAAAAAAAGCAACCACTGTAAAAGCCACACAGACCTTGAGAACCAGCTCAAACACCATCTCCAGCATCCGGATAGTCGATGGATATATCTGCATATCCAACATCCGGGATATCTCATCCAGATCGGTCCTCAATAAATTATATAACAAGGCAATCAAAAGTGCAATCTTTATCAGATTCTTTGCCAAATCCACCAGCTTCTTAATGCCAAACATGCGCTTGATTCCGCTGATAGGATTTAACTTGCTGAACTTGGGGCGGAGCACCTGAAAGCTGATATTGAACCGGGTCTGTATACCATGGGCAATGATTCCCAGCACCACAGACGCCAGCAGAACCGGCATAGCACATTTTAATACCGCCACCACCATATACACATAAATATGAGGCGAGGAGCCCAAAGGATTCTCAGTCCCCACCGCGCGAAAAAAATAAACCATACAATCCCGTATGGTCTCATACAGGAGAGGCAATACCAGCTTGAGGATATAGAAAACCCCGAACAGCATCACAACCGTCACGGCATCTCTGCTCTGGAATACATTTCCTTCCTTCCGGGCGTCCTTCCGCCGTTTACTGGTTGGTTTCTCGGTCTTTTCCTGTCCGCCAGACTCTGCCAAGCTCACCACTCCCTTCTGTCGTTCGGCCTGAAGTCCCTGCTTTTTGCTTCTCCCTCACTTTAGCCGCCACAGACGGCTTTTTGTCTCTTTCCTATACCATCAGGGAAAGCAGACGCTGCATATTCATAAACATGTCGTCAATCATCACATACAGCCGCGAAGCCATAGGGCTGAAGAGATATACCAGCATCATGAGTCCAACTATGATTTTAATCTGGAAATTAATGGCAAACACATTGATCTGCGGAATCATCCGCATCAAAATTCCCACCGCCGCCTCCGTCACCAGCTCCATGGCTATCAGGGGAAACGCAAACTGGAATCCTGTCTGAATACAAGTGCGGAAGATCTCCAGCATAAGCTCTGACAGCTCCGGGCGAATGGCCACCTGCCCGAAGGGAATCAGTCTGGCTGATGAAAAAAACAGGGCAATCAGCCTTACATGCCCGTCCGTAGCCAAAAAGATCAGGGCCAGAAAAGCATAAAAGATACCGGAGGTAATGGTCATCTGGGTGTTGTACTGGGGATCATATACCTGCGCCATGGAAAGTCCCATGGTGTGATCCATAATTGACGAGGCAAACCGGACAATGGCGAAGGTAAGCTCCATGGAAAAGCCCAGTACAAAACCCACCATCAATTCCTTAACCAGCATTACGCCGTACTCAATCATATTAGCCGGCTGATGGACAAGAGTCCCGTCCACCCCCAAATACAGCATCAGGGAAAGAAGAAAAATAAGGGCTCCCTTAGCCACTCTGGGATAATTGGTTCTGCCGAATATGGGATTAAAGGCAATGGCGCCGCTCATCCGCATGACGATCAACGCAAAGAGAATAAACACGGATCATCAGCCCCCCATCAGGGACATCATCTGTCTGACGAAATCCTGAAGCATTGTCAGAATCGAGCTTCCCAAAAATCCCATCACTGCCAAGATCGACAAAAATTTGGGCACAAAGGTCAACGTCTGCTCATTGATCTGGGTTGCTGCCTGAAAAATGGCAATCAGCACACCCACCACCATACTCACCAGCAGAAACGGCATGGTCAGCCGCACTGCCAGCTGAAAGGTCTGGTATAAAATATCCATAATCTGCAGTTCGGACACGGCTTCTCACTCCCTTCCCGGTAACCGCTCAGACAAAATATTCCTGTTCTAGCGAAAGCTGGTAACAATACTGGAAAACAACAGCTCCCAGCCGTCCACCGTCACAAAAAGCAGCAGCTTAAACGGCATGGAAATCATAGCTGGAGGCAGCATTACCATACCCATGGACATCAACGTGGTAGACACAATAATATCCACCAGAAGAAACGGGAGATAAATCAAAAATCCGGCCGTAAATCCTGCCTTCAGCTCGCTGGTCATAAACGCCGGAACCACTACCGTCAATGGATAGTCCTGGGGATTTTCGGGAACCTCTATGCCGGCCATGCGGACGAAGGTATTCATGGTGTTTAGCTCCGTGTTGCGGAGCATAAAGTCCTTTAAGGGAACCACCATCCGTTCCATGGCCTCTTCCTGAGTGATCTCCTCCCTGACATAAGGCTGATACGCCTCCTCATTTATCTGGTTCAGCACCGGACTCATAATATATAAGGTCAAAAACAGGGCAATGCCAACCAATACCATATTGGGCGGCGCCTGCTGAACACCCATCGCGTTTCTTGTAAAGGACAGTATGATGATTGTTCTCGTAAAAGAAGTCATCATAACGACAATCGATGGAAGCAGGGCCGCAAAGGTAAGAAGAAATATTATTTCCAGGGTGGGAACGCTCCCGCCGTTTAACTGTGTCAGAAGGTCATTCATTGCTCTCCCTCCCTTTTATCCCTGTATGATTCCAAACGTTCCTTGAGAAAATCCCGGAAGGGAAACTGTGTTCCGGCTGTCATCTCCGGCGACCGGGGAGAACAAAACTCTCCCTCCACCTCTGAGAGAAGCTGGATTCCCGCCGAACTGACGCCGATCAGATAATGCTTCTCTCCCGCCTTCATAAGAAGGATTCTCTGATTTTGTCCTACCTGCACCTGATCAATCAGCTCAATATTGCCGGAGCCGGAGGACCTTACCCACTGCCTTCCCAGCAAACGGCTGCACCACCAGGCCATAGCCAGGACAATCATAACCGTCAGTATTGCGCGAAACATTGTCAATTCTTCCACCTTATAAGCTTTCCGGATGGAGTTCCCTTGATACAATCTCTGTAATACGGATACCGAAGTTATCCTCCACCACTACGATGTCTCCCTTGGCGATGCACTGTCCGTTGACATATAGATCCACCTGCTCACCGGCCATCTTGTCAAGAACCACCAACGTGCCCTGAGTAAATTCCAGAATATCCTTCACCAGTCTCTTGGTTCTTCCGATTTCCACGGAAATCTCAAGAGGCACCTTCATCAGCATCTCCTGATTGGCCTTGTCCTCTTCTCCCGTGCCGTCCTCGCCCTGCATCTGCGGTGAGCTTAAGGGACGGATAAGAGAGCCGCCCGTAGCGGAAGAAGCCGGCTCACGGGTCTTGGTGGACTTCATCATCTCCATCATCTGCATCTGGGTCTGCTGCATCTGATTAAGCAGCTGAAGCATCATGGGATCCATTCCCGCAGACGGATAGGGATAATAGGGCTGCTGCATTCCCTGCATGGCTGCCGGATCTGCCACAGGCGGAACCTGAGGCATCGGAGCCGGTTGAGGCATTGGCGCAGGGGTCGGGGCCGGTTGAGGCGCCGGAGCAGGCTCGGCAACCGGAGCAGGCTGGGGTACAGGCGCCGGTGCAGGCTCGGCAACCGGGGCCGGCTGGGGTGCAGGTGCAGGCGCAGGCTCGGCAACCAATGGCTGCTCAGGTGCTGCCGGTTCTGGTTCGCCTAAGCTGTCCGCAAAGGGCTCCAAAAGTCTCTTTGCCAGTTTTACCGGCATAATATTCATAAATTCACTGTTTAGTTTATCCTCAATTTCCAAGCGGAAGCGGACGATCACCATACCGCTTTCTTCCGTAAAATACTTGTTCTTGAAATCCTCCGGCTCGCCCACATCAAAGGATTTGGGGGTAGATATATTCACTACGGTGCCCAGAAATTCAGACAGAGCCGTAGCGGAGGATCCCATCATCTGATTCATGACCTCGCAGATGGCGCTGATATACAGCTCATCCATCTGGTCGAAAGCCTCCATGGGCAGGTCCTCTCCCATCATAGTGCCCACAATAATCCGGATATCCTCCTTGCGGAACATCATGATGTTCTTGCCGTCCAGGCCTTCCACATAATCAATCTCAACGCCAATAGCCGGTTCCAGCCGTTTGAACTCAAATTGTTCTCGCGTCTGAACCAGCACCACAGGCGTTGTAATATTCACCTTTGTGCCCAGCATCGTGGAAACTGCCGTCGCAGAGGCGCCAAGGCTGATATTCATAATCTCGCCTATAGCGTCTAATTCCATCTCATTAAAGCTGCTAGCGCCCATTTCTCAATCTCCTTTTATCAAAATTTTTCCATGCGCGGAATATTATTTCCCAATTTCCAGCGCCTTCTGCGCCATCAGCTTCATTGCATTCAATGCCGTAACATTGGCCTCATAAGATCTGGTGGCAGACATACTGTCCACAGTCTCCTTTAAGAGATCCACATTCGGCAAAGTTACAAATCCATTCTCATCTGCATCGGGATGGCCCGGATTATAGACCTGCTTCATCTCCCGGTCATCCTCAATGATACCTGCCACCCGGACGCCTGCATTTCTGCCGGAAAATCCTTTTCCCGCGGAGGCATTATGCAGCGCCTCTCTGAAAGAGCCTGCTCCATAGCTCTCAAAAAGCACATCTTTTCTGCGGTATGCACCGCCCCCTTCAGTTCTGGTCGAGTCAATATTGGCAATATTCTCTGCCGCTATATCCATCCGGACACGCTGGGCACTCAAAGCAGATGCACTGATGTCAAAAGAACTCAAAAATGCCATTTTAAAATCCTCCTGCCTGTTTTAACTCCCCAAAATCGCCTGCGCGGTCTGTACAATACGCTCGGCATTAAACGGCTTTACAATAAAATCTCTGGCTCCGGACTTAATTGCGTCTACTACCATTCCCTCCTGGCCCATTGCCGTACACATTACAATCTTTGCATCCGGATAGTCCTCTTTGATTTTCTTCAAAGCCTGAAGACCGTCCATATTGGGCATGGTGATATCCATAAATACCATGTCCGGCTTCTCCTCAGCATACTTCTTCACCGCTTCTGCCCCATCCTGAGCTTCTACAAAATTATCATACCCACTTTTGGTCAGGGCATTTTTAACCATCATTCTCATAAACGCGGCATCATCAACCAACATAATTTTAGGCATTGTGTTCCCCTCTCTTCTTTAAAAAATAATAATATATGATGTCACTGATAAATCAGCAACCTCTTATCCTGTTCTGACGGTATGGCTGTCATCCGCCGAGAGCCGGTTCCTCCCCTCCCTGGGCGGCCAGCAGCTCCTCCTCCGAGAGCTCATCCTTCTCCGGGTCATCCTCATCATAAAGTCTTCGATTGATCCGAATTGCTACGTTCTTTTTATAGATACCCATCTTACCTGTAAACCATGCCTGTCTTCCCACATAAAGCTTCACTTCCCTGTCCTTAGGCTTATTCATATCAATCACATCGCCTACCTTTAGATGGTATATATCATCCAAATCCAGGGATACAGTGCCAAGCTGTCCTGTGAGAGGAAGCTGGGACTGACGGATATTCTCCAGAATGGTCTCCCGGTTATCCTCATAGGAGTAACCTTTGGCAAGATGTCTGTGGCTGTCCATAACCTGAAACATTGCTTCTAAAAGCGTGCCCGGCATGCAGATCCGGATCCGCTCCACAGCAAGACCTGTCACATCCACATTAAGATGAATAATGGCCACAGTCTCATCCAAGCCCACATCCTGCATCATTGTGGGATTTTCCTCAATCCGGAAAGCCTCAAAGTTCACATTTATGTAGCTGGCAAAGCCGTCCTTTAAAGCATGGATCAGCTGAGAGAGCACTCTGCGGTACAGGGCGGTCTCCACATCCGAATACCGGTATCCGTCCTTAACCTTAACTACAGTCTCCTCCCCGCCAAGCATACGGTCAATGAGCGTGATCACCAGTCCCGGCGTCACATACATCATCAAGGGAACCAGCTTCCGGGTATAATTCTCCATGCTGGTATTAACCAGAGTAATCACATCATTTTCATTTAGAGAGTTTACAAACTCATAGTAACGCCGTTCCTGAACCTCCATCACGGTGATATCCGTCATAACCCGGAAAACACCATTGACCTGAGAGGTGATAATCCGCGCGTAATTCTCAAACACACTGGTCAGGATCTTCATCTTATCCTTTGTGAATTTCCTGGGACTGTAAAAATCATACTTACTGTATTTGATCTCGGGTGTATCTGGTTTTTTCTTTTCATCCTGCACAGCCGCCTTTTGCTCGGTCTGCACAGGAGCACTGCTACTGCTGCTGTCATCGCCTCCGCCGCCCTGCATAGACTTCAAAAGAGCATCAATCTGACTTTGGGATAATACGTCTGCCATTTCAAAACGCCACCTTTTCTCAATAAGTTATTCCGCTGCGGGATTGATCATGCTATCCAGAATCTCAGCTCCCGCCTGAGCAGGATCTGCAGCTTCCAAAGCAGCCGCATTATCCGGAGGGCCGTCCGGATTGACCATACTGGCCGACCCCTCCATACTGCCGCCTATCTCCGAAAATCCGTCCGGAGCAGAGGCATCCCCTTCATCTACACCATTAATCTCATCATAAAAATCATTCATGGACTTAATATCCGCCCCATTGTCAATAATCAAAAATTCCACACGGCGGTTTCTCGCTCTGCCCTCGCTGGTCTCAAAGGTGTCCACCGGACGGAACTGGCCGTAGCTGATTCCAATGATCTTGCTGGGGTCCATAATGTTCTTCTCCTGGATATAAGCCGCCACCTCAGCCGCGCGCATGGAGGACAAAAGCCGGTCTGTCCGGGGGTTGTTGGGATGATTTGGGTCCCCCTGAGCCGTGTGTCCCATGATCTCGATCTGTGAAAAAGCATCTGCCTGAGGTTCTATGGCCTCGCAAAACACATCCAGCACGGCAATTGCCTCATTGGTCAGCTGAGAGCTGTTTCCATTGAAGAACGTGTGATTCTCAAAGGAGATGAAGGCGTAACCCTCCCCCTTATTCATGCTGACGCCCTGGTCCATTCCGCTTTCCTCCAGCTTTTTCTGGAGAGCCAGCCAGAGCTTATCCAAGTCGTCCATCTCCATCTCCTCCTCCATCTGAAGGTTTCCGGAGACATCAAATTCACCATCTAATATATTTTCATTAATGGCGATCTGCTCCTTGTCATTGGAGTTGGGAAATACGCTCTTCACAAAGATTTCCCACTTCTGCTGATCCAGACTTGACATGGAATACAGCATAACAAAGAAGCACAAAAGAAGAGTGACCATGTCGCCATATGTATCCATCCAGCTTCCGCAGTCTTCTCCTCCGCCGCCGCCTTTTTTTCTCCTGCTCATCAGCCTTCTCCACCTCCGCCAGACTTCTCAGCCTTTAAAAGAAGCTTCTTCTGCTGAGACTGTTTCATACAGGAAAGAAGATGCTCTCTGAGCATTTTGGGATTCTCACCTGCCTGAATTCCCATAAGTCCCTCAATAACCGTAGAGCAATAAAGCTCTTCCTCTGCCTCTCTTACCCTCAACTTTTTCGCTATGGGCTGACAGAAAATATTAGCAAAACCGCTTCCGTAGAAGGTGGTAATCAATGCCACAGACATGTCGGCTCCCAGACTGCTGGCTCCGCCGCCGCCGTCCAGATTCAGTCCCTTTAACATATTGATCAGACCAATCAGGGTACCGATCATACCAAATGCAGGAGCATAAGAGGAAGCCTTCTCATAAAGTCCTGCTGCCTCATCATGTCTTGCAATCATATCATCCATCTGCTTTTCCAGCATATCCCGGACTTTATCCGGATCGCTGGCATCCACAATCATCAGAACACTCTGTTTTAAAAACGGATCCTTAATCTCCTCCGCCTTTTCTTCCAAAGCCAGAAGGCCGCTCTGTCTGGCAAGCATGGCCAGATCCACCAGTTGATCCACCAGTTTGGGAATATTATATTTTTTTCCTCTGAACAATACTGTAATATGCTTGGGAATGTCCAAAAGAATCCTTAAAGGATAGCTTGCCGTAATGGCTGCGATTGTACCGCCAATTACGATTGCAAGGCTTTGGGGATCAATGAAGTTGCCGATCTTACTCACTCCGATTCCCCATATACACAGACCAATGGCCATTATCATACCAACGAGCGTTGTCAAATCCATTTCCTTTTCCTCCTAAATCCAAGCTTCAAAAGCGCTTACTGGCCTTTATCCTCACAAACAAAGCAGCTTTTGATAAACGCCCTGATCTGATCCATAACTGAATCCGCGGAATCTTTTACCAGGTAATAGTCGCCATTCATCATCTTTACCTTTGTCTCCGGTATGGACTCCATGCTCTCAATCTGAAGAACATTCAGATAAAGCTCCTCCCCGTTTAAACGAACTACTTTTATCATTCCTTTACCTTCCTTATCTCCCACCTGGTTCTCCGCATCACCCAGAGAGTAGCCGCGGCGTTGGCGGCTCCTCTCCCCGGATATTCTTTCTTTTCTGGCTTTGCGGGCGCGATCCATAATCTTCTGGTTCTCGTTCTGCCGCCTGATTCTCATATTTGCTTACCTGTTTTTATGCTGTTTCTTGTCATTACCGCTTCATAGCCACAAGATCGGATAACATCTCATCCGAAACGGTAATCATCTTTGTGTTGGACTGGAAACCTCTGTGTGTGGTGATCATATCGGAAAACTCCTTGGCAAGGTCCACATTGGAAGCCTCTACATAGCCGGTCATAAGGTCCGGAGTAGCGCCGCCGGGAACGGTAGCGCTTACAGCACCAGAGTTATCGCCACTGGATGTAGTGTAATAGTTCCCACCTGCTTTATTTAAACCATTTGGGTTCTGGAATGTGGCAATGGCAAGCTTTCCAAGGGAAACCACCGCACTGTCCATAATGTTCCCATTACCATCTGGATCCGGTTTTCCGGTATCATACTCAATTTTAACTGTGATCTCGCCAGCGCTGTTGATCTCAACTCCCTTTGACAGCAGTGCAGCATTCATTCCAGTAGTATCATAATTGTTATTAGAAAACATAACGGTTATCTTTCCATTAGTGTCTTTCTCATATTTTATTGGCATTCTCAACGGCACCAGTTTTGTGGTATCTACTGCAGTATTATCATCCGCTTTGGGCATAAACCCATAAACAAAGTTCTTATCCCCATCTACCACATATCCATTACTGTCTAATGTAAACTGCCCTACTCTGGTATATAGAAAGTCTCCGCCTTTAATGCTCTCTGTTGTCGCAGAAGCATCTCCTCCATCAACAGCAACATTTGTTTTCATTTTTCTAACCATAAAAAAGCCGTCACCGCTGATACTTGCATTAAATCCACCTACATAAGTCGGCGTACTTGCAGTCATATCCACACCAATAGTTCCCATCAAAGAACCATAACCATACTGTGCCGCATTAGCACCGGCAGCTGTAGTGGTACCGCCTGTAGATGAAGTAGATGTCTGATACATTGCTTCCTTAAAAGTATAAGTCTGTGCCTTAAATCCAAATGTATTAACGTTTGCAATATTATGTCCCACCACGTCCATCTTGTTCTGATGGGCCCGCAAGCCTGCCACTGCTGAATCCATTGCTCTTAACATAGTTTCTTTTCCTTCCCTTCTTGCTGCCGTTCCTCCTGCCTGTGTGTCTCACAGGCGGGACAAACACCCTCATACGAGGTCCTGCTTATAACAGAACGGCGCTGTCAATATTCGTAAAAACCCGTTCCCTCATATCCTGCTGACCCATAGTCGTGACCACCATATTGTTGGGAACATTCACAATAAAAACACCCTGAGCGCCGATCACTGCCACATCCTTAGCGCCTTTCTTCCTTGCGCCCTCCACTGCGTGCTCCAGATCGCTCATCAGCTGATTGTCAACGGTGATTCCCCGTTCATCCAGTCTTTTTGCAGCATGTTTGGAAAAATTCAGGCCCACCTTCGCCTTTTCCTGGAGAAGCTGGCCAAACTCCGGCTGACACTCCCCGTTCCCAGGTGTTGTAGTATTCTGGTGGGGGATACCGGACATGCCGTTCTCATAAACACGCATCCCATGAATATCCATAATCTTTCCTCTTTCCAAAATCCAATACTGTTTTAGATCAATGCGGCTGTAAGATCGTTTTCCAGATCACGATCAAAATCCTGTTCGTCATCCTCCTTAAGGGCTGCCAGTCTTCTGACGCTTTTGACCTTTTCTCCCTCATCTCCATCGCCCTCGTTATCTACATCATCCTTGTCATCCACATCTTCGCCCTCTGTGCTGTTCTTAAAGGGATTGGGCACCCGACCCATACCAACCAAATGGGTAAGCTGATACTCCCTGTCATCGCCCTCCACCTTAATGGTAGGATTACCAGAGGTGAAATTAACCCACTCCACCTTTGCATATTTTACATCGATTGGCGTCTCTTGTCCATAGGCATTTTCTGTAGTCACTGCCATGGTCACTTCCTGGCCAACCAGTCCGGCTGCATAGGTCTGAGTATTCACTGCCGTGGAATTCTTCATCGCATCATTCATTGCTGTCATGGACTGCACCATAGCCATCTGAGTCATCTGAGCCATGATCTCGCTGTTGTCCATGGGATTGCTCATATCCTGGTTCTGCAGCTGAGTAGCCAGAAGCTGAAAGAATCCGGTCATGCTGATTGTGTTCTTGTCATTGGACTGAGCCGTATAGTACTGAGTCTGATACGGATTGGATGTTCCGCTGACTGATAAATTGTCTGCCATAATCTCTCCTTTTTAGACCAGCCCAAGCCTTAGCTGCTGAGCAAAGGAATCGCTGTGCTGTCCCTTTTCTTCTTTTTGATGCTGTTCCTGTTGTCTGCTCTCTCCCTGATTAGCTGTACCATCCTTGTTCTCCTGATACTGCTCCTGCTCCTGAGGCTGCTGGGTGAGAACCACTGTATTCTGTCCTGTCTTTTCCTCTAAGATCGCTGCAATCTCCGATACCTTTTCACTGAGAAGCTCCAAGGTTTTTGGATTTGTGGCCATAATAGACACTGCCGCTCTCCCGGCCTCATAGGTCATGTGAATAGTAAGCTTTCCAAGAGATGCCGGTTCTAACTCCACGGTCAGAGTCTTTCCTGTATCGGGAAACCTGGCTGCAAGAGTCTTTCCCAGATCTTCTGGCAATGTCTGAGGAGTAGTCCTTAAGGGGATCTCCCCTGCCCGTCCAGAATCGCGGAATATATGTTCTGTCTGGCTTGCTCTGAAGGATGCTCCGCTATATAGCTCCTGGCTATTTTGTACCTTCGGCTCTTCCCGGGTCTGTCCCTCTTTGGAACCAGTCAGATCCTTCTCTCTCTCCTGGCCTTTGGCATCTGTCCTGTCTGAAATCCTCATCTCGCCCGCCACAGACTCCTGAGGCTGATTGGCAACAGGCTTAGGCTGACTCTCCTCTGGCGGTTTCTCCACTGCCACTGGCGTCATCTCCTGAAGAACAGACTCTCCTTTTACTTCATCCTGAGGCACTGGCATATTCTCGCCTGCCTCCGCCAGGCCATCCACTGGTTTTGCAAAATCCACCGTCTCTGTCATCGTCCCTTCCACAGTCTCCGGCTCTTCCTTTAAAACCTCTACCACCTGGACCGCTGCCTGCATGAGAACTGCCTGCTGCAATGCTTCCTGCTGTCCTAAATTCTCTTCCTCCTTCACAGGAGCCTTAGAGTCCTCAGGATTCTCTTTGGAAGGCTCTTTCACGGTATCCTTATCATTCTTATCCGGCTTCTTTGCCTGTGTCTGGCCGGCCTGCTCTGCACTGTCTGCCAAATCCTTCTTGGCCTGCAAAAGCTTGGTAAAATCGCCGTTCTCCACAGAGGCCTTCTGGGATACCTGCCGCCCGGTTATCTGGGTTTTTGCCGATGCCATGGTCTGCAATTTCACTGCTGTCTCCACCAAATCCCTCCTTTCCATATTATTATATCTATAATCAACGGCGCATGACCGTGATTATCCCATTCAAAATGCCATCAAAAATGACCCGCCCAGCGACAAAAATCGTCATACTTCTATACTATAACATAAAAAAGCAGAAAATACTACAAGTTTTGCAAAGTAAACTCAGGCCCCCAAACCGCCGCCGTTTCTCTGTCTCAGGGCTACCCCGGAAACAAATTCTTCCACAAACATCTCATCAGCTTTCATTACAGCCCTTTGATATTCTCCGATTTTCTTTTCCTTCAGCTTCTCAAATTTGGACGTGTCCACCTTGGCGTCTATGACCTCCTGCTTTTTGGCGTTTTCCTGTTTCCGCAGGGCCTTGAGCCGGGTCTTCTCCACATCAATGATCTCTTCCATACGCCCGATGCACATATCAAACAACCGATAACTCTCAATGGAGATTCCATCCTCCTTGGCCTGATCAAACTGACTCTCATAGCCTGCCAGCTCCTGATTGAGCCCCCGGATCTCCTCCTGCTTCCGGTTCACATTCTGCATAATGGCTGCATGTTCGGTTTTCAAATTGTCCAGCACCTGCGTCTTGTAGGCCAGGACCGTCTCCAGTCTGTATTGAAATTTTTTCACCGTTTGCTCCTCCGAAATCAACTGACGATCTTCTCTATAAGCTGCAGGGTTTCCTCATAGCTGAAGCTCTCGTCAATCTCCTGCTGCAAAAATCGGTTGATCTCATTTATCTTTGAAACAGCTTCATCCAGAGCCGCATTGCTTCCTCTCTTATAAGCGCCGATGGAAATCAGATCCGCGTTCTTCTGATAAAGGCCCAGAAGGTTCCGCAGCCGGGACGCGTCTCTCTGATGATCCTTTGATACGATCTCCACCATCAGGCGGGAGATGCTTGCGCCAATGTCAATGGCCGGAAAATGGTTCTCGTTGGCCAGCTGTCTGCTGAGCACAATGTGGCCGTCCAGAATACCGCGGACCGTATCGGAGATTGGCTCGTTGGTGTCATCGCCTTCCACCAGCACCGTATAAACCCCGGTGATGGATCCCTTTCCGAAATTGCCGCTTCGCTCCAAAAGCTTAGGAAACTCTGCATAGATAGACGGCGTATAGCCCCTGGCAATGGGAGGTTCCCCAATAGCAAGGCCGATCTCTCTCTGGGCCATTGCATATCGGGTAAGCGAATCCATCATCAGGAGCACATCATAACCCTGATCCTTGAAATATTCTGCGATTGTGGTGGCCACCAAAGGACATTTCATGCGGAGCATGGCCGGTTGATCCGATGTGGCCACAACCAAAACAGAACGCCGCATGCCTTCCTCTCCCAGGTCCTTCTGGACAAACTCAAGTACCTCACGCCCACGCTCTCCCACCAGGGCAATCACATTAATATCTGTCTTGACATTCTTGGCGATCATGCCCATCAGTGTACTCTTTCCCACACCAGATCCGGCAAAAATACCGATTCTCTGTCCCTTGCCGATTGTATTAAGACCGTCAATGGCCTTTACCCCAAATTCCAGCCGTTCACGAATAGGCGGACGGTTGAGAGGATTGATGTAAGGGCTGCTGACCGTATAATGGCGGCTGGCGGGAAAACTCTCCCCGCCGTCAATAGGCTCTCCCAAAGCATTGATGATCCTTCCCCTTAAGAAATCTCCTACCGGCACCTTCAGCCTTCGCCTGGTATTGCGGACAAAGCTTCCGGAGGCAATGCCGCTGGTAGCCTCATAGGTCATCAGCTGGATCTTCCCGTCCTTAAAGCCTACCACCTCTGCCGGCATCTGACGATTCTGTTCCTCATTGTAGATCATGACAATATCTCCAATACTGGACCGGCCGCCGGAGGCTTCCATGGACATTCCCACCACATTTTCAATTTTTCCGATATGGCTGACCGTCTCCGACTTGCTGATCAGGGACGGAATCTTCTCATACATACCTTCCTAAACCCTCACATTCTCCAGAATATCCTTGATATTCTCCATCTGTGTATTGACGCTCACATCAATAATCTCTTCCGGCATCTCTATGATACAATTGCCCCTGTCCTCTTTATCCATGACAATAAATTTAATATTGTCAGACAGATGGGACAGCTCATCCAATATATCGGCATCCGCCTGTATCATCATGTCATAATCACATTTGTCAATATAAATCTTGACCCAGGCAGTTTTTTTAAGCTTCTCGGTGGCGGCAATGATCATCTGCTTGATCACCTCTCCGCTGGAACGAAGGCTGATGTGAATCACCTTCTCTCCCACGGCCACCGCGCAATCCTTAAGCTCATCCAGATAGGTCCGCAGACAGTTCTCCTTGGCCCGCTCCACAGATCTTAAGGCCCGGGTCATATCCTCCCGGAAATCAGCGAGCGTGTTGTCAAGCTCCTGCCTGCACTCACTCTCCGCCTTCTCCCGGCCCTCCCGGTACCCAGTCTCATAGCCCTCCCGCATACCGGTCTCCCGGGCTAAAGCCTGCTCCTGTCTGGCCTTGTCGGCCGCCTCCTCCAAGATCCGGGCCGCCTCCTTTTTGGCATCCTCTAAGGTCTTGGCCGCCTCTTCCTTCCACTTCTCAAAAAGCTCTGTGTCCGGACCGGGCTGCTCCTCTTCGGAAATCTCCCTCACCTCCTGGGGAGCTTCCACACGGGGCTGAGGCTTTTTCGGCTTTTCCTCCACATCCAGAGGCGTCAGACCGTAGGCCATGTGATACTCTCCCGCCTCCTTGCCGTCCCTGCCGTACCGGGGAAAGGACAGCTTGTGGGGAATAGCCGCTTCCCCCTTTACCAAATACTCCCGGGGAGGGACATATTGTTCGATTGCTGTGTTTTCCACTGTATCCGGGCGCTTGATGACCCTTCGGTTAGGCGATAATGTCGTCATTGTCGCCTCCCTTCTTTATGATCACTTCACCCTGCTCCTCCAGATTGCGGATAATATTGACGATTCTCTGCTGAGCCTCTTCCACATCCTTCAGTCTTACGTTGGTAGTGATTTCCAGGTCGCCCTTGACCGTCTCCACCATACGTTTGGACATATTGCTGAAGAACACGTTCTTCATATCCTCCGATGCATTCTTTAAGGCAAATACAATATCCTTGGCATCGCAGTCCCGGACAAACCGCTGCACGGAACGGTCGTCCATATCCAGTATATTCTCGAACACGAACATTTTGTCCCGAATGCTCTGGGCCAGCTCCGGATTGCGTTTGCCCAACTCCTCGAAGATCTTTCGCTCGCTGCTGCGGTCCACATGATTCATCATGTCTGCCACATAGTCGATACCGCCCAGGCTCATATTGTCCTCGCTGGTGATGATGGTGGCAAACTTCCGCTTCATCTCCTCCTCCACGATGGCAATGGCCTCCGGGGATACCCTATCCATCCGGGCCATGCTCTCCACCGTCTGTATACGCTTCTCATCGGGAAGCTCCTCCAATACCTGAGCCGCCTGCATGGAATCCATATAGGCAAGAATCAGGGCTATCACCTGAGGACGCTCATTCTGCAGCAAGGAGAAAAGCGCCTTGGGATCTCCTTTGGTAAAGAAGTTGAAGGGCTTGGACTGGAGGGTCTTGGAGACCTTTTCCAGAAGATTCCTTGCCGTGGATTCGCCGAAAGCCTTCTCCAAAACGTTGCGGGCGTAATCCAGACCGCCGTCCGTCATCATCTTGTGGGTCAGGCAGAGCTTATAAAATTCATCAAGCACGGACTCCACCTGGGCATTGCCGGTCTTTCCCAGCTTTGCCACCTCATATGTAAGATCCTCAATATCCTGCTCATTTAAATATTTATAAATCTGAGAGGCTCTGTCTGCCCCTAAGGATACCACCACCAGGGCGGCCTTGCTTTTGGGATCGGTTATGCTCTCCCCTTCTCCTTTATCTGGACTGTTTTCGAGACCCAGAAGATTTTCTTCTATCGTTGCCATCGCTTTCCTCCCCTCTCAGCCAGCTCTGTACCAGCTTCGCCGCAATCTGCGGGTTTTGATCAACAAACTCGGATATATTCTGCTTTAAGCGCAGGCTTCTCTGCATGCGCAGATTGAGAATCTCCTCATTCTTGGCAAACTCGTCTTCCTCATCCTCCGGCATGCCGGGCATACCGGGCATATCTATGCCGTCCTCGCCTGCCACCAGGCCTTCTTCTCCGCCTGCCATCATTCCGCCTTCAAGAACCTGATCTCCTTCGATAAACTCATCGCCCTCCATGACCACTTCCTGCTTCTTGCGTCTTGAGCGAAGCAAAAGCAAGAGAAGCAGAAGAAGCAAAAGAGCAATACCGGCCACTATGGCAATCAAAATCGGGAGCGGAACAGCCGAAACAAGCTGACCTACCACGCCTGTGGGAACATCGGGCTTCTGGACAGGCACCTCCACCTTGGCTCCCGGCGCCCGGATCACGGTCACCTTCTGATCAACCGTATCCACCGGAATACCGGCCGAGTTGGCTACCAGCCGAAGCAGGCTCTCCTGGGTCACCGACTCCATGTCCTCCGTGGTAATCATAACACCAATGGAAACGTCCTCCAGCACTCCCGGCTCGATCTGCCTTTGTTCCTTTAACATATTGTAAAGCCATACCCTGGACGCACTGCTGTTGGCATAGCTGTCATTGGTCTGTCCTGTGCCATCGTTATTGGTGTAACGGGGGGTGTCTGCATTGGCATCGGCGCCTACCAGTCCGCCGGCTGCCTGGGTGGCCGAATTGGTGCTCTCATCCCGCACCTCCTCGGTCTGGAGAAGTCCGGTTTTATCCTCCTCGTCAATCTTGTCGGGGGTGGTGTACTGGGTGCTCTCCTGAATCAGCTTCTCCATGTTGAGCCGCCCTTTTACGGAAACAGCCACATTGCCGGAGCCGTAAAGCTGCTCCAGAACCCGTCTCACGTTGGCCGCGATATTGGCCTCCACCATGGTGGTAAGACTAGCTATGTCCGTTGCTCCGCCGGCAGAAGTCTCCGTGTCTCCCCCCACCTCGATCATAGTGTCCGCATCATATACCGCCACATTGGTCATATTCAGGCCGCGGACCGCATGGGAAATAAGCCCCCGCACTGCCTGCGCCTTCTCCGGCGTCAGGCTGCTTCCGCTTCGCATCGTCACCACCACGGAAGCGGAAGCATCCATCTCTGCCTGATCCTCCACCACAAAGCGCCGCTCCCCTGCAGGGGAAATAGTCACCTTCGCATCCTGGACTCCCTCAAAAAGCCGGATCTGAGCACCCAGGCGATCCTGCAGATCGTAGAGGGTGATCTGTTCCTTATCCGACTCCGTGGTCATCAGGCCGGTATTATTAAGATACATATCGTATGTAAAACCGCTTTTGGGATATCCCTTGCTAAGAAGATTTGCCCTCGTCTGATCCACCGTGGCAGCCGGAACCCGTATGGCTCCATCATTGGTGTTGTAGCGGTAATCAATCCCCTCATCCTGAAGAAGATTCACCACCTGCTGGGCTTCCTCCTGGTTCAACCCTGTAAACAGGGTGCTGTAATCCTTATTTTTTCCCAGATTCAGCGCCAAAATAGCAATCAAAGCCAGGACCACAGTGCCTCCTGCAATGATCTTAATGAGAGTCCGGGTTTTCTCAGGCACATTCTGCCAGCTTTCTTTCAAATTCTGCACGTTCTTATCCAACCTTTATCATAATTAATATCCAACCGAATTTCTCATCTTTATCCTGCTAATCATCATACATTGATCTTTATCAGCTCATTGTAGGATTCTATGGTCTTATTGCGCAGGGAAATCAAAACGTCAACGGCAAGCCCTGCCTTGGCCTCCGCAATGGGAAGCGTATGAGCATCATCTAACTGTCCCGTGGACAAAAGATACTGCTTATGCTCCACATCTGCCTGGGTCGCCTTGACCTGACCTACCGTATTCTTAAAAATATCTTTAAATAAGGATGCCTCCGCATTGGCTGTAGGCGCGTTCTGAACCTGGTTTAAATCCGTAGCTGTCCCAATATTGGCCCATGGGGTCATTGGTGTTATAAAAGCGGCTCCTTCCATCATTCCATTCCTCTCTTTCACTCCCAAATAAACTTAAAGTTTAAATCAAATTAGAATTAAAAGCTCTTTGCCGCGCTTCTCAAGCGGTTAATATCATTGGTGATTGAATTGAGAACATACTGGTACTGATATGCTGTCCGCACAATCTCCACCTGTTCCTGATCCATATCTACATTATTGCCGTCCAAACGGCTGGACTCAATCCATGTGGTATGTAGCTGGGACCGGGATGCATCAATGGCATCGGTCACTGCCTTCTTTGTCCCCTTCTTCTGGCTGCTGGCCTCAGACAGACGCTTGGCCATCTCCTCCTCAAATGTCACATACTGGGACTTAAATCCCGGAGTATCCACATTTGCCACATTATTCAGAGATACAGTCTGTCTGCCCCACAGATAGTCCAAAACCTTCTCTGACAGTGCAATACCGTTTCCATACATACCATCCATGTTTTTGTTCTCCTTCTAAATCTTCTTATTATTTTCCGTCACAGGCATACAATTTTCAATAGGAAATCCCTGGATGACGATCAGCCACGGATAGGAATAGATAAATGAAATTCCGCCACAGCTAACACGCCAAATGAGGAGGGCATCTTTGAGTAACCGGAAATCCCCCCCAATTACAGTATATTATGCCTCAATATTTTTTCCATGTCAAGGATTTCATCATTTTTTCATTTCTGCACAGTTACTGCGTGTTACTGTTCACAGGTATTTGTAAACAGTAACTACGGCGCAACCTCCCGCATATAGATAATCCGGCAAACCATAATACCACACAAAACAATTCGATACATAAAAACAGCATTAAAAAAGTTCCTGAAAGTTATTTCCAAGAACCTTTTATAATCGTCAATAATCTGTCTTCTTAAGTAGTACGGTAGCAGCAATTATACAAAGTTATAATATATGCTTTCATAACGCAAACCATCTCTAATACTAATATAGAATATAGCTTCAAATACAAATTGTCAATAAACTATACCCATTCTATTAAAAATCATTTCCGAGCTTCCCAACATATTTTTTATTAAAAGCATCCAAACATTGCACATCAAAAGCAAAATTATATAAAAATATGCCAAAAATACCGGCAGGCTACGCACCTGCCGGCAAAGTATTTTGATCATCAGACCAAAATATTCAACATAGAAACAGCGTAATAATTGCTCAGATTGTATGCGCCGCTTTTTGCAAAGATGGCGAACTGGCGGAAGGAATCCGGCATTGCCGATTTGGAAGAAGCAGCCGCGCCGACAGATGCTGTGCCGCTACCTGTGCTGCCGGTACTGGAAGTATCACTGGAAGAAGCAGAGCCTCCCATGATCTCATTAACTGACATATCCAGAATCTTGGTAGCCTTGTCGCCTGCCCGCTCTGCCATGCCAAACTGTCCGCCCAGAAGATCCTTCACCAGCTCCGGATCCTTCTCCAGAGCCTCTCTGAACTTCTCCTCGTCCATCTTTAAATTGCCTTTGGTATCAACGCTGATCCCAATCTTTGCCAGAGCCTTGTCAGAGGGAATCGTTCTCTGCAGACTGGCAAGCTGGAAGGCAACCGTTGCGCTGTGGCCGCTGTTTTTGGACAAAAAGTCAATGGTGCCGTTTATCTGGTCAATGAAATCCTTTGTGGCATCCACAATGTCATTCTTGGCTTCTGTGACCTTCTTGTCTTCCACCTGAACGGGCTTTCCGTCCTCACCTACAATCTGGGTATTGGACGCATTGGCAACAGCCTGATCGTATTTGGAAAACACATTGTCTTTTTTGCTGGTCTGCAGCTTTGCCGCCGCCGCTTCCAGATCCTCCAGCTTGCTCTGATATTCCATAAGGAAAGAAGAGGTGCTGGTAGCTGTCTTGGCAGTGCTGGTGGTTTTCTTCGAGCTGCTGGTGCCGGAAGTGGAGGTATCGATCCCCAGACTTTCCTTAATGCTGTTGCTCTCCTGCTCCGCCTTATCTTTCCAGCTGTCACTGTCAATCAGGCTGCTGTAGCCGCCGTAATTGTAGCTGTAAGATGAAACTCCATTAATTGCCATAATTTTTCTCCTTTCTGGTATAACTATACCTTATTTACCGAATCTGTCTTAAGGCTGGCTGCAGTTCTCTAGACCTTAAAGACAAATCAGAATACATTATATATATCGGCCTTTCTCACAGGAAAAATAAGGAATCCGTAAAAATTTGCCTACCCTCTGACCAGCATATCCCGGCGCTCTGCCCCGGTTCCAATAAACTTGACAGGAATCCCGATATAATCCTCAATAAAGCGGATATAATCCTTTGCTGTTCCAGGCAGCATGTCAAAATCCCGGCATCCGGACAGATCTCCAAAATTCCCGGAAAGCTCCTTATACACCGGTTTTGCCCGTCCTAAAAATTCCAGGTTGGTGGAGAAATCCTCCGTCACAGTCCCGCCGCAGTCATAGGCCACGCACACCTGAATCTTGTCAAATTTACCGATGGTGTCCAGATGGTTGACCGCAAGGGCAGTAAGACCATTCACCCGTTTGGCATACTTAAGGGCCACCAGATCCAGCCATCCGCATCTTCTGGGTCTGCCTGTGGTGGTGCCATACTCATGCCCCAGCTCCCGGATCCGGTCACCGGTATCATCCAAAAGTTCTGTCACATAGGGTCCTTCCCCCACTCTGCTGGAATATGCCTTGATCACTCCGTATACATTTCCAATGTCAGAAGCGGAAAGACCAGTTCCGGTCAGAACTCCGCCGATGGTTGGATTGGAGGAGGTAACAAAGGGATAGGAACCAAAATCAATGTCTAAGAGAGTGGCCTGAGCCCCCTCTACCAGCACCTTTTCTCCCCGCTCCAATGTCTTGTGCAGCCAGGTAAGCCCATCGCACACATAGGGTCTTATTTTCTCTCCATATCCGGCATACAGCTCATAGATTTTATCAAAGGATAAAAGCTCATCTGCCAGGGAGCTGTCCGGATCATAATATTTTATGAGCGCCCGGCGGGATTCGGTCAGCTCTCTCAGCTTCTCCTTAAAATCACTGGCATAAAAATCCTCAACCCGCAGGCCGCTTCTCTCATATTTATCGCAGTAGGCCGGGCCGATTCCTTTACCCGTGGTGCCAATCTTTGCTGACCGGGTTTTCTCAAGGGCCATGTCCAGCAGGGGATGATAAGGCAGAATCACATGTGCCTTGTCACTGATCTTTAAGTAGCGGTCCGCATCATAGCCATGGGCCTTCAGATTTCCGACCTCTTCCAGCAAAACCTCCGGGTTTAGCACCACTCCGTTGCCAATCATGCCGATGGTATGTCCGGACAGGATGCCGGAAGGAATCAAATGCATGGCATACTTCACCCCGTCAATCTTAATGGTGTGTCCTGCATTGTCTCCGCCGGTGGCGCGCACAGCAATATCTGCATCTGCTGCAAGATAGTCGATCACCTTGCCTTTTCCCTCATCCCCATAAAAACAGCCAATAACCACATCCGCCTTTGACATCATCTGTCTCCTTTCATCATACATGAATCTCTGCCTTCATTCCCAGAAGCTCCCTATTCTCCTCAAGAACCGGCTTCACCACCTCCGCAAGAAATTCCTCCACCTGCTTAGGGGCTCTTCCCACATAGAGGGACGGTTCCATGGATTTTTTAAGGTCCTCCAGGGACAGACCAAAAGCCGGGTCTGCCGCAATCAGCTCTAAAAGGTTGTTGTCCAGGCCTTTTTCCTTCACATTCCGTCCGGCTTCCATGGACAATGTGCGTATCCTCTCATGAAGCTCCTGCCGGTCTCCTCCTGCCTTCACAGCATCCATCATAATATTTTCCGTAGCCATAAAGGGCAGCTCTGCCATAAAATGCTTCTCAATCACCTTGGGATATACTACCAGACCATCCACCACATTGAGATACAGATCCAAAATCCCGTCCACAGCCAGAAAGCCTTCCGGAATGCTGAGGCGTTTGTTTGCCGAATCATCCAGGGTCCGCTCAAACCACTGAGTCGATGCCACCAGCATGGGGTTCATCACATCACTCATCACATAGTTGGAAAGGGAGGCAATCCGCTCACTGCGCATGGGATTGCGCTTGTATGCCATGGCTGAGGATCCAATCTGGTTTTTTTCAAAAGGCTCCTCCACCTCTTTTAAGTGCTGCAAAAGACGAATATCATTGGAAAACTTATGAGCGCTCTGAGCGATTCCAGCCAGCACATTCACCACCCGGGTGTCGATCTTTCGGGAATAGGTCTGTCCTGACACCGGATAGCATTGGGTAAAGCCCATTTTTTCCGCTATCATCTGGTCGGCTCTGCGGCACTTTTCATGGTCTCCCTCAAACAGCTCCAAAAAGCTGGCCTGGGTACCGGTAGTACCCTTGGACCCCAAAAGCTTCATGGAATCAAGCACATGATCCAAATCCTCCAGATCCAGACACAATTCCTGAAGCCACAGAGTTGCCCGCTTGCCCACAGTAGTGGGCTGAGCCGGCTGAAAATGGGTGAAAGCCAGAGTGGGCTGGTCCTTGTAATCTGCCGCAAATTTTGCCAGCTCTGCCATCACGTTAAGCAGCTTTTTTCGCACCAGCCTTAAGGCCTCTGTCATAATAAGAATGTCCGTGTTGTCCCCCACATAGCAGGAGGTTGCTCCCAGATGAATGATCCCCTTGGCCAGAGGGCATTGCTGTCCGTAGGCAAACACATGAGACATTACATCGTGGCGCACCAGCCGTTCCCGTTCCTTGGCCACCTCATAATTGATATCCTCCGCGTGAGCCTTCAGCTCATCAATCTGTTCCTGCGTGATGGGAAGCCCCAGCTCCTTCTCCGTCTCTGCCAGGGCAATCCAGAGCCGTCTCCAGGTCTTGAATTTCTTGTCCGGGGAAAAGATATACTGCATTTCCCTGCTTGCATACCGCTCTGACAGCGGGCTTTGATATTTATCGTACATTTCGGTTCCTCCTGAATGTGTCTCCTCTACTGCTGAAAATCTCCCCGGATATCCTCCGGAGGCGGTGCAATCGGATAGTCTCCGCTAAAGCATGCCGTACAGATGGAAAGTCCTTCTGACAGCTCCTGCAAACGTTCCATTCTCAGATAAGCCAGCGAATCTGCCCCAAGAAGAATCCGAATCTCCTCGATTGTCTTTTTGTGGGCAATCAGCTGTTCCTCGGAAGGAATGTCAGTGCCAAAATAGCAGGGATGCAAAAACGGGGGCGCACTGACCCGCACATGGACCTCCTTTGCCCCGGCTTCCCGCAGCATCCTTACAATCTGATGGCTGGTGGTACCCCGGACAATTGAATCATCGATCATGATCACCCGTTTTTCTGCCACCACCTCCCGCAGGGCATTCAATTTGACCCGCACTGCCGACACCCGGCTGCTTTGCCCGGGCCTTATAAAAGTTCTGCCTACATAAGTATTCTTCACAAAGGCTGTGCCGTAGGGAATTCCTGATTCCATGGAATACCCCAAAGCCGCCGCATTTCCGGACTCCGGTACACCTACCACCAAATCCGCCTCCACCGCTGAATCCTTGGCCAGGCAGCGGCCGGCATGGATCCGGGACTGATAAACGCTAACCCCATCAAAAACACTGTCTGGCCTTGCAAAATAGATATATTCAAAAACACATCTGGCCTGCTTTTCCTTGTTCTTCAGACACATAGACAGGTCGGAGCGGATCCCCGCCCTGTCTATGGTCACAATCTCTCCCGGCTCCACATCCCGAACAAACTGAGCCCCCAGCGTATCCAGCGCGCAGCTCTCCGATACAAGAATATAGGCATTATCCTTTTTGCCAATACAAAGAGGCTTAAAACCGAATGGATCCCGAACGCCAATCAGCTTCCTGGGACTGGCAATCACCAGGGAATAGGCGCCGGAAAGCTTTTTCATGGCATTTGCCACCGCGCTCTCCACATCCGCTGTGCGGACACGCTCCCTGGCAATATGGTAAGCGATCACCTCCGAGTCAATGGTGGTCTGGAAAATGGCGCCACTGTACTCCAGCTCTCTTCTCAGCTCGGGAGCATTTACCAGATTGCCGTTATGAGCCAGGGCCAGGGTTCCCTTCACGTAGTTTAGCACCAAAGGCTGCGCATTCTCCCGGGTACTGCTTCCGGCCGTGGAATACCGGACATGGCCCACTCCGATATCCCCCTTTAACCCCTCCAAAATCTCCGGGGTAAACACCTCATTGCAAAGGCCCATCTCCTTATATACGTTCACCTTCCCCTTCGGCCCTTTGGTATCGCTGACCGCAATCCCACAGCTCTCCTGCCCCCGATGCTGCAGGGCAAACAAGCCGTAATAAATCTGACTGGCCACAGAATTTCCATCCAGATCATACATGCCAAAGACCCCGCACTCCTCCCGAACCTTCTCCCCCACATCAGTTTCTCTCTCTTCCCTCATTGGCTTTTCCTCTATATATAATGAACAGATACCGGCGCCTGACGGTTATTGGATTCCCAGACGGCGGAACACCTCGTTGTAGGCATCCTCCACATTGCCCAGGTCCCGGCGGAAGCGATCCTTGTCCAGCTTCTCATGGGTCTCCTTATCCCACAAGCGGCAGGTGTCGGGAGATACCTCATCAGCAAGAATAATCGTTCCGTCTGCCAGACGTCCAAACTCGATCTTAAAGTCAATAAGATCAATGCCCAGGCTTGCAAAATACTCCTGCATCACATCATTTACAACAAAAGCATATTCGGTGATGACATCAATCTCCACCTGCGTGGCAAGCTCTAACGCCAGGGCATAATAGCTGTTGATAAACGGATCGTGGAGATCATCATTTTTGTAGCTGAATTCCAGGGTGGGACAGGCCAGCTTAATGCCCTCCTCCATGCCCAGCTTTTTTGCAAAGCTGCCTGCGGAATAATTACGAATAATCACCTCCAAAGGAACGATCTCAACCTTCTTCACCACGGTCTCTCTGTCGTTCAACTCCTCCACCAGATGAGTCGGCACTCCTTTTTGCTCCAAAAGCTTAAAAATATGGTTGGTCATACGGTTGTTAATCGCGCCTTTTCCAACAATGGTCCCCTTCTTCTGGCCATCAAAAGCCGTGGCATCGTCCTTGTAGGAAACAATCAGCTGATCCGGATTCTCTGTTGTGTAGACTTTCTTTGCCTTGCCTTCATACAATAATTCTTTTTTCTCCATGGTATTCACCTGTCCTTTTTTATTTTCAACCATAATGGGATGTTTTGATTCAGAAAAATTATAATATATTGGTATTATAAATGCAATAGAATCTTTTTCTGAACCCTCGGCCAGCTCATAATGTGGTTACTGTTCACAGGTACCTGTGAACGTAACGGCATATGCCCATTTGAAATCGCCTGCTATTGCTTTCTCTTATAGCTCCTCAGCAGTCTTCCGGCGATGTACGCACAAATACATAGGCGTTCTTTTCTCCTGCCACATACACCACTACTGTACACCGTATCATTATTCCTCCTTCCATACGAAAAAACCCCGTGGTTTACCACCACGAGGCGTCTGTTCTTCAAAGGAACATTTTAACAGTTGTTGTGGTCAAGCATTTTTGTAACACTTATGGCTAAAAAATTCACTTTTTATTATGGAATAACACCGTTGTTTTTACGATGCTATACGTGCCTGATAGGGAGTTCGGTATCCGTTAAATCTATGTGGACGGACATGGTTATATTGGACATATGCAAATCCCTCCACTGTCTGATAAAGATCTTCCTCTTTCCGAAATTCATACAAATTTGTACATTCATTCTTCAGCGTGTTAAAATACCTCTCCATTGGTGCATTATCGTATGGATATCCGGCTTTACTCATACTCTGGGTTACATGGGCAGATTCGCAGAACTCCACAAATGCTCTGGATGTATATTGGGAACCCTGGTCGCTGTGAAGAATCAGCTCCCCTTTGATCTGCGGCTGGGAATCCAGGGCTTTTTGCAGTGTCCGTATTGCAAGTTCACTGGTGATACTGCGGTCTGTTATGCTGGCAACCACACTCCGGTCATACAGGTCTATGATTGTGCTGTTGTATCTCACTTCGTGGTCTGCGTGAAACAGATATGTAAAATCAGTACACCATTTCTGGTTAACCGCATCAGCTGTGAAATCCTGTTTTAACTTGTTTTCAAATACTTTGTGTGGTCTGCCATATTCATAATCCGGTTTTTTGGGACGCACGACAGAACGCAGACCCCGTTCCGTATTCATGTATTTGTGTATGGTTGCTGCACTGTATCCATATCCCCTACGCTCCAGATAAAAGGTCATGCTTCTGTAACCATCAACCCCGTTGTGGCTGTGGTAGATTTCTTCAATCTGTGCCAAAACCTCTGATTTTTTGGCATAATAATCCGCCTTCCGGTGTTTGCGGTAGTTGTAATAGGCGTTGGGACATATGGAAAGCCGTCTGAGCAGCCAGCGGATGCCAAACTCTTCATCATATTCATTTATAAATCGATAAGCCTCTAATCGATCTCCTTTGCAAAGAATGCCGCCGCTTTTTTTAAGAATGCCACTTCCTTTCTGAGTTCGTCATTTTCTCTTTTCAGTTTGAGCAGTTCTTTCATGTTATCATATTCGGCTTTGGATTCTGGGCTTGTCTGGCATTCTTCACGGAACTGTTTACACCATGCAGAGATAGCTGCTTTGGATACGCCGTATTCTGCTGTGATACTTTTGTAGGTGCGTCCTTCTTCCTCGTGGAGACGGACAATCTTCTTTTTAAATTCAGGAGTGTAATTTTGTGACATAACTAAATACCTCTATAGAGCAGGCCGCCCTTTCCGCCGTTCACAGCCACTCCCAGGGCAGCCCACGCCTGGTGGACAACCTTATGACCAACGCCCTGACCCTGGGGGCGCAGATGGAGAAAAAAGTCATCGATGCGGATGTCATCCTCGCCGGACGGCATAGATATGGGAATTACCTGTGCATCCCCAACCACGATATCGGATGCGAGCTCTCTGATTTCTCCGATATCTTCTGGAATGA
>CAJUHR010000024.1 GCA_910586255.1 uncultured Lachnospiraceae bacterium | reverse complement strand
CACATAGAGGCACACTCTTTCCCTACACGACGCTCTTCCGATCTACAATATCAAATCCTTTTCGCTTAAGAAACATTTTTTTGAATGATGGCGATGCATAATCTATCGGATAAGGGATATAGTCCTTTGGAAGATACATTCCTTTTGTAGCTCTGAGATCCCGTGTCAATTCGGCAAGCGCGTTTTCATTTATGTCAACCACTATCAGTTCTGACGGTTCAAGCGGAAGAATTGAGCGAATAAAAGAGGTGCCAATCGAACCGGCACCTCCAATAACCAATATTTTTTTTCCTTTAGTCTTTTCCGTTAAATGTCCATGATTTTTTTCCAAATCATCAAAAAACATAGACTTGCTCCGTTTAATTACATGTTCATTAACAAATTCATTAATATTTATCATCGATCTATTTCTCCGTTATTATATAGTCTTACTCATTCTTCCCTATTAAAATCCTTTAATTCTTGCAGTTTTAAAATATATTTCTCAATCCACGCAATCTTAATTAGACATAGGAAAGCATGTTGGTCATTGTTGAGCCACGCCGGATCTGATAATTTTATTTTGCTTGAAAACACCGTATCTCTGCTAAGGAATATTAGATATTGTTTCAATTTTCTTTTTGAAAACCATTTAGGGTAATCCATTCCGGTTCCTCTAACAGCTCTTTCAAGGATATACAAAATTTTTGACCCTTCTTTGCCATCTCTCCGGGCATTAACGCTTTCTTCCGGTTTTTGGGATCTAATATCCCCTAAAGCCCCCAACTTTTTAAACAAAGCAAGTTGTATTGGCATATCCTGTTTATATAGATTAGTATCACTTTTTAAAATAACATTTCTTAATACTATCGGATTTAAAAATGTTGGCAATGACGGTACTGTATTGCTTAATGAACTATAATATGATGTTTTTGAAATCGCGCCATAATTATAATAATAAAACTTGTGCCAAATATTAAGATTATCTAATCCCTTCTTCCTTTCCTCCAGCACCCAATCATAAATTCTCTTTTTTGCACTTTCCCTTTCAGATATACTCAATAACTCATTGGCCACATTTTCCGAACATTTATTTAATTGTTTTATAACTTTCAAATGAGGAATTGCCTTTCCTACCCTGCGTAGAAATTGTGACTTATATTCGGGGATCAGTACCTGATTATTTAATATAAATTCAGCAAGTTTATCATCATCATAGTCAAAAATTACATCCCTGACAAAATATCCAAATGCATCTCCTCCAATAATACCATTGATTAGCACATCTATATCTTCTATTTTTCCCAAGTTCTGTGCAACATTATCAATCATCGTTGTAGCATGTAAAGCATCAAATTTCACCTTTTTTTCTAACGCCCATTTCCTAGGATCATAGTATTTAACTTTTTTCATTTTCAAATACTTGCATACTTCTTCTGAACGCTTACTGTCATAGGTTCTAATACCCCATTTATTCTTTTCAATTCCCATGAAAATGGGCTGAATATTTAAATTATATTTCATACCAAAATAAGCGCCAACTCTCGAATCTAATCCCCCGCTCAGACCAATGCTGTACTCTACCCTTTCATCTATATGTGTGGCAAAATATTTATCAATCGAATCGTATAAAACATCTGCACATTCGTCAGTATTTTTAAGTTCTCCTGTCATTTTAAAATCATTATAAATATCTGTATTCAGAATATGTGTATTCAAATTATATGTTATAATTGATGCTGCAGGAAGCTTAAATATATCATTAAAAATAGTGTTATTCATCAAAATAACATTATATGCAATATAATATTTTGCTAATAATTCGTTAATGGTTATAACGACTCCCGCTTGCTGAAGCACTTTTATTAATGCAATCACATTATCCGATATTGCAAAAATTCCACCTTGATTGTAAATAAATACCGCTTCATAGGCAATCAAATCTGTCTGCATTAAAAGAACATTATTTTCAATATCATAGTTAGCCAAAAAATAAAAATCTTCATACTCTATAGGTTTCAACACATTGCATTTTCCCAATTTTTCATCAAATTTTCCAAATTTTCTCCAATCAGAGCTTTCTGAAATTATCAGTCCATTATCTTTAGACTTTACACAATTTCCCCTATAACATAAATTGCCGATTCTCTTCCCATTTTTAAAGTCAAAATTTGCGGCTACAAAATCCATAATAATAATTTCCTCCCATTATTTATTTAAAATCTTTCCCATGATCCATTTGAATATTTCAACATGCAGTAAACTGCACGTTATAACATACAACAACAGTCCTGCAAACATGGAAAATATAAAGCCAAAAAAGGAACAATTATCCTGCTGCAAAAAATATAATACCAGGCAGCTGCTTATCACAAAAACCAAACTACTAAATACAATTTTTATAGTGTCTCTTATTATAAAAAAATCTATTAATAAACAATCAATTTTCTTCAGTCGTATAAGCATCAGTATACTCATAAATATACCTGAAATAGATGTTGCTAAAGGTAATCCAATATATCCCAATAATCTAACCAACAGAAAATTTAAAACTGTATTTAATATAATAGATATCAATGTAATTGCAAGAATATCCTTTTGCCTCATATTTGAGACAAGCGCTCTGGTTTCAACAGCATAAAATGCGTAAAAAGGAATTCCAAGAGAATAATATCTCAAGCAGTTTGATGTGATAACTGTTGACATTCCGGTAAAGCTTCCTCTTTCAAAAAGATATTTCGTAATCGGTACAGAAAAAATCATAAGTATGCACATAAATGGTATTGAAAAAAAGCATGCTATTGAAATAGATTTTTTAACATAATACATACCTCCTTTTCTGTCTCCAGAAGCAAAAAAAACATTCATTCTTGGAAAACACATCGTAATAAAGACCGTTGTTGTCAACGTCAAGAAAAGAGATTGAATTCTATTGGCATAACTTAAGGCACCTGTAATTCCCTCTCCCAGTGATGATGAAAACATTTTATCAATTGCACTATTCATCTCGCTAATAAGTAAACTCAAGCCCAAAGGCAGGGCCATTTGAAAAAGCTGTATAATATTTTTATCAAAAAAATTAAAATTTATTTTGTAGCTAATATCTCTATTAAATGTTGCATATGAATGTAACAAAACACATGAAAAAACCATTGCGATTATATAACCGATTATCATTATATAGGAATGTAATGTATCACTTAATATTATAGAAAGAATGATGATCAGATTACATATTATAAAATCACAAAAATATGAAAAGACGAAATTTTCGTGTGCTTGTTCATGCGCACTTAATAAGTCAAAATAACATAAAAACGGAAATTCCAATGCAATTATTGCAATAAAAGAAGTCGTCAGTGATAATGATCTCTCATCAAATCCAGGTGCAAGAAAATATGCAATTTTTCCACTAAATACAAAACATATTATAGAAACTACTATAGAAATTATAGCCATAAAGGTTGCCACCGTGTTAAAATAGTCCGTTTTCGCTTTCGGATTAATTCGGGAAAACACAGGAATATAAGATTGTGATATCCCGCTGGCAAATATTGCAAATATCAAATTAGGAAAAGAAACTGCAATAGTATAGGCATCTGAAATATATGAGGTTCCAAATTTATATGCCAAAATAAGTTCTCTAATAAATCCAAATAATTTTGACAGTAAAAGGAATAATGTCACTAAAATTGTTGATTTTGCTATATTCTTCACTTTATATTTTCCTTACTGAATATTTCCGGGATTTAAAAACAGAATGAGCTTCTCCACTCAAATCCAGAATCATTATACTAAATAATAATATAGTCATTCTAACAATAAATCCCAAATTAAATCCGGAATTTCCTAATAAATAAATCATAAAGTAAAACGGCCATTTTCTATATATCATTTTATTTTCGTGAATATCAATTATCTTTCCTATCAGCAATATAAACCAAGCTACAATAACTGATAAAACCATACCAAATGTATATCCAAAATATATAAATAAATCTCCCACATAAAAGCTAGGCGCTGTTCCTCCTATACTTTTATAAATATATATATATACATCAGTATTAATCGTTTTATAATCAAATGCAAAACCTTGATTAATCAGAGCAATACGGTTAATAAGCATAGCCCCCTGCGTAACAAAAAAACGTCTAAATGGAGCCTGCAATGTATTAAGAATCCCATAATTATATTCCATTTCGCCACTCATAATTAATATATATGTTTCAAAAAGTAATATAACAGATAATGCAATTTTCCAATTTATCTTTAATCCCCATATATAAATCCATATAAAAATGACTAAATAAACAATTACAGCTTTATTTCCTCCTGCTATAGAAAGGAAAGCAGCTCCTGCAATTCCCAACAATGTTTTTTTCTTTCCCCAGTTATTCTTTTCTCTAAAATAAAACATAAGCAAAGGAATTACTGCTATTTGAAATGTTGAAAACGTTTCATAATGAGGTAATGCTCCTGACATATCTGGCCGATATAGGCTTCCTAAATATTTCCCCTGAAATATCTGTACAATCGGATATCCGCTTCTATATATAAAAAAATAACCAACGCTAATAATTAAAACACATGATCCAAATAAAGCTGAAAGATATCTGATTTTATGTGTTACAGATATCGAAATAATATTTTTGTTTTTTTTAAAAGGATATTTATACTCTATTACTATATTAAAAAAAATAATGAAGAACAGAAAGATACTGCCAAGCAGCATATACTGTATTAAATCTGATTCTGAAAAAGATTTATATGATGTCCCCTTTAATATAACATAATATATAGAAGGGGTAAAAAATGCATTGATAATAAACCAATAAAAAATCAAAACCGAAGACTTATATTTCTTAAATACAAAAATTTGATATAACAAAATTCCGACTAATATTGTTAGCAAAATAAACATTTACTTTACTCCATATTTTGTTATTATTATTTCGCAAGAATATCCGATAACTTAATATATTTTTTTTGAAACATAATGTAATCAAGCTCTCGCAATTTATTGTAGTTTTTAATATTAGAAATATCATCTATTACAATATTAACATTATTATGAAATGCCTGATTGAGAACAGTCGTATATAAACCTATAACATTTTTCGACCGTTTTACAGACTCTTCCAGATGTATCGGTTCTTCTATAATTTTCTTATTAAAAATCTTCTTTAAAGTATCTAAATTTGAATATCTTGGATGTGTTCTCACTTTTACTATATTTCCGGCTTTTTGTAATTGTTCCAAACAACCGGCAATTTTGCGTAATGTATCGCTATCCTCATTTGCTAAATAATATGTATAATCCACAGTTTTCTTAACATGTTTATCCATATCAAATATTAATGATTTTGGCACTGCTATTTTAAATTGAGAATCATCTGCATACATTTTTTTAAATAAATTAATATAATGTTGATCCCAAACATAACATTCATGAAATCGAAAAAAGGAATCCCTTATATAGAAAATCTTTTCCCCATGCATAATATTAATATGCTTTACGCCTCTATACTCGCAATAATCTGTAAGAAATGATGATGTATAAGAATATTCACAACATGTTACGATTGCATTGGGATGATATTTTTCTATAATTGCACTATATACTTTTAGTTTTAATAAGCACTTAAGAAGAAACAGCCAGGAAAAAGGGTGCTTTTCTATAACTTTAAAAAAATACTTCCTATCATTTTCAGAATAATTTCTAATATTTTTTCTTAATTCATGCCACAACGAATATTGTTCTTTTAATTCTTCAGGAATTATATCCTGTAATTCTTCTAAATGATAAAAAACAGCGCATTTCTCTTGGCATTGAATAGGCTTGTTTTTCTTTGTGCTGTAACCCTCTTTTTTTAAACATTCCCATAACAATATGGGCAACGCAATAAAATTGGCCAGAATAGATTTGATTCCAAATAAATACATCTGACATTTATATTGGCAAAAAGCTCTCTCTATATCATCCCCAGGCGCTTTAATATTTTCTACATATTGAATTTGTCTTTTATAAGGGCAATCGAAGATCACATTACTTCTATTTAAACATCTATTTTGAATTTTTCTTATGATGTCCACATAATTTATATTCATTTTACCTGTTCCACTATATTATATAAGTTAAGCTATTATCAAAATCCAACTAAATAATTTCTTTTATATTTATTTCAATATTTATTTACATAATATCACCATATTGTGCTTCATTAACCGCTCTCCAATACCTCACTTTTTTAACTATACCATGAACAAGATTATTAAATGTAAGCATACTCGATATCCAAGGGCCTTTTTGTAAACCTTTTCGATATAGTATATAATGCCATTTAATCAATTTCCATTTATGTCCACTGGATATAGACTCCTCATGTTTTACATAATATGACAAACACCGTGGAAGTCTGTAGGCATCCACATTCCTCAAAGCTTGAAACCACATAGCATAATCGTTGTTTTTTTTCAAATCCTCAATCTGGATAAGCCCCACATACTCCCTCTCATAGATCACTGTACTTGTAAAAAAATAACAATAATTATATAATTTCCTTAAATTGACTTTTAAAGGTCCTGTGCAAATGTATGGTAACCATATACCATTTTTCTGAATCCGATAATCCGAATATGTAAAATGATAATCATATTTTTTCATAAACTGAAGCTGAATTTTCAGTTTGTTTTTATTCCACATATCATCCGAGTCCAAAAAAGCAATAAACTTTCCACACGCCTCCTTTAAACCACGATTTCTGGAAATCGCAGCACCCGAATTTTTTTTATTTACCAAAAGTTTAATTCTTTTATCATTGAAACTTTTAATAATGTCAATTGTTCCATCTGAGCTACAATCATCTATAATAATAAGTTCCCAATTTTTATAAGTTTGACTAATGACAGAACGGATCGAATTTGCAATATATAGTTCTGTATTATAAGATGGCATAATAATAGAAACCAATCCGTAATTCACACTCTCGCTTCTCATCTTCTGCTCCTATTGCCTAAACTAAAAAACCAGAAAAATTCCTAATTGTTATTATATCTTTGAAGAAATCTCTAATCTTTCGGATTCTTTTTGTTTATTTATATATTCGTCAAATGTTACACATCCCTGCTGCAGCAAATAATCCCCATAATCCGTAGCCGTTACAGCATCACTTTCTGTAATGCCATCCTTTATAAGAACCTTTTTAATAGTTTTGAAAATAATTTTCATATCTCCAATAAATGTAATTTTCCTACTATACTCAATATCCAAATTCAGCTTCTGTTCCCAGTCAATACTATTCCGCCCACTGACCTGCGCCAGTCCGGTAAGCCCAGGCATTACCTCATGCCGTTTTCTATGTTTCTCACTCATAAATACCATATCTCTGATAAGCAGCGGACGCGGTCCTACAATACTCATATTTCCATGCAGAATATCAAATAATTCTGGCAATTCATCAAGGCTGCTGCTTCTCAGTTTTCTCCCAAACTCTGTCATCCGTTCTCCATCAGAAAGTAATTTTCCTTTTTCATCTTTAATATTTGTCATTGTACGGAATTTATGAAGTTCAAAAATTTTCTCATTTAATCCGGGTCTGAGCTGTTTGAATATAACTGGCAGTCCAATATTAATCTTTACCAACCCAGCTGTTATTAAGATGAGTGGCCAAAAAAAGACAATTGCAAGTAATGATAACGAAAAATCCAGCGGACGTTTAAAATATTTTTCATATGGTCCATAGCTTATATGTTGATTATGTGTAGAATCCTTTTTATGCCTTTCGATTGCACTTACTATAAATCCCAGCATAAAGAAAACAGCCTCTAAAAAGACTGTTTTTTTCGCCAAACAAACTATACATTTTTTCATTGAAAACACCTATGTATTATCTCAATTACAACATTCTGTTTTTCTTCTGTCATTTTATTATCACTGGGCAAGCACAATCCTCTCTCAAAAATATCTGCTCCAACATCCCAAATATTCATACCACTAATATATGCATTGGAATTTCCACGCCCATTTCCACTGGCAGTTACAAATCTATTATTTCTATATATGGGCTGTAAATGCATCGGCTTCCAAACGGGCCTTCCTTCTGCATTAAAGCAATCCAATGCCTCCAGGATCTCTGACGGACAGCTTTTTCCTGTCTCCTGCTTATATGTCACAGTTCTTCCTGATCGTGTGGTTTCGGACATGTTTTCTCTGTCAATAAGCAAACAGCTAAGCCAATAATTCGCTTTATTCCTATTGCTTCCAACCGGGTTCATTTCAACCGGTAAATCCTTTAGCCCTTCTTTATATCGAAGGTATATTTTATGCTTTTGTTCTATATGCTTTTCAATGTATTCCCACTGCCCGCGGATCACTCCGGCCACAACATTGGAAATTCTATAATTGTATCCTAATTCTTCGTGTTCGTACCATGGTGCTGCCTCCCGGGATTGTGTTGACCACTTTCTAGCTTTATTTGCGCTGTATTCATCATTTACCAGCAACATTCCACCTGAACTGCCTGTAATGATCTTATTTCCGTTAAATGAAATCACCCCGTAGTCACCAAGAGAACCTGTGTTGAGATTATCTGCCATTGCGCCCAGACTTTCTGCCGCATCCTCGATAATCAAAGCGTTATGCTTTTTGCAAATACTACGTATCTCCTCTACTTTTGCCGGTGTACCATAAAGATGCACCAATACAACCAATTTTACATCCGGATATAATTCAAATGCTTTTTCAAGCGCTTTTGGATCCATATTCCAGGTTTCATATTCGGAATCAATAAAAACCGGCTCGCCTCCTTCATATACAATTGGGTTAATCGTTGCATCAAATGTAAGGTCGGAACAGAAAACCCTTTTTCCCAACAAGGCGCCCCCATATCCCAGGCCCCCGGGCGTACTGATTCCAGTTGAACTATTGTATAATTTTTCAGCTGCCAATTTAACAGCCAAATGCAATGCAGCCGTTCCGCAAGTAAGTGCTACAGCATGATTAACTCCTATATAATTGCTCGCTAACCGTTCAATCTCATTTATATTTTCTCCCACAGTAGTCATCCAACCTGTATCATACGCTTCCTGAATGTATTGCATTTCAACTTTATGCATTGTTGGCGATGCCAGAAGTACCCTTTCATTCAATGGCTGTATATTTTTAAAACGTAAATCATTTAGATAATTATGCATAATTATTCCTCCGTTTTCTTATATGGCATATAAGTCCCCACTACTTCCGCCACCACCACCCGAATATCTCCATTCTCCCCATAGCTGGCATCCATCAGCTCCTTCAGCTGCACCAGAAACCGGTCCGTATCAAAGGGAATGGGGCATCCGATATGGATCAGATGGTTGGGAGTCGTCCTCATCCCCTCCTCTTCCATCAGCTTCTCCTCATACAACTTCTCCCCGGGCCGCAAGCCCACATATTCAACCTTAATATCCACATCCGGTTTAAACCCGGAAAGCTTAATCAGATTCTTTGCCAAAGCATCGATCTTCACCGGCTCCCCCATATCCAGCACAAAGATCTCCCCTCCCTTGGCATACGTTCCTGCCTGCAAAACCAGGCTTACCGCCTCGGGAATCGTCATAAAATACCGGACAATATCCGGGTGCGTCACTGTGACCGGCCCTCCGGCAGCAATTTGCTTTTTAAAAAACGGAATCACAGATCCGTTACTTCCCAAAACATTTCCGAAACGCACAGCCACAAATTCAGTCTTTGGTATCTCCTGTCCCTTTTCAGTACCGGAGCCGCCGGGAAGAGCATTCTCCTTCCCGGTCTTCGGCATTTCCCATATCCCATCCGCGCTTAATTCCTCCCTGCAGTTTCCATTGGCGATGATGCCTCCCTTTCCTGAGTTTTCCGGCTCCAAATTCCTCATACTCCCATCCTCATCATTCCCATGAGCATGAAGCACCGGCAGCTCCCCGGCCTTCCCAGCCTTAATCTTCTCATCAAAAGTCTGGATCACCATCTCACAAAGCCGCTTGCTTGCCCCCATAATATTGGTAGGGTTCACCGCCTTGTCCGTGCTGATAAGTACAAATCGTTTGCAGCCATTCATCATAGCCGCATAAGCCGTCTTATAGGTACCGATTGCATTATTCTTAATAGCCTCCCTGGGACTGTCCTCCATCAGGGGCACATGTTTGTGGGCCGCGGCGTGATACACAACATCCGGCCGGTACGTGGCAAACACACTGTTGATTCTCCGGCTGTCCCGCACGGAGCCGATCAGCACCTCCAGGTTCAGTTCCGGATAATTTGCCCGCAGCTCCTGCTGGATCTCATAGGCATTGTTTTCATAGACATCAAAAATGATCAGCTGTCTGGGATTATGTCTGGCAATCTGCCGGCACAGCTCGCTTCCGATGGAGCCGCCTCCCCCCGTCACCAGAATCACCTTTCCGTTCAGATACTGAAAGACCTCATCCAGATTCACCTTGATCGGCTCCCGGCCCAGCAGATCTTCGATTGCCACCTCCTTCATATGGCTGATCGCAACCTCTCCGTTGGCCAGCTGATAGATGCCAGGCAAAATTTTCAGCTCGCAGCCGGTCTCCTTACAGATGTTTAAAATATCCCGCCTCTGGCCGGCACTTGCGCTGGGAATGGCAATCAATATCTTCTCAATATGATATTTTTCCACATTTTGAAGAATATCTTCTCTTCCTCCTACGATGGGAACCCCATCGATAAAACGGTTCCATTTATCCGGATTATCATCAATGATACACAAAACTCTTTCATTGCTCTCCACCGCCTCATGAAGATCCCGCAAAATCATCTGCCCCGCTGTCCCGGCTCCGATTAACATTGCCCGCCTGGAATATTCCGGATTATTTCCTTTTCTTTTGAGCCCCCATAAAAGGAGAATAAAGCGGTAGGAGAATCGGACCGACAACAGCAGAACAGCCTGCAGCATCACGCCAAAAGCATAATAAAACAAAGGCATCCGATAAACCTTTATGCTTTCAACCAGCTGACAGGTGACCGTAATCCCTACTATATGGAAGGCAGAGACAATCGCCACAGATACCAACACCCGGGCCAGCTCATTGTAGCTTGCAAACCGCCAGATACTCTTATAAAGCCGAAAATAAGAAAATACTGCTATGCAAAACAAAGAATAAACCGGGGCAAAACGAAAAAATGGCTCCATGTAGGTGACTGGTATCATGCTGTACTGACAGTCAAACCGGAACCACAGGGCCAGAAAAAAGGAAAGATTAACGGCCCCTATATCATACAAAAGCAGACCAATATCCATGATCTGCCAGTTTCCTTTTACAAATATTTTGTTTTTAGAATTGTTCATCCTCTTTCCGTGCTCTGCCGTTACCCAGCCTCTTCGGGCATTTCCACCGAAACCTCCATATTTTCATACAAAAGCTTCCGCTCGGCATCCTCCTTCAGTATAATTCCCATCACGATTGCCTGGTCCTCCCCCCACAGCCGGTGACGAACCATGGCATACCGTTTTTTAAACTGATAACGCTCAATCTGACCCAGACAGGCCTGCAAAGGATCCGACATTTTACAAATCTGTCCTTCTTCATCCTTTATCACATAGGAAAGTCTGACGATGTGATCCTGACCGGATATTTTTGTCAGAAAATCCGCATCTTCCTTCATCATGGGAAGGATAGTAAGACTGCCGTGGGCCATAAGTCCGGCCATAGATGGAATTTGTTCAAATCTCTTAAAGAGCTGCTCTGTCCCCTCGCAGGTGAGAAACACACACCCGGGAAACAAAGGTTCCACATGGACAACACTTCTCTGCTGCTTTCTCCATATCCGTTCCTGCCGGATCACAAAACATTCACCATACATATAAGGTGGGACAGTTCTGCGGATTTCTTTTATCAGCTCCGCTTCCCTTCCCACCCATGTCTTCAACAGATACCATTGCACAGGCCTATATCCCTCCTCCGCAAATATATAGATCACGCCAAATACATTTTTTAATCGAAATTGTTCCGGGAAAACCAAAGAGTTGCTTCATATCCGTTCAGGTACCCTCTTGAACGGAGACGGCATCTGCCTGCCGCCTTCACGGGAGTGTTCCCTCCGACATTATGTTTTCCTATAGTCAGAGTAGCAGATGCTCTGTTATTGTTCATAAGCGCTCCCTAAACGTAACAACATATATCCATTTAAAATTGCCCGCCCATTGCCTGCGGCGATTCTAAGAAACTATGACGCTTGTTTAGAACCAACCTGCTGCTTCTGACTAACATTTTCCCAAAATATTCAGCGGCATCTCAATCGTCATATCCTGGCCGAACAGATGAATGCCGATCTTTGCACTGTTATTCCTTACCTTGTAAATCATTCCGGTCATTCCCTCAAACGCTCCGCCAGTCACCACAATAGAATCCCCCGGATAAAATGCCGGTAATTTTGCTGCCTCTTCTCTTCTCGATTTTGAATCCGGTATATCCTTGCTGCATGATTCCCGGACCGGATCATTTCGCTCCTCTTGCACTGCATCAATCATATATTGCCCAGGCACCTGTATTGGCGCCTCCACCTTCCCGTACTTTAGCTCCTCACAGATATCTTCGCTCAGCACAATCCCCAGCAAAATGGTTTTTTCTTCCCCAAGAAGCTTCAAACGCACCAGCACATGCCTTTTTCCAAAACGAATGCGGACAATCTGAGAAACACAAAAAGCCAGGGGCCCCGATACCTGGAGGATATTTCCCCGGCCATCGGTTGACAAATAGGAAAGGCTGACCACGTGATTATCATTCATGATCTGTCCCAAAAAATCGGCCTCTCCCGGCTCTAGGGGAAGGAAAAAATAGTTTCCGTCCGCTATCATTTTAGACATAGCCGGAACCTGCTTTAGACAGAAAAACAGGGGTTCCGGGTCCGTAGCTGTGATAAACACATATCCGGGAAATGCCCTTCTTACATGGACAAAATTCTGCCCCTGCCTTCTCCAAAGCTGCTCCTGATAAACCACAAAGCATTCATTATACAAGTGGTGCGGAACAATCTTTCGGATAAGAAGAACCAGCTTCTCCTCCTCACCTGTCTTCGTCTGCAATACATACCACCGCATAATTCGATCCTTTCTTCGGGACTTATGAGCAGTTCAGACAAACTCCGAACTATTGCGGAATCTACATCTGCCTTCTCTGTCACTGCATTTTTGTGCATCTGGTACAATAAGAACATCCGATCCGGGCGTGCCTGTCTAAGGAACTGTTACCTTCGACCGAAAGGGCGTGCTCCGCCATATCCCGACTATATCCAAAAACAGCCGGAACACACAAAGTTAGCAGTACTGCCACCGATATGACCCCTCTCAGAAGAAATGCAGCCTCCGGACTCACAATTCTCCTTCCCGGTTTTGAGCAAAATAATCGGTCATATGATTTCCTGGCTCTTTTAATAAAACATGCAAATAAATCATGGGAAATATATGACGCCTGGTTATCCGGCAAACACTACCCCAGATACATTTTTCCGGATATATCACAACTTCAGTGCAACACAATGAATGATTGTGTTACATTCAAAATACACTTAATCGTTGTAAAATGCTGATAGAGCAACGATATGGTTGGTGAGCAACGTCAAAAAAATATGGAGGTACATAAGCATGCAAAAAACACAACCGATTAAAGACCTGACAGATATCCAGAGATTAAAACAGTACTATCTTGACAGGCAGCAGATACGAAATTACACTTTGGTCACTCTTGGTATGAACACATCCTTAAGAATCGGAGATCTGCTGCTATTAAAATGGGAAAATGTCTATGATTTTGACAGTGAATGTTATTACAGACATTTGAAGGTTCTGGAACAGAAAACAGGGAAAAATACTCTGATCGCTCTGAACAGAGCATCTCTTTTGGCTTTAAACAATTTAAAAAATTCCCAGTCTCCCATATCAGGCAAGGACTACATATTTAGGAGCCGGGAAGGCGGCAATCGTCCAATCAGTCGCATACAGGCATTCCGCATTATCAAAAATGCTGCCAGCGAGCTTCACATTGAGGGGACGATCAGCTGCCATTCCCTGCGAAAAACCTTTGGCTATCACGCCTGGAGAAAGGGAGTCCCTCCAGCAGTAATTATGACCATTTACAATCATTCCTCCCTGGAAATCACCAAGCGCTACCTGTCCATTGACCAGGATGATAAAGATCAAGTGTTTCTGGAATTGAATCTATAAAAGAATTTCTTAAGAAATTTCATCCTGTTTTTCCAGAAAATCTTAACCCTTTCACCAGAAAAGAACTTGCAATAAAAAAGAAAGAGTGTTATGATTACGAAGTAACTTACCAGTGCAACACAATCATTCATTGTGTTACATCTTATTGAAAAAGATATAAAAAAAGTGTATAAGCTGTCAGATGAGCGTTCTGACAGCCTATACACTTAATTTTTATCTTCCATATACATTTTTTATCCTAATGACCGATTCCAAAACAGAAATAACATATAAGCCAGGTCCCACAGGTCATCCAAAGATTGTCAAATCCGTAGGTTCCGACAGCTTCAAAAATTGTAGCCAAAATCGATATTACAATCAGTTCATATAATCCATAGTTACACTTAAAAACATATGTATATACAATTAAGGCAATCAAAGAGAAGCAAAACATAGATATATTTCCCAGATATGTTTTTTTGCCTCCCATAATGGTGTAGCCCTTTCTTCCGTATCGCTTTCCCATAATCGCTGCCATCGCGTCCCCGTATCCTAATGGCATAAAGAAAAGTCCAACGTAGCTTACCGGCTTATTAAAATATGCCGCGCCTGCCAGAAAAATAAGCATGGCAACACAATAACATTGCACCCCATACTCTTTTCTCCCGTCAGTTCTTACAATGCCTTTATATCCCACAACCTTATTGATTATTGTAAATAACCCGAGAACGATAATCGGCACCCAAAATAGTGCAGGCTCTGTCGGAGACACCCACGCTGCAATAAACCACCAAAACGAAATCATCATATGCGCGATCTTTCTGGAAAGCTCAACATCCAGAAAAGTAAGCTTTGTTCCTATTGTAAGGCAAACCATAATATACACAACACCAATCACAACTCCCATTTATGATCCTCCCTTTAAAATTTTCAAATATTGTGGATTCAATCTGCACCATTGATCCATACAGTACAGAATATACTGTGGCAATGAATCAATATGTAACAAATTCCATGCCAGATACATCTGTTGGAAAGCAAGCATAAATTCTCTGTCAAATATTATGTTAAAGGCTTTGATCTCCCCTAAGTTGCTGCTCCAATAGCAAGCTTTATAATTACTTTTCTCATGAAACATCATCTGTTTTTCAATGCATACTTCATCGAAGGTCCAAATAGGTTCATAATTACATGCTTCCATGCAAATGGCAACTTGAAAATTGTCGTTATCTTTTAGTGATTCACAGGTTCTGCATAAATCCCCGATTCTCTGAGATATCTCTTCCATTCCGTATCCGCAGACAACTGCCCTTGTAAAATCCAGGCTCATAAGCAGTTTAAATATGCAACCATGGTTGACCAAATCTAAAAGAATTCTTTTTTCATCAAGCTCCAGCTGTGACAAATCATCTGTGTCAGATTCCTCCCTTATAGTAGAAAATGGGGAAAATAAGGCTTTCATTCTGACAATCGTTTGAATATTTTCTTTATAGACAATGTATCTGAATCTTTCCAGCACATCAATCAAATAAACCTGTTTTTTTGTGACCGTGTTGATTAAAATATCCTCTGTGATCATCTCTTTTAATCTTTCTCTATGTCCCTTCATATTGGAACAAGATGACGCCACTGGATACAGCCCGACAGTAATATTGACATTTTCAATAGAGGTATTCTTATTGCGATCAATTCTCACAAGAGGACTGCCGCTATTACATATACAATTTCTGGCAGCTTCGTACCAGTCCTTATTTGCCATTTATCCTGTCTCCGGATATTTCCGTATTTTTATTATTCTCTATGCTTACATCTCCCTCTATTGATGTTTTTGTTATTTTCATTGATCTATTATTACTGATGCTAACTGCCCCATTATTCTTTCTCCTTCCGGAAGATAAAAGGCCGGTAATTATAGCTGCAGCCACAGCTGCACATCCAGTAATAACAGCAGCAATGATTTGTGTATCCATAATATACTCCTCCTTTTTTGCTAGTACTGCATTGCGGAAATTTCGATGAATTCAGCACCCACTCTTTGCGCCAGTGCCGCGTTGGTCTGCACTCCGCTTCGGTCCGTGCTAAACGTGTGCCACTGGCACACAGCACCGTCAGTCAACAATGTCACCGCATCGCCTCCCTCCACCGCCTTGCCCTGACACAAATATCGGGCACTGATATTCACCGTTATTTCCGCAATGCAGTACTAGTAGATTATCTGTTATGTTCTTATAATATCATACCCTCACACGAAGCCATAGAGAAGAACCGTATAAATATCTCTTCACAATAATCGGATGTCCTTCTTCTGTATTTTGCCTAAAATAAATAATCGGTTTTCCTCAAATAATGTCCTTTCTTCGCCTGTACAATTATACAAATTATTGATATAATGAATTGCGCTGATGCACAAGCAGGCCATCAATTTTCTGACGAAAATTGGTGACATATGATAAAATGTCTATAATATAATGAATGATCTTTTAGGGAAGGATAAAATTATGGAAAATAATAACGAACCAAAATCGGCAATCCGAATAATTCTTGGATTTTTTGATTATTACGAAAATAAAAGATTTCACGTAAAAGATTACTCAGAAAAGATTGACGTCTCCGATGATACCATCAGAAATTGGATGAAGAATAAGTGTATCCGAACAGATTCAATACAAAAGATTCAATTATCTATTTCTAATATATCGCAAGATAAACAGCATATAATGCAAATATTTACAAAATATATATTAGACAATCACAATAACTATCTAAGTGATACAAATAAACAGTTCTTGGAAAACGCTTCCAGTATAGGGGAGATTATTGAATATTTTTTGGATGGATCCTATTATAATGATTTTAAAAATGAAACAGAATTCAAATTAGATGAATACCTTGTTCCTCAATGCTACAAATCCCTGCAAAAAAAGATCACTCATGACATTCACAAAAATACATTTTATGAAATTAAAAAGCCCAAATCAAATAAATCAAACGATCATATACTTTTATGCTTTAGCTTTCCCAAAGAAATTTATAAGGTCATGATCTATTTAACTGACAAAAATTTGTCACTCCGAAATAAAATAATGGATAAAAAGGGGAACAAAGATACAATAAAAACCCTGGCGAATCAATTTGACAGTTCATTCGATGAAACAGATCGTGCCAATGCCTATGTAATATTCACGGATAATTATTATCCCCAAAAAACATGCCAGACCTTGATGACGTCCGATCCTCCCATATATATCAAAAAAATATCTAATCGAAAATTAGAAAAGCAAAGCGTAACCATCAACTACAGATCCAATAGCTTATCTTTAAATGAAATGGTATTAGTAAATAAAATCACGGATTACATGTTATATTTATTGCAGTGTGATTTTGATTTATTTCTCAAAAATGCAATTGCATCTAAATGTACATCTTATAGGGATATTAAAAAGGATATATATAATGAAGGAATTGGTGCTTATCAGCAGGAGCTGGAATTTGAAGCTTTCCTTTTAAAAGAGCAAATAGTCAAATTAATTTCCGATGCCCCCAAAGATCAGGAAATCATCCGAATTCTTGCCCTGAACCACAAAAACTTTAATCTTTTGCAACGCGCATTAAATATTTCCAATAATATATTAAAAGCACACAATAAAACAATACAGATTCTCGTTGGAGACAGTTCAAACCAGGTAGTCAATTTGCTTAACCTGGAAAAGATCCCTCGGGCCGCCTTTAGTGCTTATTGTATCAATGCCGATACTTTAGACTTTTTTACCACGGAGCAGGAGCTATGTGGAAGTATTGATATGATTATAGCCGGCATGGGAACCTTAAGCTTCTTCAAAAACCCGCAAAAATATTTGCTATATATGAATACATGGCTAAAAAAGGACGGCAAAATTTTCCTGTCTGTTTACAGCGCTGCAGGTACAAAATTAATTTCATACAAACATCTCGTAAGCCAAAACCTTAAATTTGTGACCGGTGTGTCCGGAAATATTGCAGAATATATCGATACACTTCAATCCTTTTTCAGACTATATTGCAAAACATATGATCGAAAAGAAATTGAGAAAGAAGTGGAAAAATACTTTACCGTTGAACCCGAAGCAACTTTATCCAACCATAAAAATGCCCGCAATTTTAACGCTGACAAAAAAATATATATGCACCCAAGTATTTGCCCTGTTGTGGAAAATAATATTCCAAGAAAGTTTCAGGAAGCCTTGGCTGACATGGAACGGATATACAGCATGCATCCCATACACAGAAGTGAAGTAGGATACTTTATCTCTGTCATCGCCCAAAAAAAGCTTAATCATTTCAAGGAACCACAAATCATAAGGGCAGAAATTGTTCATCACAGCGATGCCATTACACGGGCTTGGCACTATTGGCTAATGAAAGAGCAAGGCCTTTCTGACCTGGCAATTCTGAAGCCGGTTTTATTAAAACCAAAGACTGCCGGCGGCACCCTCAATCAGATTTATTGTATTGTTATTGACAGCAAACATATTCTGACAGAAAACATAGCAGACTCCAAGCCTGTCATTACAGGATGTGGCAGCTTCATCGAGCAGGAATTGCGTCTGCTGACTGCCAGAGAAATCAATGACTTGGGCTATGAAATCGGCAATCTGTCACCATTTGCCTTTTACGGAGAAGAAAATGTCTGCCAATATTTTTATGACAAAAATATTCTCAAAACACACACAAATACTTTTATAATCGGTTCCGGAAGCGCAAAATTTTCCTACAAGCTGGACAGGAAAAAATTATTAAAGCTTTTTGATGCATACAATTATATAGCGGAAGATATTGAAACAAATTATTTGCAGGAATAGCGGGAACAAAGCACCAATTACATGGCATGGGGAACGAACCGGACACCGGAATACATAAGTGATTCCACACTGTGCGCCGACATGAAACATCATACTTACGGATTCAGCGAAAGAAACGAACCACTCAATCCGTCACCACCACATAACTGGCCTCCCCGAAGAACCCCTGTTCCTCCAGATTTTCCTCCGGCCACTCTGCCACCAGCTCGTAGACCTTGTCCGGCTTAAGAGGCAGCATCCATTGCCCTGAATACACCTTCACCAATGGCTCTGCTGTCTCTTCCTTTCCCAACTGAGATATATCCCACTCCCGGAGAGTTATCCTCTCCGGCATCCTTGTACAGCTTAAAATATAATTCACTTCTTCCAGCCCTTTATAATCCGGAATCCTCAAAATTTCCGTTTTTTCCGGATCAATACTCAAAGGGTGACTGCCGCATGCCACCAGGCTTACCATTTCTCCATCCTCCAGCCAATTCCAGGAACAATTTCCGGACCGCACCATAAATGGCTGCAGATTGCTGGACAGTGTATCCTCCAGCCCGATTTCCGGAGCCGAGGTCAGAAGCAGGTCATTCTCGGCCGGGGCTTTCTCACTGGCAAATGCCATATTTCTGAGGAGTTTTTCCTCCCCGCCGAAATCCAGTCTCCCGGAGACCTTTTCCTCCCCGCCGGAAGCCTCCTTTCCTGCAATCTTATCTTCCCCGTCCCCAGTCTCCCCTTCCGGATTCCTGCACACTCCCAGAAACAGCCAGGTATCATGGGTATCATCCCGGATTCCGAACAAAAAGGGGCGGTCAAGAATCATCTCAGCTATCTCCTCATTCTGGATCATGGCTCCTCTGGCCATAGCCATCATCGTGTAGGCAGCCCCCTCCACTCCATTCTCGTCCACGCCAATATGAGTTTCCTGAATCACATCCGACACCATCAGCGGCTCCGGGGAAATTCCACCGAACTCTGCCTGCCCCTCAAACATCCTTTCCATTCCCATAGCCTTTAAGGTATCATTAAGCTGATAGCTGCTGCCGAAATCGAATTTCGGCACTTTCCAGATCACCTTTCCGCTGACCCAGTCCTCCTCCTTTACCTCCATGGCATCCCGAAGTCTCTCCGGGCTTTCCAAAAATTCCCCCACGGCTCTGTCCTCATCCGGCAAGAGAAACACCATCCGGCAATTATTGTTGGTTCCCAGATAAGACAAGGTATATCCCTCTCCCCTTTTGAAGGCTCCTTCCATCTGCGTCCGGTTCAGATAAGGAATCACAGCCTGCCCTCCGCCCTCTAAGTAAAACACATCCTCCTGGGTCATTTCCTCCGAAAATGGCTCAGCCCATCCTCCGTAAAAATATAGGGTATTGATAATCGCCAAAAGGGTTGCCGGATCTGGCTCAAGCTGCGGCGCAAGCACTCCCCTGGTCTTTTGAGAAATCCACTCGCCCATCTTTTTCCCCGTATCCGGATCCCCAAAGTCCACCCCGTAGGAGGATGCAAAAAAATTCTCCCCCGCCAGCTTTTGGTACTCCGAATAAACATTCAACTGATCCGAAATCCATAGGGAATTGCCCAATTCAATGGTACTCCGGTAATCCTCCATACCATAATGCTTCATCCTCTCCTGTTCCATTTGGCTATAGTATGCAAAGGACTGATAAAGCCTGCGGCACTGGTCTTCCAGCTCCTTTTGGTCTGTCACTCCCAGTCTTTCTAAAATCTGCCCGGCCGTCTCCCCCCTAGCGCCGCAGCCTGCCATCGCCAGGGTATAGTAAAGGCTTAAGGGACTGTAATTCCCGTTTCCCGCGGCCTCCTTAAGAACCGCACTCCCGCTCTCATATGCAAAACGATCAAGTCCCTTTGCAAATGTCTCCGAGATCTCATTCTCAGCCAGAAGCTGATTCCAGCCCTCATAATCCTCCGGGGAAAGTTGTACCGCCTCCGGCTCCCTGGCTTCCCAGGTTTCCCCCTTGCTGTACTTCTCATTCTCCATGGATTCCTTCTCCTCACTTTCCGGCATCCGAGTCTCCTCTTTGGAGCTTTCTTCTGCTTCCTGATTCTGTCCTGGGGCTATCTTTGGTCTCTGGGGACCCTGGCAGCCGGTAACTGCCGATGATGATATTACCGCTATCATCAGACAGGCCATAAGCTGTTTTTTGTGATTCCTCATATTTCTTTCCTCCCTCTTCATGTTCAAATATCGTGTTTAGCACTTCATTTCGGTTAGCCACATTTTTTACAGTCAGCCTATAGATGCCTGGCTGCTGTTTCATGATTATAAATACCATACGAGTGGCTCAAAGAAATTTATGGAAAATATTTCTTACAAATTGCTTACAGCCCTTTTAAGCCTTTCTCCTACCCCCTCACCTTCTTCGCAACCCCATCCTCATCAAATACATATTTGATCAGACTCGGTTCATAGGAGCCCATCTGGTCATTTTTCAATATTATGATCTGAAATCCTCTGCGGGATTTTACTGTTTTTCCGTCCACAGTCTGTACCTTATAATCCGGATCACTTGCCCAGTGCTCCTTCAAACTGACAGTGGATGCATCATAGACCTCCACCTTCTTTGCAGTAGTCAGCTTTGCTTCATCCTTCTGAATATGGCGGTGTCCCCCCAGCCAAACATTGACCCGGCATGAATTGATGATACTTGTGCAGCTTACATGAAACCGTTCTTTTTCTTCATCCTTCAATTCATTTTCAAACAGCGGGGAATGATGGGACAGCACAATCGTGTAGCACTTGTCGTCATAATTGCCATTTATAATTTCCCTCACTTCCTCCTGGTCAATGCTGATTCCGTTGGTTTTCTCCGCACAAATCCCTCCGCAGGTATTCAGGCAAATAAATCTCATATTCCAGCTGGTGTAGCGATTTTCCACATAGTTTAAATACTTTTTCTGATAATATACCGGGTTCCCCGTGATACGATAAGCAAAGTCTTTATATGCGGTCAGTCCCATGGTGTGATAATTGTTGATTTTCTTTCGATTCCCGTCCAGAAGAGAATTTCCCGCCTTTTCAAAATCAATGGTTCGATCCCCTTTGTTCGGGCCGTTCTCCGATACTAAATAGTCCGCTGTACAAAAATTCAAATCATAGTCATGGTTGCCGGGAACAAGCAAAATCCGTTCCTGATATTTCTTTGATTCAAATTCATCCGCCCAAAGCTTCTTAAACAAATCTTCTTCCAAATCATCCACTGCCATCTTCATCTCTTCACTTTTTCCATGCATAGAGATGTCGCCGGTTATGGCCAGCAGATCGATTCCGGAGATCCTTTTCTCCCTGGTCAGCTCTTTGCACACCCTTGCCACTTCCGCCCATAGATTCATGTTGTACTCTGTGGTGTTGCGATCCCCGTACTGGATATCTGAAATGTGAAGAATCGCCACATCCTTATCCCTGGAAAAAGGCTCTTTCTCCGTCTTTCCATAAGCTTTCACAATCATGTTTTTGATGAATTTCCGCTCCCTGGAAATTTTTTCAATCTGACTGGCGCGGGCGGCCTCCCGAAAGCCCTCCACTATAGCCACAATATTGTTGAGATCATAAAAATAGGAGGCGGTTTTTCCCGGAAAGCACTGACGGAACTCGTCTGTCACCTTTTTCAAAACATCCCGGTCTCTCCAGTCTGTACTGTACATAAATATGGGGGCCTTGGGATTATGCGTATAGATGGCGCTTAATGCCTTCCCCAAATTCCATCCCACATTATTTTCCGGATCCTCCTCATTTTCTAAGTAAACATCCAGAAAATACGCATCTGCCGTATTGGCCTTTACATACTCGTCCAGTATCTCATGTCCCAATGGGTAGATAACCTCATACTCCAATCCGATCTGCCTCTTATATGCCTCCCGCTGTTCCTCGGACAGCCGTTTGTTTATATCCAAAGGAACATTGGTAAAAAAATCCGACAAATTATCGATCCGCTTCTCAATCTGGTCATCAATAATCATAATCTTATATCTATACATTGCTTCACCTCTTTACACATTCATGCTCACGGGTTTAAATAAGGAATCCTCAGCTTTGCAGTAAACAGCCGTTCTCCTTCATCTAAGCCATATTCAAACAAAGGCTCCCGGTTCTCTCTTCCAAATATCATGCGGAGATTTAAAATCGTTGGACGATTATATTTCAGCTCCTTTTTCTTTTCAACCACCTCCAGAGAAAATCCCTCCGGCACATGGTTACTAAAACAGTACCGCATACAGGATTCTTCCAGTTTTACCCCGACCATCCCGTCATACTTTTCTCCGTCCTCTCCGATCATGGGATTCTGCTTGTCTCCATGCCTGAAATCAGACATTAAATACAGGATTTCCCGCTGAAGATCTTCCAAATAGCAAAAATACTTGGTGCCGCTGATTCCATCTGCCTGAATCACCTGTACGTAACAGCTTATATTTCTGTTCTGGTTGTAGGTACTTGCCTGCTCTGCAACTCTCTGCAGCTTCTTTCTCAGAGTGTTCAGATCCTCTTCTGTAGATTTCATAAAAAGCTCCCGGTTAAAATCGCTGGTGCAACGAAACATTTCTACAGTCTGCTTGGAAAGATCTGATTTTTCCGTCCATTCCAGCCCTCCGTTCACTGCCTTTTCCAGCAAACCTTTGACCTTTTCAATCTTGCTGACAATATTGTCTCTCTTTTTCTGATAATCCTCCGGATCCGCAAAATAGGAATGAGGCATTTTCTGATAAGCCGTTTTAAGAAAGCCGGCATCATTGTCTGCGGATATATAATCCATGTTTGAAATACAGATGCTGCTGTCCTTAAGCTTTGCCAATATTGTCTTATGCCGTGTTATGTCATTTCCATCAGTCAGAAGAAAAATCCCGTATAAATAATCCAGATACTCCTCCTTTGATTTTTTTACCCAATAGCTCAGCACCCCGTCCTGATGGTTTCTCTCCACAAAGCCCAACATTCCCACACTTGCAATGATAAAATCCGTGTTCTGAAAGCGCGTCCACTTCCAGTACTTTTTGTAATGCTCATGAAGCATCTCTAAGATCCGCTTCTTCTGGGCCAGGATCATGGTACAAGCCAATGCTGTATACTCATTGGACCCGGTCTGTCTTTGCAGCAGCTTATAAAGCAGCTGAGCCAGATAACTCTTATCAGACGGGACGATCTCCTCACTGCCAAACATCAGCAAATGGGCGGAGATCATCAGAATTTTCGTCTCATCTCCTACCTCCCTGTCCTCTAAACAATCCATAAGAAAATCAACCGACATGGTAATCGCCGCGTTCTCCACGGAAAACAAAACTAATCCCACATCTGTGCTGATTTCAATCCGGTTGATCTGATACTGCCCGCAAATCTCCTCAATTCGCTTTTGAATTTCCGGTGAAACCACACAGCCACGGGGCTGAACGCCTCGCCCGTACAGATTGTCAGACGCCTTTGCATTCCCCCAGGTAAACAGGATTTCATCGCACCGCTTTTGCATTTGAGGAGATATCAGTCCGTTTTTCAACTCCTGAATTCTACTGATTCCCAGGCATAGCTTACACCGGTTCTCTGTTCCGATCTTTGGCAGGTCAATTTTGCAGAAAGAATTGTAGGACTCCCTTTCTCTGGAACCTAAAGGGAATCTCTGCCTGTCTACCAGGCTTAAGCATTTGATCTGCTTTGCCCCCAGGCGGTACAATATATGCTTCAGCTCCCTTTGCATTTTTGTGGAAGTCACAGAAGCAATAAAAATTGTAACCCGCGTCTCCTTCCCGGGGTTTTCCTTTTCTATGAGCTGAAGCTTTTCCCGAATGTTCTCCATCAAAACAGGCGATACCAACAATGCAGAAGAGCCTCTCTTTTTGCTGACCGGCGCAATAGGGATAATATGCTTCTGCATCTGATCAGAAAAGAACCCCTTAAGCTTTGATACAATCTCCATTGTCTCATAATCAGTCAAATAAACAAAAAGTCCCGGGGTCTGCGGTATGCCATCCGAACTAATCTTTCCCTTCACGATCCGTCTGTACTCTGGCTGTATATCCGATTCTATGGCCTTCTCATAGCTTTCTCCCCTGCTTCGCCCCAGAGCAAAATACATTCTTTTTAACAAATAATCAAAGCTGTTTTCTTCCACATACATTGCATTGGAGCGGCTTTCCATATAGTGCTTATTAAAAACAGACACCACATTGAGATACAGATAATCATGATAATTAACCATATCAATATGGGCAATTTTAATGAGCCGTTTTGTCCACAGACTATCCTTTTGCAAAAGAGAATACAATGCATCCGGTTTCAGCTCGATGGATTCTTTTATATCCATATAATGCTGTCCGGCAAAATAGGCCGTGCCCTGAGGAGCCAGAAAAGGCGTTTTGGCAAGCCTTTCATATTTCGTTTCCGAACAGGATTCCTGAAACAATTGATTGGCAAGCTTCTCAGACGGCCAGGATAATAAAGCATGGATCTTGCTTTTGGCATCTGCCGGATTGACCGGATGCAGAAAATAATAGTACTCATTTTCCCCATCGCTTTTCACATCTATTTTTGATGTTTTACTTGATGTACCTGTGACGAAAACACTTCCCAGCTGCATACATAAATATTCTTTTACCCTGGCCGGAATCTTCAGCTTGTCATTGACATTTTCACACAAATCCTCTGTAAAACGATCCATGCTTTCAAAATACTTCTGTTTGTCATTGGAGCCAGGCAGGCGGAACAGCTGATATATCAATAAATTCCGTATATTCTCGTCAAAACACGCCTGAGAAAAATCCAGGTAACCATCCATCCCTTTGTCTCCAGACACATTCCAGAGCACATTTTCATTGATAAACAGCTTCATTTGCTTCAATGTCTGGCTCTCAGAGACCGTCTGCCAAAACTTCTGGGATTCATATTTTCGTACTGCCTTGAGCAATTCGTATAAGGACTGGGTAATGCTGCCCTCCTCTGACCTTTTATAATTTTCCGTTTCCCCCTTGTTAAAGAAAAGCATTGTCTCCTGTCCGGATTTCCCCGGAGTGAACACTGCCACCTCCAGGCTTTGGGTCAAAAGTATGGCCTTCTCCACATTCAGTTTGAACCCCTCAAAGATCAGCTCATATTTTCTGGCCTCCCGCTCCGGAATATCTACAAGAATCAAAGTTTTTCTTTTCTCATCCGGTTTTTTTAAACCATTGGCAAGCTTGCTGCTCCATATTGCTTTATCTATATTTAATCCGGCAAAGCACAAAACCGTATCACTGTGAAAAGAAATTTTTGAAAGATCCGGAATATCCTTTCTGAAATCGATCACATCCGTATTCTCAATCCCTTCCATGTCCTCTAAAATATATCTCTCCCGATAGATCCTGTCTGCATAGTCCTTTTCGACTGGTACAAAAAACTTTCTTTTTTGTTTATAGTCACAGTCAATATATCCGACAATGGTAAATCCTTTTAAAACCTCCGGACTTGTAATCCCGCTTTTGTGAACATAATTTAATGTGCCGTTATTGTCCTGCTTTTTTGAGCAGGCGATCTGTATCCAGTTATACTCCCCTTTTATGGAGATAAAATTTTCCTGATTCTGCAAAAGCTGATACAACATACCCAGGCCACCGACCAGAGTATTCCGCACATTTTTTGTAGATCTTCTCCCCTTCTGAAATACCTCATTGATCAGATTTCGCTCCATCTTCGCATCGGAAATCTCCATGCTTTTTAAAAGGCCCATACCTGCATCGGACACAAAGATCTGCATATAATTTTCCAAAATCCTTATCCCGATCTTGTTGCGATATGGATTATACTCCCCCATCAGCTGCAAACGATTTTTAAAGGTAAAGCTTGCTGACTGAAACGGCCTGGATGCTTTCTTATTGTTCTGCAGTCCCGAATAACTCCGCTTTCTCTTATCCGCAATATTAGAACGGTGAATATGGCGAATCATCACCCCGCAAAACCCATCCTGTGGATCATCAAATCCATGATCAAAAGCATTTCCAATGGTTTCCTGCAAAAAAACAGACATTTGAAAAATAAAATCATCCTTTTCATATTCAGAAAACTGATTGGCAAACCGGTCCTGAAAAGCAGTAACAGCATTTTCAATATATTCTGCCACATCTTCCCGCCGGTGAATAATCGTAAACGGCATAAAACATTCTGAACTCTGAAAATTTCCGGCCTCCAGCTCCTTATATCCAGAATCCGTCAAGGCATATGCTTGTTTACTGCCATCTTCCTCAAGAACTTCCATCATTTTCAGGAATCCATAATCATCCATATATTTTACAAAACGCATTTGCTCTGTTACGTTCGTATCAAATTCCAAATCAAAGCAGATCTTCTTTCCCGTTTGTTTTAATTTATACAAAATCAGGAAAAGTTGTATCATTGCCAGATTATCAATCCATAATGTATTTAAAAACCTTACGGTTACTTTATCATATATTTCATTGTCATACTCTTCATCACATAACCTTTGAATCTGTAGATATTCATCCGCAAAATCCGCAGACTGCAGCTCCTCCGGTATACGTATTTCCACTTCCCCATCCATCATTGGTGATACATACACTTTCATTGCTATTGCTCCAACCCTTCTCTCATTTGTCTGATCATATCATCACTGTTTCTATAGATCTTCGTATATCGCTCCAAAAAGCGGGTCAGTTCATCCCCGTCATTGCTCCGATACTCTCTCATGCAGACATTCCCTATATACTTTTCTTTCCCCTTGCTCCCATTATCCCTGACAGCCGGATCCAAAAGCTCTCCCACCACAGCCGGAACCTGATAGGTTTTCACCAGCTGCCCATAACCTTCGGCGTCCTTTATGGTGATCCCCTCAAGCACTGGCTTTATGTAAAGGCAGGTGTTGATTCCATATTCCTGCTTTCCCTTCAGATTCTCTATTCTAAGCTTCGGACTGTCCACATCCGGCTCCAGCTCCCCTGCAAAGCTCAGCGTGGGCAAACTAACATAGATATTCATCTGGTTATCATACTGAATATTCCCGGCAATGAAAGACATGTCTTCACTGCTGATCCTCTTTTTTGTGGATATCTGGACATAATTCCCCTGCTGTAAAAAATAGGCAATCATATCCATTGTAGTTTTCCGGTTTCTCTCGTCCAGACACTCGGTAAAACACCCTATTGTAATCAGGCTTCCCTGCCTTCCCGGGACAAATATTCCTTTTTGTCTCAGCCCCGCCAGCAGCTCCTCTTTGTTAAAATACTCCTGAACTCCCTGGACCTTCATTCTTCTCAAGTAGCAATACCTACAATGATAGTGACAACCGTAAGCAGTGCTTACAAAGATCCGCTCCCTGCTGCCACTGATTCCCCAATCGATATTTTTTTCCAATCTGGCACTCACCTGTCCTTTTTATAAATTATACTCGCATACCTATCTGCCAAATGACCAGATGGCTTGTCTGGAAATAAGAGAATCTTGTTCATGTCGGCAAATCATTGGGCTCACGGGTATGTAATGGAATACTGCTGAGTTTTGTAATAGCTTTTTGTAACAGCTTTTTATAACAGCTCAGACAGCTCTTGGACTGTTGAAATTTCTTGCTGCCTGGCTTGGTGATTTATAGGAATATTTTACCAAGTATTTGGGGGGTTGTAAATATATAATGTATTCTGGGCACACTAATGTCTCCAGACCCCGATGGTTCGGGATGATCTGGTATTAATGGTTACGGGAGAATGGATTGACGCCAAGCTTCAGAATTACGCTGCGGCTTCTATGAAATTAGATACAAAAGATGCCATCTATTCGGTCATGGTGGTTTACGGCCTTCTGACCTATATCGATGGAAAAGTATTCATTCCTAACCGGGAGCTTATGGATCAGTTCCGGCTGCTTCTCTTGTCAAAGGATTCTCTTGGCTACATGCACAGTCTGGCCAAAGAATCTGAAAAATGTTAAAGGCCACTCTTTCCTGCGATACGAAAACAATGGCCGCCATCCTGAAGTTTGCCCATGACACAGAATCGCCGATTTTGGAATACAATAACGAAGTTGAACCGGCGGCAATTGTAAATCTGGTCTACCCGGCCGCACGGGACAGATACCGCGTGGAACGCGAGAACAAAGCCGGGGAAGGCTTCGTAGATTTTATATTTTATCCTGAAAATAAAAGAGAAGATGTGATTATCCTGGAATTAAAAGTCGATTCCACACCAGAGGAGGCCATACAACAAATTAAGGATAAAAATTATGCCCTTCGTTTTAAGGGAAAGTTGGGAGCATAGTCAAAATATACGGGGCGGATTCTTGCGGTGGGGATTAGTTATAGAAGAAAAACGAGGGTACATGCTTGTAGGGTGGAGGATTTGGCGATGAGGTGAGGAGAAATCCCCTGGCGGGCGCGATGAGGGCTTTGCCAGGGGGATTGGCTGAAGGATTCCTTTTGAGTGTGTAAGGAATTCTGTGTCTATGGAAGTTTAAGTTTCCCAGATAAGATTTCGATATGTAGGATTTTGCTGTCGATTCTAAGAATTTCCTGTTGTCGATTGTCCTTTCTATTTATGGTATAACCATTGCTGAATTGTTTATACATTCTGTTCATATTTTTTTGTATCGAAAGAAAGACATCCAAAGCATTGCTTTTTGTGGGCTCTGCCCACACCCGGCCTCAGGAATAAGGATGGGATTTTCTGGCAATACTTTTCATGGCAATGGAATACGGTTGGGGCAGCTCTCGGTTCAGGTAAGCCGCCCTGACTTTTTCCTTTTTATAAATATTGGCTCAGTCTTTCCCCGTACAATACAATCAGCTGATTCAGTACCTGATCCCATCCCCGGTATCTCTGAGTCCACTTCTTTGCGATATTTTCACTGGCCAAATACAACATCTTTTCCAGGGATTGGTCATTGGGGAACATGCTCTTTGTCTTGGTCACCTTCTGGTATTGGCGGTTCAATGACTCTATAATGTTCGTTGTATCATGATCCATCGGAGCTCTTCCGAAAATTGGAAGAAGGAGCTCACGTCTTCCCAGTTATTCTCCCAGTTACTAATCGCGTAAGGATATTTTTTTCCCCATTTCTCTTTCACCGCTTCCAGCTCCGATAATGCCGCTGACTCATTCGGAGCGTTATATACCGCTTTGAAATCACTGGAAAATTTCTTTAAGTCACTGTAATTGATATATTTGAAAGAATTCCTCAGCATATGGATCACACGCCTTTGGATCTGGGCCTGGGGGTAGACCGCGCTGATTACCTCCATAAAACCGACAAGGCCATCGACACAAAAGAGCAGGACATCCTTTAATCCACGGTTTTTCAGGTCATTTAACATCCCAAGCCAAAACTTGCTGGTCTCGTTCGCGCCTACGGTGATACTGAGGATTTCTTTGTAGCCTTCGGTGGTAACCCCCAGCACCACATAAGCCGCCCGGTTCAGGATCCGTCCATCCTCCCGTACCTTATAATGGATACAGTCCATAAAGACAAAGGGATAGATCGGAGCCAGAGGACGGGACTGCCACTCTTTGACCTGGGGCTGGATCTTATCCGTGATTTTTCTGACCATCTATGCGGACAACTCAATCCCATAGAGATCCTTTAGCTGGTCGTGAATATCCCGTGTGCTCATTCCTCGGGCGTACAGGGAGATGACCTTTTCCTCAATGCCGGATATGTCGCGCTGGTATTTGGGAATCAGTTTGGGTTCAAACTCCCCGTTCCGATCCCTGGAGGCATCTACCTGAAATTCCCCATACTGGCTTTTGAGGGTCTTAGGGGAATGGCCATTCCGTTTGTTGGAGGTAATCAGATCTCCCTTCTGATTTTTTTCATAACCGAGGGAAGCATCCAGTTCCGCTTCCATGAGTTCCTGCAGGATGTTTTTAAAACTTTCCTTGAGAAGGGAATAGACATCCGCAACCCTGGAAATGTTGTTTTCTGTAATAATCTGTCGAATTTGCTCCTTAGCTACCGCCATAAAAATACTCCTTTTCGATAAGAATTGTCATATCTGAATTCTTACTTAAAAGGAGCCATTTTTTCCAAAGACACAAACTATTTTACACTACCTTCCTTTTATGAAATTAGTTTACTCCCTTCCTGTTCCTCCGGCTTATTTTTTGTACTCATTCTCTAAATAATTCAACAGTTCCTCAATTTTTCTATCCTTTCCTCTAAATTCCTTTGGTTCTCTGCCGGCCCAGATTAATGCTTCATTTAATTCCGGCACCCTCAATTTTGACTGTTTCGTTTTAATATAGTATACTGCATCATCCAGATATCTGGAATTTACAATCAATGATACCAAGCCCACAATGCCTATGCCTCCTCGCATTTAAATATTTTATTCCAATCTATTATATATGTTTTTCCTGTAGGGTACAAGGCAATCTCCGAGGCTTTGGGATTGATTTCGTATTTATTTACTAACAATTAACAGTAGTTTGCCAAGGTGGAGGACTTTTGTGGTATTGTTGGTGGTCAAGTACTTTAAAAAGAGGGTTTCGTTTGCAGCCCTCATCTAATAAATCTGGTTATATTTTGTAAATCTAACGCCTTTTGAACATACCCTTTAAATATAATATACATAAATCTCTATATCTAACGTTAGTATATACCATTTTACCCTTTTAATTTTGTCTTTGCATCTTCAGAAACCAAATTTTTTTAACAACTTCAACAAACTCATAATCCCTATTTCTAGATTTAATCAATACTGGCTCTTAATAATACTAATATTCCTCCCACACATGCAGAAAGTATCTGAGAACTTAAAATAATTACCGACACCATAGTTCCTTTTTCACCGGCCACCGAAAAAAGGCCTAAAAATCCGACCAAAGAAACATCTCTTAAACCCAATCCACCAAATGAAATTGGCAGAAGAAGAATAAAGGATGTCATAGGAATCATCCACATGTATTCAAAAAAAGGAACAATAATATCCAAAGCTTGAGCAATGAAATAGATTTGCACAACACCTATCATTTGATTAGCAGCGCCTAAAAGCAAAGCATTTAATAGGATTTTACGTTGAAACACATATTCTTTCCATCCGGAATATATAGATTCTATTACATTCTTTATCTTTTTCAAAAATGTTTTTTCACCATTATAATTTTGTTCTATTGTCAACATCATAATTCTATCTACAGCACTTATTCGGGGAATAAAGAGAAAACTGATAAGTATAATACAACTAAAAATGAAAATCCACATAATAGAAGAAGGCAGTATAATTGAGGACATAAAGAGCCCCATAAATCCCACAATAACTGTTGAAATCAGACTTGTCAGCTTGTCTGCTATAACTGAAGCAGCAATCTGTGACGTATTCTTCTCCTTATTATATAATGTTGCAACTTTGGATGCCTCCCCAAACAGCTGCCCCGGCAAAATGGTCGAATAAAATTGCGCCTTAAAACATGTACCTAAAAGACTTGCCAATCTTACATCCTTTAAAAATTGTTTCCACTTTAAAGCCCCTATTGCCACTGAAATCGCATACATAAAAAAGGATCCTAAAACAATGCCCGGATGTACCCTATGTATATTTTTTAAAAACATCTGCATATCTATTTTATTAACAAGAATCGTAACTAAAATAATAGAACCAGATATTTTTACAAGCACGGATAAATACATCCTTGACATCCTTTTAAATAAAAGATAAAGTTTTTTCATTGGTATGAATCAAACATCCTTTACTACTAATATTTTCTCTTTGAATCCTTATGTACAAGATCCAAAAATACATTTCTATGAATCACTAGCTTTTATATCTTTGTACGCTGTGCAAATAATACATTTTTCAAAAATCCGTATTGACCAGCGACCAGCCATACAGCAAAAAAGAAAATATATAAAATACACTATTTTTGATATTATTTTCAGACCATATCCTATCGGGCCTCCAAACACATAAATATCTGCTCCCTTTACCGATACATTTTTAAATCCTGCCGCTTCAAATATCTGCTGAAGCGATAAAGATACAAATCCTATCTCGTGAGTAAAATCCATGTATCTTCCGGATATACCTGTAAATGGATTTGCCTCATTATCTGTCTTTGTGAGGACTACCCCCCCCCTTGAATGTAAAGCACCTTTAATGGCAAATAATACATCAACAATCTCATTTTTATCAAAATGTTCTATTACATCATTAAAAATTATACCTTCAAATTCTTCCGGATGATCTTTCAGATACGTCAATGCATCTTCCTTCACAACATTCAGCCCTTGAGACAAACAGAACTCAACATTACTTGAACTGGTGTCTACGCCTATAATATTTTTATATCCGAGTGCTTTTAATGCATAAAGATAGTGTCCCATTCCGCAGCCTAAATCTAATATTTTTGCGTTTCTGTTTTTAGGAAGGCTGCTAAGGTAATTCCTTTTCACGTAACGTATAATCATTTTTCGTTCTTTTTCATTTGAAGAAAACATCTGACGTGTTTTGATATCTTTCAAATATCCTTTATATATTAAATCACGATACGTTTTTTCTGTCATATAAGTGCCCCCATTCAATCTGTTTCCGCTGCTTTATAAGATCGATACCCCTGTTTTACAGCATATCCAAGAGTTTTTCTTAATCTCCATATATAATATTTTTGCATCCAATTATTTCTCACATAGGGAGTTTTCCCTACCATAAGTTCCATAGAATGAAACATCATAGTAATATCCTTAACCCCCTTTTTCTTTAACTTTCTTATAAGATGGCATTCCTCTGCATATGTCATGTGTGTCGGCCGCAGCCATTGGTAAAATAACCAATGGTCTGGTAATAATTTTCCAACAAGCCCAAACCGTTTCCCATCTATAGAAACAGGATACTCCCAAATTCCCAAACCTTCTTTATGATGCAGGATCTCATAGCTATTAACAGGAATCTCTGAATGATCTGGTCCTCCTTTCACTGACCAGTCTATCCCTGGTGTAAATGAACTGTCAAATTTAAATCCCAGTCTGCCTAGAATTTTAATTGTATCCATATCTGCACCAAATCTGGCGGCCCGATACCACTCTGGTCTTATTCCAAGATTCTTTTCTATCAGATTTCGTAAATTCAAAATTTTATCATGCTCTGTCTGATAAGTACAGCCATTGCAGGGGAACATTTCTTCCTGAACCTTTATTACAGAAACTTTTTCAGGCTCAATATATTCTGGATGGAGATGTGCGCCAATTACCGCGCCCTTTTTAATTTCCTCTTTTAGTACGTCACAACATTTTCTGTTGCTGACGACTTCCGGCGAAAGAAAGTAGATGGGGGTTATGTGAAATTCGTCCCATATCGGCCTTAGGATATGGGGAATTCCTGTTAATATGGACGAAAAACTTACCGGATTCCCCTTTTTCCAGTGAATATTTGCATCCATTTCTGTGTCAATCGTCACATAAATGGTTCCTTCAAAACCAGCCTTTCCCACTTTTTTCATTAGGAACATTCCCCCACACTTGGTTTGTATGCCAATGCAAGGATATCCTTTTCGTAGATTTTCAAAGATGTCCTTCCATATAAAGCGGAAAAGAACCAAAGAATAAAATTAACCACCTTTGCAGTTAGTTTAGCCGGTATTGATATAACTGGATTTAGAACATAGATATCTGTGCCTTTAATTTTAATATTACAATAACCGCAAGCTCTCAAAACTTCTCTCATACTAATCTCTGTAAAGCCAATTTCATGATCAAAATCAATATATCTTCCAGCCGCAGCTACTATAGGATTAGCCATGTTAAGAGTTTTTATTATAAATCCCCCTCCCGGCTTTAAAACCTTCATCACCCCATCCATTAAATCAAAAATTTCATCCTTGGTAAGGTGTTCAATAACATCATTCAAAATAACTATATCATATTTATCTTTTTCACAATGCTTTAAAAATTCAAGCATATCTATTTTATAAATTCGTGCATTAGGAGTCACCTTCTTTTTAATATAAGAGATATTCTCATCTGACAAATCGACCCCTTCATATCTTCGATAACCGGATTTCAAACAAAAATAGTAAAATTGTCCCATGCCGCTTCCCAACTCAAGAATAGACGCATTTTTATTTTTAGGCATGTAAGAAAGGTAATTTATCTTAAAATACTTATATTGGAGAATATATTCTCTTTTGTTTAAATGTGTATCCGCAAAAATATTGCTCATGTATTTATCATATATACGTTTTCGCCATTCATTCCTTTTCATTTCTTCCACCTGTTCTATTTGTTGTTTTTCTTGATTCAATACCTACATTAATCATTACAAAGCCATGTTTCCCTAAATTAACCTGCCAAAATCATTTCCCCGCTATTGATTTATATAGCTCATTATATCTTTCATAAATAACAGTCCAGTCATACTTTTCATTGCCATATTCCACACATTGCGGTTTTTTATATATTGCTTTAGAAAGTATCTCTTTTAATTCATTTTCGTCCTTGTATAAATGCTCTTTTCCGACCAGGATTTTATGAGGCTCTATGTCGGTTGCTATGATCATGCATTTGGCTATGCTTGCCTCCAAAACGGATAGAGGAAATGCCTCAAAGCGGCTGCCTGAAAAGAAAATACCTGCCTCTCCTAAATATCGCATACGCCTTTCCCCTGTTACATGCCCCCGGAAATGCACTTTATTACAAAGCCCTTTTTCCTCTACAAGTTTTTCAAGCTCCGATCTATATGGGCCCTCACCAAGTATGTTTACCTCCCATTCCCCCATCTCAATAAATACCAATGCCTTAATCAAGTCCTGGATTCCCTTACTTTCCTGAAGCCTTGATAAAGTGATAACAATCTTCTTCTTTTCCAAAGTGGTATATTCATCTATATTAATTCCATTTGGTATACATATACATTCAAGGCCAGGATACGAGTCTTTAATCTCCCTAAGTAAGTATTCGCTGGGTGCAGTAACCCCATCGGCTGAACCAAGAATTTTCATCCATACTGGCTTTATAAGTTTATATAAATACTTAAAGCGCATATTATTGTGCCCTAAAACATCACTCCCATGTGCGGTAACAATGCACTTTGTATGGTATTTTCTCTTAAGCCACAGCATAAGAAGGCCAGTAGGGACAATAAAATGGCAATGGACAAGGTCGATTCTATCCATTGCTATTTTTCTCATAATATACCGATATGCTGTTATACAATATAATAACTGCTCCCAGGGATAACAGACCCTCATTTGGGTCCTTACACATTTGACACGGTGAATTTTCAAATTGGGATATTCTTCCAATACGGGGAGGCCGCGGTACCACATTGTAACAACTTCTACATTGTGTCCATCCTTTATGGCCTCTTTACATAAATCACCACAAACCACCCCCCCACCTCCCCCTATGGGAGGGTACTCATAATTCAGCATAAGTATGTTCATAGTACATTCATGTCCTTTTTTATTTTAAGAAGTGTAGCAAAAGGAATTCCTAAATATGTATCTATCCTCCTGAAATTTACTTTTCCACAGCCCTCACTCATGACAAGTATGTCGGAGACGGAATATCCATATTTATTTATACCCTTGAGGCCAGCGCCAAACGTATATGCTTTCCCCATTCCCATATTAAGAATGACCGTTGTAAGAAATATCCCCCCTGGCTTTAGTATCTCCATTGCCCCATGAATGAATTCTTCCATTTCTTTCGGATTTAGGTATTCTGTCAGCCAAAAGCTTAAAACAAAATCATACTCTTTCTTTATGATTTTTGCAATCTGTCTGGCTTCACACTCATATACCTGTACCCCTATTTCCTGACATAAGTATGGATTCACATCTGCTACTTCAACATCATTATTTTTAAGAAGATATTTTGTATAATATCCATATCCGGCGCCAACCTCTAAAATATCGCGTCCTTTAATCGATTTTAAATACGGAATAATCTTCTTATCAGAGGGTTTTCTCATCAGATAATACGATAGATTATGATGGTTATATTCTACCTCGCTTATGCCATTGTATCTTGTATAATTTCTATTCTCTGTTTCTTTGTTCCTGAAAAAAATATTCTTCATATTCTTTTAACTGGTCCCCTCGATATATCCACGCTCCAATTTCACCTTTATAAGAAATGGTATCCATAGGATCTACGGATTCCAAAAAAAGCGGCACATCCTTTCTAAAAAGAGCAAATTTGTTAAGCACAATAAATGTTTTTTCGTCAAGCCCGCTCCCATCATAGTCTCCCAACTCCTTGAAAGAAAAACCCGGATTCTCTATCCAGATATTTCCGTAGTCATTATAAATAGTGACATCCGAGTAACTTATATCATCATTTAAATCTACAATATTTTTTATCTTACGTCCCGCCAATGCTACGTTTTCCCCCCAAAACATCACCTCTCCTGCATACCATTCTCCCTTCCTCACAGATTCATTAAATGATCTGTCGCGCATGACCCAAATTGGTGAAAATGCTTTTATATTGGGGACATAAAGGAGCATTTCTAAAATCCAAAGAATGGTTAAAGATAAAGCAAATATATTTTTCATCTTTGTCCCATGATAATATAAGTAGCACGTGTAAATGCTGCTTAATACAATAATCAAAATGGGATATGAATAATATCTGGCATCACTTGGCAAGCCCGCCATTACATAAAGAGCCAAAAGAGCTATTCCGCTGGTATAAACCAAATTACAAACAGTCATTCTGTCATCTTGTCCGTGCTTAAGGGCAAGTCCTGCAGACAACGCCAGCATACATAATACAGCCGATGGGTAATTGCATATCACAGTTGCACACATATAGCAGAGCTTTGCAATAAAATGCCCTATAAAAGTCCTTGCCCCATAGTGATACGTCCATCCATCCAATCCATCTGCCGATATATAATATCCGGGTTCTATTGCCAGGTAAGGAGAGATATGGCAAGAAAAAACATATGCACAAATCACCCCCCCTATTATCCCAAAAACCAGGCAGCTCTTCTGAAAATAGCCCAGCACCATGTTTACAGAAATCCTATGCTTTTTCCATAAACTCATTACCAGTTCCAAAAACAAAGTGCATGCTATCAACAAACCAAATAATATAAAAATATACCAAACTGCATCCCCCGAATAGGCATCCGCATTAATATAATCAATATTTATATTTCCTGTAATGATCGCCCTGACTGTATGTTCAAAAGAGAAGGTTACATTTCCCCAATTAATATCTGTGCATAATCCATCCTGCTGTATGGAAGCATATAATAAATAAAAATAGCTTAGCAAAAGTGCAGCTATATAGGATATGCTTACCGTGCATGCAGTATATATAATTTTATCTTTCCATTTTTCTTTTCTCCTGATTGCCATATAAGAATACAAAATCACACAGATACACCAATAAGGCAGTGCTGTCCATTTATCCATAACTCCGACTGCCGTGCATATTGTTCCAATGACTGCTTTACGCTCATCCTCTGACCGATAGGCAGCCCAAATAAGGCTAACGCCCAAAACAGCCGGATATGTACTCCCTGCATCATAATTGACAACCTTAATCAGCAAGCAGGATAGTGGCAGCCCTATTAGTGTAATCAATATCCCATTTTCTCCGATTCTGCGTCTTATTCCATTTTCATCAAAAATCCAATAATGCCAGACTCTCATAACCAAAAGGCTTAAACCATAAAAAATGAAATAGTGCGCTGTTTTATAAACCTTCCAGACCGCTGCTCTGGACATAATATTTTTTATTTGATCTGGTATCATTAAAAAAAGTGTACCAAGTGTAAATTGAGAAAATTTATATTCATAAATAAGTTTCAGAGGAAGATCTAAATTTTTAATGTTTTTTACATTTGTAAACCTTAACTCATACTTCGCTTCATCAGCTGTTACAATCTCTGTAACCATATTGACAGAAAAATAAATAAACGGCATTAATATAATGCACCAAAATATAATTTTTTTAATATCATATCCAAAACTATGATATTGAACAGCCAGAAGGAGGATAGCTATTAAAAAAATACCAGTTTCAAGATTTGTCAGCAAAATATAATCCGTCATAAAGCTTTATATACCCTTCTCCAGCTATTATTTGTCAGGTTCAACAATATTTTCTGTTTTTTCTTTTATATTATACGGTGCATCCATATGCTCCCCATAATATGTTTTCATCAAAATCTCACTCATCAGCCCAAAAACAAATAGTAAAAGCCCAATTACTGTAAAAAAGATCGTCAATAACGGAGGAAAAATATTATTTGACATTTTCCTGCCTAAAGCAAATAATACAACGGACCATATACCACAGCCAAATCCAGCCGCCAAAAATATAAAACCTAACCCTCCAAGCAAATGAAGAGGCCGTGATGCATATTTATTCCAGAACCATACAGATATCATATCCACAAACCCTTTGATTGTCCGCTTCCAGTTATATTTCGTTGTTCCAGACTCCCTTGGACGGTGATGTACTTCCATTTCCCCAACACGGAAACCTTTTATCTCTAATATTGCAGGAATAAACCGATGCTGTTCACCATATAAATTGATTCCGTCAAAACATTCCTTTTTATATATTTTTAGAGAGCATCCGCTGTCATGGATTCCATCATGAATAAACAAATACCGAAGCATATTTGCCCCACGGGAAATAAACCGTTTCATCACGGTATCTTTTCTATTTTTTCTCCATCCTGAAACAACATCATAATCATTCTCTTTCAAATAAGCGAGTAATGCTGGTATATCTGCAGGGTCGTTCTGGCCATCCCCATCCATAGTAACGATATAATCATATTGCGCTGCTTTAATTCCTGCATCCATTGCAGCTGTCTGTCCAAAATTCCTGCGCATGCGGATATACTTCAACGGGTATAGTTTTTTACATATTGCCCCCGTCCCATCTGTGGAACCGTCATCTACAAAAATAATTTCAAATTCATATTTATTTTCCCTGCAGGTATCTAAAATCTCTTTATGAAGTTTTTCAACATTGCCTTCTTCATTATACACAGGCACTACAATTGAAATCTTGGCCATCATGGTATATTCTCCCTAATGTCAGCTGAATATAAATAAATATGATAGATGCTGTCTTCCCTGTCATAATCCTTTACAAAATCAAGTTTTAACTCTTCTGCATTTAAAATCGGTGCTCTTGATAAGATATATTTACCACCCAAATCTTTAAAAGCAGCTGTATTAATATATAAAGGAACAGGAGCTACATTTTTATCCCTTGTTGGAGTATATGGGAGATCGCCAAACAGATACATTCTTCCCCCCCAGCCGTCATAGTATTCTGCAAAATTGGGATATCTTTCCAAAGCAGGTTCTATAATTTTCCTAAATTGTATCTGATACTCCATTGGGTGTACAGAATTATATCCATCCAATGTTGTAAAACCATTATATATTAAAACGGATGGATGGTATCCAAAGGCTGCTACCTTCTCGTCTTGGTAATTTATATCTCTCTTTATATCTGTAAATAAATTTTTCGAGAAAAATTCTCTCATGCATATTGTGCTGTCTCCATCATAATCTAATATTCGAGGGGCAATAGTGTAAGCAACGTCATTGTAATTAGTTATTGCGAAAGCGACAAAAAATAATTGCAAAACTATTATCCCGTAGATAATTCCCTTAAATAATTTTTTCAAATTCACTGAAAAAGCAATTATGACAAATCCCATGCATCCCAGAATCCTGAAAAAAACCAGTGCGTTTTTCTCCCACAATCCATCGAAAAGAGTAATTCCTGCAGGATAACCCACATCGTGAAAAAAAATAGAAAGTGTCAACATTACCAAAAAGAATATTATTAGCCCTGAAACAAGCGAAAAATTGTTCTTTATATAATGGCAATCATCTGGTGGGGAAAACACAATAGCCCCAACCATTAGGCACCATATAAATCTCATAATTTCGATAATTCTTCCCCATTGGAATCCGTCAATAATTAAAATCCCAACAGAATAACCAGCTTCTTGATACGTTAAAATCAATGCAGAAAATAGCCAAAAAATCCATCCGCCTCCAAGAATTTTTATTCTAAAAAATACTTTTTGTGTATCATCCACATATTTTCGGTGTCGAAAAAAAACATATAATGTCCCTAAAATTATAAACGGAAGTAATATATATCCATGAAGCGCTGGCGCATGATACAGCCCTTTGAGCAAATATGTCCTGAATTGCAACCACTTCATCCCAATATCTGATGGCATCCGCAAAGAACGATTCGTTTCATTGGCATTCAAAGCAACTAATACAAAATTAATATTAACTAAAATTGTAGAAACACACATAAAAGCAAACGCCCACACAAGATTAATATTGTATTTCTTCCTACTAAGCTTTCCAATTATAATTCCTACAATCCAAAAGCCAATCACGAATACCAACATGGTATCAAATATCGAAAAAAACGGATATAATAGTGACGCTAACGAATAAGCCGAAAATTTTTCTTCCTTCTCCAAATATAAAAACAGAGTCACTATCAAGGGAAGCGATGCAAATCCTATCGTTCGATTTGATGCACAAGGCGTTATAGCATATACGATTGAAATCAATGAAATAATGCAGTAATCAATCAGACAATGAGCAGTAAACAACCGCTTCAGTAATAACCTCATTGAAAAAAAACCTAATAAAACTCCGATTATCCTTGTTAAAATTTGCCCTGTCAAATAACCAAATATACAATTTAAAAAATCATAAAGATTATAAGAAATAAATGAGTATTTTCCAGGTATATTATTTAAAATTGGCAGGGATTTATTAAGATGCAGATAAAGGCCCTTATCATGGATCATTTGAACAAGACCAGCATAACTGTCCAATCCATCGTGAATTGGAAATATATAATTTTCCCAAAGTATAACCATGGGGACAATTGCATAAGCAGCTGCAGCAATTACAATTGCTATAGTAAAGTAGTATATGTAAGTATCCCTTTTACTGAAAAATTTTTGTCCTAACTTATTATCCTTAAACATTCCTCTTCCATAAATCCTCTTATTAAATCAATGTTAAATTTTTACATCCAGACAATCTCTGCTCATTCATCATTAGACACAAATATCTGCATACCCTCTATCAATTCATCTGCTCTTGCTGTTTCAATCGTTACCTGATACCCGTTTTCAACAGGTTTCATATCATATGTCTTATCCAATTTAATCCAGACGTATTTATACATATCACTGGTTTTCCAAATAATTTTTGTTAATGTATTACCTTCTTCAATTATCACTTCCTCCTTTGAAATATCCATGCGTAAATAATCTTTATCATATAGCGAATACAAAGAGGGATTATATTGAATTGTTTTCATATTATCGTAACTAAAATGATGATCAAACAATGTATATTCTGCAACTTCAAAAATCACGCAATCTGGTTGAAAAATATTAAAGTAATATGGGAAATCAATTACATTTTGGTAGTCATGAACATAGATATATTCCCCCAAAGCATTTATCATATATTTATATCCATAACCATTCATATAACTTCCCTGGAACACCAATGCCTTTGGACCACCATCATTTTTTCTTTTCTCATTTACAAAATATCCAAACCCTTGAAAAGATGGATGTAATTCAATTTCAGGGAAATACTTCTCTGTCAAATCTTTATATTCTATATTTAGCTCTATCTTTGGTACCCATTCATCAATGGGAAACTCAGAAACCTGAAGGGAGGTTTCTTGAATTTCAGATACTAAAAATTCTGATAACTCATTTACATGAATTGATGTATAGTTCTTTTTCAGCTGTTCCAATATTTTTTTCGTTCCATAAAAAGCTCCCATATCATTCCAATGATTAGCATCATATTTCTGATTAAATACTTCTACACCAGAATCAGACAACTCCTTCAATGTAATTGTGTTGTCCAAATAGTGTACTCCTCGATTATCTAATTCATTAAAAAACAATTCAACCCATTCACGGTTATAATTTATCCCGTCCGTTAATTTATCCTGGTAAATTGCTGGCTTAGCAGGGTTAAATACAAACAAAAATGGCACATTTCGATCTTCACAATAGTTCTGGATAGATTTTACCATGTCAGCAAATACAATATGAAAATCATTAAAATCATTTGATGTTGTAATCCCTCCACCAAAAACATATCCATCTTTTCCATATGTATAAATTGGGTGGACCATTTTTCCAAAAATTCTATCATTTAGTATTGTATAAGCAGAAATCATGGTATTTCTAAAACCTATTCGGTCACTCACATAATTTTCTATATTTATTGATAAATCTCCTTCCATAAAAAATGGATTCTCTGCCAATTTTCTGTTATCTATCAATGATTCCGCATCAGGTGCAAAATTAAAAAAAATCACTGGTAACAGAATAATAACCACGAATAGTATAATTGTCATAAGACGCAATGTTCTCACAGCAGTTCCTCCCTAATATTGAAAATATATAAATGGACTATAGCTGGAATTTACCATAAAAATAATAGAGAGAATAAATAACATAATAAAAACGACTTGTTGACATAGATAACCTGATTTTGTTTGTACAAATCTATTGTATCTTGTTTGTACTTGGGGAAATCCCCAAAATGTTGCACCAAAAATGCCAATAAGCATCATAGTAATCATCCGCATATCAAAATAGAATTGCCAACTATAAGGAATACTATTAAATCGCTTCAATCCAAACATAATCATAAACCATTCCTTACATGATGTAAAATTATTGAATCGAAATAGCTCCCAACAAAAATACGTGATTCCCATTGTCAAAAACCACTTTATAAACTTTGGAAGCCTTTGATATGCTTTATTCTCACCAGATAATCTTTCAATAATGTTACAAATACCATTAATGATTCCCCATAACATATATGTCCAACCCGCCCCATGCCAAACACCAGTAAATAGAAATACTATACTAATATTAACTATAGTTCTGATTTGATTGATTCTGCTCCCTCCCAAAGGAAAATAAATATATTCCCGAAACCAAGTTCCCAATGAAATATGCCAACGCCTCCAAAATTCTGTAATAGAACAGGAGAGATATGGGAAATTAAAGTTCTCTTTAAACGAACCCCCCAACATATTCGCTAATCCAATTGATATATCCGAGTATCCGGAAAAATCATAATATATTTGCAACATATATAATAAGGAGACTCCAAAAACAGTCGGAGTATCCACAGAATCAGATATAGAAGCAATGCACGATCCAAATGTATCAGCTAAAATCAGCTTTTTTGCAAAGCCTATCATAATCCGATTAATGCCATCAGACACTAAAGAAAGTCTTATTCTTCTGTCTCTGATTTGTTCATTATAATCTCTCCATAGAACAATTGGACCAGATACTACTTTGGGGAAAAAGGTCAAATACAAAGCACAATCAATTAAACCGCCGGCAGAAGCTTTTCCAAGATAAATATCTGACAGATATGAAATCGCAGAAAATGAAATAAAAGAAATCCCCAAAGGTGCAGATATTGTTTCTCTTGTGATAGTATCTTTTAAAAAATAATTCCGTACCCCCCCCCATAATTCCATATACTTAAAATGAATCAGTATAAAAGTACAAAATAAAACTGCCGGAACAAATAAAAAAGCAGCCAGAGGAATATATTTTTTATTTGTAATATCTTTTCTTTGTATCAAAACAACAGAATAGTCGTGTTGATAAACTCTCTGGATCAGCGCACCCCAAAAATATATTATCAAAATATATATTAATAATCTAAATATGTCACCAAAATATGCCCATGCATAAAAGAAACAGCTGATACCAATCAGCATCAGATCTATTACCCGATATTTTTTTGTAAATACATAAACCTTTTCCTTTAGTTGCATAAATATAAGTAAATAATATATAGCAAAACATACTGGAAAAAAGATAAAAATAAAAATTAGTGTTGTAAATATCATATACAACCTCTCACACTAAATAATCATAGTTTAAATTCTCTAAAACAAAATTATCTCCTGTATAAATTCAACAATCCGCTTCGCTCCATCCCTATCTACAATCTCTCCCATTCTTCCTGCAAACCGCGCGCGTCTGCTGTAATCCTTTGCAAGCTTCATTGTTTCTTCCAACAGACTTTCTGCCAACTCCTTTGGGGAGCTAATTCTTACATCACCGCAATTATTAAGTACGCCATGATATTCAAAGCTTTCCGCACCAGGTATCTGATTATCCGCAGTAACATATGTATTCGTGGGCGTCTGTGTAGCGCACAGTTCATAAAGCGTTGAACCGGCCGCGCTGATTGCCAGGTCGCAGCTTTGCATCAGTTCCCCCATATTTGAAATATTATAATGCAACACAATACCTGAAACACCTTTTGAAGCCTCCTCGATTTTCTTTTTATCCTCATTCAATGTCCCTATTACAAAATGAAAGCAAAGTCCTGACATTTCTCCACACTTCTTGTGCTCTTTCAACCTCTCTATTATCTCTAAATTCATATGCTCTGGGTCTGAACCACCTGTAGAAACCAGTACATTTTGTACATTCTCTTTCAGCTTTCTCTTAGGCAGGATTTGAAATTCAGACCGCAATGGCATATATTTCGGGCCAAGAAGAAACAATGGTAAATTCCGCTTTGCAATGCTATAGAGACTTCTATAATTCTGCTCCCTCTCCGGTGCATAAATGTTATAGTTAATCAAGATATCACAGGGATAAGCAAAAGTCATTACATCATCTATATAAATAAGTTTATTTCCTATCTCCCTGCACAATTGCAGCAATGAATTTAGATAATCCTTTGTAACATAATAAGAATCCACTATCAAAGCTGCAGGAGCATAATGTCTTAGCAAACCACTTACTCTGTTCAATTCGAGAGGCATATCCGTATATTTAGTATCGAGAATCTCATTTTTGTGCCCATGCTGGTTGATTATATCCTCAAAATGTGGACTCGCTGTAATAAAAACACTGTGTTTCCCCATTTCTAATGCTGCATCTGCAATCGAGAGGCACCGCATAATATGGCCTGCACCAATATCAGCATTTCCGTCTGCTCGAAAAATAATCATTGTTTCCCGAAATTCCTCCATCTTTATAAAACAACTTCTCTCAACAATTCAAATCCTTCTGCCATTTTCATCCTTACACTTGCCCCTCTGTACTGCCCCAATGCCCTTAACGCTTCAGGGCTCCTTGGATGTGGATATAATGTACTTTCAGTCCTGTAACAGGCCATTCCCCTTATCTTGGCCTCCAGAGTATCTGTCACATCAAAAAACACATTCGGACAGAAGGGCTCATTATATCTGTAATTCCATTCTGTAGAGGATGGCGTCTCAAATGCATAAATCCGTTCCACGCAGTAGTCGCCTACCGGCCTGCATACCGTCAAAACCGCCTCGCAGGTCCTTTGGTGGTCAATATTCAGATCTCCATGATGGTGAGTAAAAATTGTATCCGGCCGATACTTTTCCACAAAACTGCTGACCGCCTTTACAATATCCAACAGATCCAATTCATCCATCCGGTTGTCCGGAAAGCCGCAAAAATCAATGCTCGTATATCCCACCTCTTTAGCTGCCATACGGGCATCTTCTTGCAGCTCCTTGAGCTCTGATTGCTCAATATCTTCCCGTTTATCCCCTCGGGAGGTCAATCCTTCTGCAAGGATTACAGCACGCACGCATACACCTTCATTTGAAAGGCGTTTGACGGTTCCCCCTATTCCCAACAACTCATCATCCGGATGAGCTGCTACAACAAGCATATTTTTAATATCACAAATAATCATCTGAATTCACCAGTTTTTCTTTATTTTTTTGCAATCATATGATATTCCCGTTCTGGATGATCAGAAAATCTGGGTTCATCCGTAACAAGAAGGTCAATCATTTTAAATGGCTCGAACATAGAAATCATTTCATTCCTGCTTCTTGGCAAATTTACACTTAATTTTTCGGATATAGAGCCAGATTCTTTTATTTCAACCATTCCATCGGAATCTTTTTCTACATCCTTATAGCCCCGGTAAAGAGGAAAGTCGTAAGTCGGCATGGAAACATAAAATATTCCATGTGGTTCGATAACATCCATAAACTGTGTAAGGAGATCCCTTCTTTCCTTGTTTTTAAAATAATACATACATTCTGACGCAATAATAAGGTCAAAGATCATTCCATTAAACAGTTTTTTGAGTTCCACACCTGGATCTAACAAATTCACGGCCTTAAAGTGCCTCCCATCCCCAAGTTTATACCCCCCCCCCCTGGATACATTTTTCAATTGCTTTTTCTGAAACATCAATTCCGAACACTTCCACGCCAAGGTTTTTGAATATAACTGAATTAGCCCCAATGCTGCACGCAAAATCTAATACCTTCATCTCATGTAAAGGTTTATGTTTTAAAAGCTCAGGTTTTATTCTTGTATGAAATAAACCTACTAAATATGACAAGGGATATCTATTCCCAAATCCGCTGTTTTCATAGATATGACACCATGTGTCTGAGTTATTCCTTTCCATAATAAGCCTCCTATATGATTGAATAATCCGCTGCATTCATTGCAAAATCTATAATTCCCATACTGGGAATAAACTCCCCATATAATTGGGGGTACACCGGATGCCGGTAATTCTGAAATTCCACCTCTATACCTGCTCTGTCAAATCTTTCCGTTTCCAAATAATCCTGTCCCATCGCTCCTGATATATAATAATCAGCATTTACCGCCTTACATAAATCAAAAATAAAATCACTCTTTTTACTAGCTATGTTTAACGCGGAAGATTTAACAAGCTTTGTCTTTATATTTAATATGTCCAGCCAAAACATCAAATGATCCCATGTCACATCAACGATATTGCTGTATTCTTTTTGATATAGATTTTCCAGTCTGGGATAAAGCTCATCAAAATGAGAAGCCTTCCTATATGACATATATATAGAATTTAAGTGCTTCTTCTGCCACCTGGAATTTTTATCCAAAAGCATTTCGCTCATTATCTTATTGAAATGATCAGTCTTTATGACTGGTACGGTCAGCCAGATTGGTCCGTTTGCTGTTTTAATCTTATTTCGGTTAGTAAAACTGTTCTTTTCATACTGAACCGTATCTAAAAAAATAAAGATATCACTTCTCTTAATTTTATCAAAATAACCCAGCCATGGTAAATAAGCCGGTTGGTGTGCTGACATTATCATAATTACCCCCCACATCGACATATTTGTTCAGTAACCCGATTATTGTATCCTGCTCCTCATCTGTAAGGGAAGGATATAATGGGATGGATACAAGGCTATGTGTAAGTGCATATGCTCTGGGTACTGTTAATGGAACGCAGAGCAGCTCGCTTTCCGTTATTGGAAGAATTGCCTGAACACCGTTTTGCTTCAAATATTCCATCAGCCTCTCAGGAGCCCTGCTCCGTATAATCCCTCTGTATTCTATACTTCCTTCTTTACGCCATAAAGGAATGCCTTTTTTTTCATATCTGTCTGCCAGATAATGCCTTTTCTTTTCAAATTCCGGCAGCCTCTTTAATTGGATTCTTCCCACGGAAGCCTGTAAATCCGTCATTTTCATATTAAACCGTACAACATTGTCATTTTTCATATCAAAATCCCGGATATCCTTAATAAAGTCAATATAACCCTTGTTTTTTGATACTACCATGCCCCCTTCACCACCACTGGTTATAGGCTTTGTGGCATAAAATGAAAATATTCCGATTTCTGTCTGTGTTCCGACTAATTTTCCATTAATTGTCGCTCCAATGGCCTGTGCACAATCTTCTATAACATTGTGGTTGTCAATCCTTTCAGGCATACCATAAATATGGCATGCAATCGTTATACCGGCCTCTTTTATCACATCTGATGTCAGATCAATATTGGGAGAATCGTCTTTAACATCTGCATAAAGCGGTTTTTTTCCGGCCAGCAGTACCGCATTTCTTAATGCCGAACAGGAATATGCGGGAATAGCAACATTGGTATTTCTTTGGTTTTTGTCCATATCCAGGGCACGGATTGCCATATAAAGTGCTGCCGAACCACTGGACACAGCCACTGCATGACCATGATTCAGTCCAAGGTACTCGCAAAATTCATTTTCAAAAAGGGCGACTTCTGTTCCCTGTGACAGATGACCGCTTTCCATTACCTTTACAGCTGCACATATTTCTTCCTCACCTATCGTAGGTCTGTTATGCGGAATAACCTTTTGCATTTTCCTGCCGTTCAGCTCCCTTCACATAACCTTTTATAATATTCCGGTTTTATAACCGCGGGATTTCCTACAATTAACGTATAGGGCGGATAAATACCCTTTGGAACAATTGTCCCTGCTCCAACTACGGAATGATGCCCGATATGTATTCCGCCTCCTATAAAGCTCTGTGTCCCGATATACACATGATCTTCAATAATAATATCCTGGCAGTCAATTTCCTTACTTATGCCAAGAAGTTTTTTGTGTGAATCCGAACAATTAATCACAACAAAAGAAGCAATATCACAATCATCCCCGATACATACATTGGCCCCTTTTGCATATACCTCTGACATACCTCCAATATATACGTTATTACCAATCTGCGGAGTCCCGCTGATCCACACCAAAGGATGAAATGGATTTTCCTGCATACGGGTTGCATCACTAAATAATTTTAGAAATTCTTCCTTATTCATCTATATCCTCCCATGATAATTGCTCGCCCGCTTTTATGTCTCTTACAGCTTTTTTCCCAATTACCAAATCCCATTCTCTTGCCGGTATGCCTGTTCCTGGCCTTCTCATATCTATTTTAGCTTCACTAAATAATTCTCCCGCCTGTATATCTATGATAGCTGTAATGCTTCGATGAGCCAATTGACGCATTTCTTTTTCTGCTTCTGTTGGCATCAGGGTGTCATCTCCCAGCATCTGATAGGCCATTCTAATAGCATCCGCCCACGCTGCCAGTCCCGTTGGTTCCTCCGAAAACCAATGATCCGGTCCCGGCAAATCATGGCTTAATGTAAAATGCTTTTCAAACACCCTTGCTCCCAAAGCAGTTGCCATAACCGCTGCCTCATTTCCCTGTGTATGATCTGAAAATCCTAATATCACATCCTTATATTTCTCTGCCATTGTTTTTAATTTCAAAATATTAACGTCCTCTGGCGGAGTGGGATATTCGGATGTACACAGAAAAAGCACAGTGGGTTCATCGTTAAATTCTTTTACTGTCTCTAATGTTTTCTTAATTTCATCATCGGTTGCCATACCACAGGATAATAACAAGGGGAGTTTTTCTTTGGAATATTTCCTTATTAGCGGAATGTTCACAAAATCATCGGATCCCACCTTAACGGCTTCAATGCCCAGTCCTAACAGCAAAAACAGGTCCGATACATTTTGTGGCGTGGATAAAAAAATTATTTTTTGCTCATCACAGTAGTTCTTTATTTCCATCCATTCACTTTCAGTAAATTCATTTCGATGAAACATTTCAAGCATAGATTCTGTTACTTCTTTTCCTTGTGATTTATAAGTATAAGTTGTGGTTTTGTCCTGAATAAATTCCTCCGCATGAAATGTTTGGAACTTTACAGCATCCACGCCACACTCTTTTGCAGCAAGAATCATTTTTTTTGCCAATTTCATATCCCCGTTATGATTAATTCCTGCCTCTGCGATAATGAACGGTTCTGAATCTTTTCCGATTATTTTATTTCCTATTTTAAATGTAGTTCCTGTTTCTGCAATAATAAAAGAAGGGACATCCTTTCCTACTGCTTTTGAACCCGTTCTCATTTTCTTTCTCCTCATATAAAGTAATCCAAAATTATAGTCTTTGCTTCACGTGCTTATTAATCTCATATAATTCCGGATTCATTTCCATTACTTCTATCATATCTTTTAAACTACATTCTTCAGGATTTACCTTTGAAGCAATTGCATTTACCAATTGCCAGTCCTCCTCTGTATCTAACGTAAACCTGAATTTTCCCCTATCTTTTTCAATTTCACAATAATACACTTTCCCATGCTCATAAATATAGGGAGTTACATGTTCATGTTCATATGAAGTTTTTGATTTTAAAAAAGCTTCCTCTAAACTCTTAAAAGAAAATATTTCTGTCCCCAATCCCAAGGGTATGGTTGAACCGCTGGTTACTAAATCATAATCATTTTGTAAGTATATATTGATTTCATTCTCCACAATTTCCGGGGCTATAAACATATTATCCGAACAGATTCTTGCTATATCTGTAATTTCGTACTTTTCCGCAGCCTTATAATATCTCGATAACACATCGTCATTATCCCCTCGATATACAAGCGCTCCGTATTTTTCACTTTCCTTCACAATTACATCATCCATATCAAGAGTACTGGTAGCGACAATAATCGCATCACTATTTTTCACCTTTTTCAAACGTAAAATCACATGACCTAATACAGAAATTCCATTTACAGTTTTAAGCACTTTCCCTGGAAGCCGGGTCGAACCCATATGTGCCTGAATAATCAATCCGACCTTTCTTACCATGCTGTCCACCCTCCATCTACGGCTATATTTTGTCCGTTCACATATTTACTTGAATCTGAGGCAAGAAATACAATAATTCCTTTTAAATCCTCGGGTTCACCAATTCGTTTCAATGGCACTTTGTTTTCCAGATTATGAATAAACCACTCCATTTCCTGCACCTCTTTATTAGGAAAAGGACCAGGAGAAACCGCATTAGAACGTATTCCTTTTTCCCCATATACACAGGCAATGTATTTTGTAAACTGCACTATGGCAGCTTTCCCCACCCCATAATTTGCAGGATTGTTTTCCCCACTATCTCCATAAATACTCATATCTGGTGAAACAATACCATACATAGATGCAATATTAATAATGTTGCCTGAGTTTTGCTGCAACATATATGGAAGGGCCGCCTGCGTCACTCTGAATACACTGTTAATTGTTCCATCGATCCCCTTGTTCCAATTATCTATTGTATAATCCTCTAATTTTTGAGAAGGTCCTATATAAAATGCATTATTTATCAATACATCAATTTTTCCTGTGCGTTCTTTAATGTATCTAAAAGTGTCTTGTATCCTGTCAACATCTGCAATATCAAAAGAACAGCTTTCGCATACAGAAAGCCCATATCTATTTTTCAAGGTCTCTGCCTTATTCTTGTTTTTTTGTGTGTTTTGTCCAAGAACAAACAAATCTGCTCCATAGGCTGCCAATGCTTCACTCATGGCACTTCCCAGATAACCTGCACCACCAGTAATCACTACTGTTTTTCCATGTAAATCAAATAAATTGTTTGAATTCAATCTATACCTCCCATAAACCTGGATTTAATATGTGCTCGCTTATTCCATCTGTTATTCCTGCCAATGCCTGCCGACATTTTGGAAATTGTTCTGCTTTTTTTGCAACTGCAAGATTTGTCTTTAACTGTTCTGCTGTATCTACCCCAAATACTACCTTATAGATGTCTGGATGTGTATAGCTAAAAAGCATTGCTGCCTCTGCTACAGAAAATTCATATGTTCGCAAAATTGATCTGTACCTTTCCACATATGCTTCCGCTTCCTTCAAATGCCTGGGTATTACATTTGGTTCCATTAAAATAAGGCCTTGCAGAAAACAGCTTCTTGCAAAGACCTTTATTTTATTTTTTTTCACCATCTGAAAAAAATCGGTATGGTCCAAACGCTGATCAAAAACGCTATATGGAATCTGTATATAATCCACTACCCCATCTGCTGCTATTCTTACTGCATCCTTGGGTTCATAAACAGAAACACCTATATGCATTGCCAGTCCGTTTTCTTTTATCTCTAACAGCTCTGACATTTGTTGTTTATCATAATAATTTGGTGCGTCATGTAAAAGCAATCCATCAATATACTCCTGCTTAAGTTTCTCCAATGATTTTTTCACTTCATCTGCCAGTCCAGAATGTTTTCTTGCATCTGGTTTCGTAATTACATGTACTGTACCGTTGTCTAAAATACCTGACTCTCCAATAAGCTCTTCAGCTGTTCCATATGCACTTGCAGTATCCAGATATTTTATTCCTGCTTCATACGCTGTCTGTAGTATTTCATACCCTTCATTTTTTGTGGGCTGCCTCTTTATTTGATTATTGATTCCATATTTCAATCCTAATTGTACAGTACCAAGACAAAATTTCATTATTTTATTACCTTTTCTTTCATCCGCCTGAAATATTCCTTATCAGCCTGTTTTTTATGCTTATTTTATTTTAAATAGCTTTATCAATACCCAAAAACAAATATGAAAAATAGATCTAATAACAGATAAATGTTCAATATCTCTATATAATTGCCAATGGTATTTTATTAAAGATAATTTATTTTCAGAAATAGAATTTTTTCGTATTCGATATCGCACTAATACCTTTGGATAACCATATATATATGGTTCCTTTTTTAACATTTGAAGCCATAGTGCATCATCGTTACGTTTCCGTATATTGGGAACTGAAAACTTTCCCAATTTTTCAGCATTATACATAACAGTAGAATTTCCAACCGGACAATCTAAAAGCAGTCTGTCATACCCTACTTTTGGAATTGCTTTGACTGCTTTATTTAATAACTTTCCGTTTTCATCTATTTTTTCGTAAGATGTACATGAAATGTTTATGTTATTTTTTTTCATAAAACATATTTGTTTTTCTAATTTAGTTTTAGCCCATAAATCATCACTATCTAAAAAGGCCATATAATTTCCCCGTGCTTCTTCCATCGCTTTCGTTCTCGCGCAAGCAGCACCGGAATTTTTTTCTAAGCGAAAATATTTTATTCGCTCATCTTTATTTTGAAATTCTTTTGCTATTATTGGTGTATCATCATCCGAATGATCATCCACTATAATTAATTCCCATTTAGGATATGTTTGATTTAAAACAGACTCTATTGACTTTCCAATAAATTTTGAACAATTATATGTGGGCATGATAATCGAAATTAAATCATTTTTTCCCATGTAAAGCCTCCGATGACTATAATATATGACCTTATATCAAGCTGTTGCAAATTTATCTATAATACTCTACTACCTTCTTCACTGCATGAATAACATCCTCTACATCCTGATCTGTCATCTTTGGATACAATGGGATACTCATAATCCCCCTATATACATCTTCCGCATTTGGACATAAACCTTTTTCGTATCCTAAGTGTCTGTAATAAGGAAACCAATAAACTGGAATGTAGTGGATTTGGCACTGAATATTCTCCTCACTCATTGCATCAAAAAATTGCCGCCTTGTACACTTTAATTTTTCAAGATCCAATCGGATAATATATAAATGTCTGCAAGTATCTGATTCTTGTATTTCTTTCTGCAAAATGATCTCCGGTATGGCCTTAAAAGCTTCTTCATACCTCTTCACAATTTCTTTTCTGCGATTAATGAATCTGCCAATTTTTTGTAATTGACTTCTGAATAACGCTGCCTGAAAATCAGTAATCCTATAATTGTACCCCAGTGCAACTTCTTCATAATACCAGGGACCTTCATGGTGAGAATCCTCCATAAGTTCCTCGTCATGTGTAATTCCATGGGTGTGTGCCAGAACTAATTTTCTGTGCAGTTCTTTATTATTTGTTAAAACAGCGCCGCCTTCACCTGATGTAATCGTTTTTACGGGATGAAAACTAAAGCAAGTCATATCGGCAAGATTTCCTACCATTTTCCCGTCATACTTTGTTCCAATAGAGTGTGCAGCATCCTCGATAAAAATAAGCTTATACTTATTGCATATTTTTTTAATTTCTTTAATTTTTACTGCCTGGCCAGTAAAATCAACGGCAACAATTGCCTTCGTCCTATGTGTAATATGTTTTTCTATGCTTAATGGATCAATTGTATAAGTTTCCGGATCTATATCAGCAAAAATTGGTGTTGCCCCACAATAAAGTACACAGTTAGAACTTGCTGCAAATGTAATGGGTGTTGTTATAACCTCATCTCCCGGTCCTATCCCTGCTGCCAAACAGGCACAATGAAGAGCAGCAGTTCCATTAGAAACCGCTACAGCATACTTTGCTCCCGTATAATTTACTAAATCAGTCTCCATATTTTTCACATTTGGACCACAGGTAAGATAATCCCCTTGTAATATTTTTATTACTGATTGTATATCATCATCTTCTATTAATTGATGCCCATAGTATAATTTTTCTTTTCTTACAGGCCGTCCTCCGTGAATAGCTAATTTCTCCATTTTTCTACCCCAATAATATTTTTGTAATAAAAAAGACCTCTAATGTCTATCTAGGTCTGTTTTCATCTTTTCTCTCAATTCTTCAATGCTTAGCCATTCTTTATTTGTTGCTGAACTATATTCAAATCCCGGCTCAACTAATTTTCCACCAGGGATTATATCCTTTTCTCCCCACCAATTATAATGAGGATATATTATGTAATTTTTTTCATATTCATAGGTAAAAGGAGAATCCGCCGATGTTACCATAATTTCGTGAAGCTTCTCTCCCTCCCGTATTCCAACTTCAGGCATTTTACATCCCGGAAGCATGGCCTGTGCCAAATCTGTAATTTTAAAGGAAGGAATTTTAGAAATAAATGTCTCTCCTCCCTTTGACTCTTTAAGAGCCTTTATAACCAATTCCACCCCCTGTTCAAGGCTGATCCAAAAACGTGTCATCCTGTAATCTGTAATGGGCAGTTCATCCCCACCATTATCAATAATATTTTGAAAAAAAGGAATAACTGATCCCCGACTTCCCGCAACATTTCCATATCGGACAACTGAAAACCTTGTTCCATTAGATCCTCCATAGGAATTGGCCGCGCAAAACAATTTATCGGAAACAAGCTTTGTTCCTCCATACAAGTTTACCGGATTCACAGCCTTGTCAGTACTCAATGCCACTACTTTTTTTACTCCTGCCATAAGAGAAGCATTAATAACATTCATTGCCCCATTTACATTTGTCTTTATCGCTTCATTAGGATTATACTCACAGGCTGGAACTTGTTTCAATGCAGCCGCATGAATCACATAGTCCACACCATTCATCGCCGTTTTAAGTCTTTCCCCATCACGGACATCTCCAATAAAAAAACGTAATTGACTGCGATTGTCTTTATATTCATTATCCATAATAAACTGCTTGTATTCATCTCTGGAATAAATAATGATTTTTTGTGGATTATATCTCTTTAAAACATAATCCACAAAATGATGGCCAAATGAACCCGTCCCGCCTGTTACTAATATTGTTTTGTTGTTAAGCATAAGTTTGTTCTCCTGTTTTTTGTTCTTACAATTTTATATTTTAAAAATTCCAAATTTCTTTTATAACATTTTGCAATGCATTATTTTTCCATATATATTCCGATTCCGTATCAATAGAAATGTTATCCATATCAGTAATATATCTGTAAATTTCCTCTACATTATCAGTCAATAATGTATGATACTTATTGGAAAATTTTCGCATATCTTCGCCCAATTGATCACAATCAATAATAACTGTCTTTGCTCCAAAAGCAATTCCTTCAAAAAGTGCAGTAGAATCAATACCAATCTGCATCTTAGCTCTACTCAATAATTCATATATATCCCACTGATCTCCTGTTATTAACATTCTTGAATCATGATAGTCCGGGTGCAGCTTGTCCCAACTCAGCACCTCATTTGGGTGTAACTTATACACAATATCATATTGATCAAGCTGCTTCTTCTTTTCCAAAATATTACATAGATGAACCGCTATCGGATAAATAATATCTGCATAAGGTCCTTGTGAGATAAAGACAATCAAATTTTCTTTTTCTTTATTCTTATATTGGTTGATACTGGCTTCTAATACTATACTTCCACATGAAATAAATCTCTCTTTATTAGGATAATTAACACAATCTCTCCAGTAATCTCCAAACATTAATACTTTATCCGGAAAATACTCTGTATGTTCTTTTGCGTAGCTATATATAATGTCGTTTGTATTCGTATACCCATGCTGAAGTTCTATCACAGGTATATTTAAGCAATGGCATACCTTTACCATGGCCGCGTTAAATACTTCATAACATGGATACAAAACCACCTTACATGGACGATATTTTTTAAATTTTCTTTTATAATAGGCTGTTATAATCTTCTCGGAAATAACAGCATGAATCATTCTATTTTGTATAAATGAATAAGGTACCTTCACCCCCATAAATTCATTAAACTCTTTATACCAGGTATTCAATTCATCTTTGATCCTCTTGCCAAAATTTGTTGGTACTAATTGTAAAAATTTAATCAAAACGCTTCTATGAAAATCCAATATGTCCGAATATGCTATTCCACATTCTCCCAAAAAAGAAAGATGCATAAACTTATTGGGTCTGTCAAGCATAAAGCAGGCATCTTTAAGTGTCCTTACCAATTGTTCTGCTTGAGATTTTTCTCTACGTGCAGTACAAATCACTATTTTTCCCTCTGCCTGCTTATAAGAACCCTTAAAAAAAGAATGATAAAGAAGGGCACATCCCCCTTTTACCATATTTATTCCCGAATAGCTGTCTGTAAAATCCGGGTGCCGGTTCTTTATCTCCACTCTAAAATTTAATACTTCTGTAAATAATGCCATCCTGATCAACTGCCAATAATGAATTCCTGCAATTGATTTGTCAAACATGCTATGTTCTTCTTCAAAGCATAGCATTAAATCAGAATCATTCATCATTTTTTATCCTTCTATATTCTTTAAAACATTTAGTCATAAAATACACCCCCAAAACGCCTATCGATATATATCTAATTACCACATGGTTATAAATAAAAACACATCCCAATGTAATCGCAACTCCTTCTAGCATTCTGCTGAAAAGATGCCTGTTATCTATTATTTTATAGTTTTCATATTTCTTTGTACTAAAATAATGGAATATAACAATAAATGCATTACAGATGGCCGTTGTATAAGCAGCTGCACCATATCCCCATAATAATATTCCTATATAATTCATTAAAATATTCAGCACAGTTACTATTAACGTAATAACAGAAATGATAAATGTTCTTTTTTCATAAAATTCTATATTAACAAAAAACAAATTAAGAAAATTATAGTAACATCCAAGCATTATAACTGGTATCAAAATCTGTGAACTCCGATAATTATCTCCGCCCAGAATAAAAATAATCTCTGGCCCTAATAAGCAAAGAAATACAAAACATATAGAAAATAAATCTATAAATGTTCTGGACACATTTCTTACCTCGTCAAACCTATATTCTGATAATTTTCGATAAAACCAAGGCACCCATGCATTATTTAAAGAATTTCTCAACAAAGAAAGAGACAGTGCGCAGGTATATACTACTCCATAAACAGCTGCGTATTCAGATCCACACATTGTATTTATCATTATCTTGTCACTGTTTCCCAAAATCATACTGGCCAAGGCATGTGGAACTACAGGAAATCCTATTTTTAATGCATATTCAACATATTCTTTTTTGACTCTTCCATGTTGTTTCCTAAATATCAGTATAATAATCGCAATTCCCCAAATTATACTATTAATAACATTTGCATATATAATTAAATCGAGCTTATTCGTATCAAAAAAAATATAAATAAATATAATTGGAATCAATGCATTTGCCGCAGCATAGCCCAACGTTAATATTGAGGAAACCTTATATTTAAATTCCGATCTCTCTTTTGCCTGATAAATCGGGATCAATGAATATAAAATCAAAACAATATATAGCGCCCACAGATGCCTTTCATTAATATGTAACCCGACAGATGTGTGCTTATTAAAAAAAAGCATCCAGATTCCCGCTGTTATTAATGGAAACAATAAGCTAATTATTGCAACACTATAAACATATGTATTAAATTCTTTATCTGTTCTATAATCTGCCCTTGCCCTCAATACTGTGGAATCTAAGCATAAGGAAAAAAATAATACCAATATATTTTGCCACGAAAAGAAATTGGTATACTGTCCAAATTCATCTTTTGTCAATACTCTCGTATAAATTGGAGTTAATAATATGGTAATACCTTTTGCCAGCACACTGCTTAATGTATACCAAACTGCAGAATTTATCGTTTTTCGATTTAATTTATTCATTTTTCTTACATCTATAAGGTATTTGTGCCTTTAAGAGAGCCACATATGCCACAATCGCCCATGTCAAATAATTAGATAAAATCGCATCTGATGATTGTGAAGAAATCAATATAAAGCAACCCCCAAACGTTATCTTTAATAATATAATATGATTATATCTAATACGTTTTACTGATTTTAAGCCAAATCCAATTAACTTTGCATAGCAAACCATTGCGAAATATCCCATTTCACACAAAAATTGCACTACAATATTATGCATAGATTTAGCGGTTCCTAGAAAATACTGTGGTTTTTCTAACATATATATTGAATTTTCCCATCCAATACCTATAAAGAAAGAGTGATATAACTCTTGCAGCCCAAAAATTATTGCGTTAGCTCTGACTATTTCGGATCCGAATCCCTCTAATGGCTTCAGTGTAATAATTGCCTTAACTCCATTTCCAATTAATTCATTCAAAGAAATAGAATAGTCCCTAAAATGAAATTCTATTTTTAGCACTAATATTGCTACCATTCCTCCAACGATAAAAAACAATCCTGCTGCAATAATTGTCCACCCTGATAATCTGACCCCGTTCCAGGGATTGGAAAATATTTTATAAAATAAGAGAATTAAAAAAGCCAATATCAATCCCATTAAACTCAGTTTTGCATCATTTATATAAATAATCATAAATACAAGGATTGCTTTTAGTCCTGACTTCTTATCTCTTTCTATAAAATATCTGTATAGATATAAAACAGCCATACATGCGATTGCCTGGGAAAGTTCATTTTCATTCCAAAAGTAAAGCGTAATTGTATGTCCACGGTCTTGTAAATGAGGCATTGTAAACGGAAAAACATATTGTATTAGACCAAATACAATAATTATCATGGTATTTATATCCAGAAAAGAATAAAAGCTCCTGGAAAAATCTTTTTCTTTTATGCTCAAATATTTTATAATAATAAACTCAACCAATAAATAGAGTGCAAACATGTAACCAGAAAAATCAATGTGGCAATAAAATATAGATGCCAATAATCCATAGCATACAAATACAATATAAAAAATAATTGCCTTTTCCATTTGCTTTATATTTTTTATACAAATATACATAAATAGAAAAGGCGAAATAAGTCTATAGATTGTCGATATCCCACTTTCAGTTAATCTTAATGTTGCATTCATAAATGAAAATACTAAAATCACATAACAGGATAACTTCTCAAAATCTATTTTTCCTTTTCTATCATATACTGCTGTCTTATTAAAGATTCTTATTGCATCTATATTATTTAAAATAATCATCACCTTCTCGCATAACAATCTAAAAAAAGCATCCCGCCTCTTTTAATCGCTCATAATGTTCTTTATTGCGATACTTAAAAGGAATAGCCGGATGTCCTCCCGCAATCGCCAATGCAGGAACATCTTTGCATACTACACTCCCTGCTTGTATCACAGCTCCCTCTCCAATTGATACTCCTCCTAAAATAATTACCGCCTCGCCAATCCAGACATTCTCTCCAATGAACACATCTTTAGAATAAGAGGTATGATCATAGGGTAATGCCCCCCCCCCAATCAAAATTATGAAAAGTTGTTATTATTCTAATATTTTTTCCCGAATGAAAATTATTTCCGATTATAACATTTCCCTGTCCTGAAATCCTCATCCCATTAAAATGACAATTATCACCAATTTTAGTACTCGATGTGAATTTACTATAAAAATTAGATTTACATCCTTTTCCATGAAGTATTCCTCTCAATGAATAAAATGTAAAAAATCTTGAAATTAATAATCTGATAAATTTTTTCATATTTACCTCTTTGTAAATACCGACTATTTTTCTTGTGTCGTATCATTTGAGTTTCTCTTAAACATAGAAAAAACCGTCAAAATCATAATTCTCATTTCTTGGCATAATCCAAATTCCTCTATTCCTTTTAAATTCCATTTCATCTTCTCCGGCAAAATTTGTTTTATATACACCTGTTCTGAATCATCCACTCCTTCCAGTAATTCCGACTCGTCTTTATAATAAATAGAAGTAAGATTGGTAATCCCCGCTGGTAAAAGCAGTGTTGCCATCATTTCCGGTGTGTACTCCATCACATACTTTGGCACTTCCGGTCGGACACCTACAAAAGACATATTACCTTGAAGTACATCTATAAGCTGTGGGATTTCATCTAATCTTTTGTCTCTTATAAGCCGTCCCACCCTTGTAATCCGACCATCTCCTTTCACCGTCACCAAGCTTCCTTTCTCGTCTGCTCTGTTTACCATGGAACGAAACTTGTGAATTCTGAATTTTCTTCCATACTGGGTCACCCGCACTTGTCGATAAAATACAGATCCTTTGGAATCTATTCTTATAGCAATTGCCAGTATTAAAAATGCAGGCGAAAGCACCACAAGCAGAAGGCACGCCATAACAACATCAAATAGCCTTTTTATAAAAAGACTTTTTCGCTTTCTTTGCAATATCTCGTAATATTTTCTGATCTCATCCTTCTGCATATTTTCAGGTAAATCCACCCATTTCCTTAAAATTCCCCTTTTATCTATGCCTTCCATGCCTCCTTTATCTTTTATTTTAAATAATATTTCACAATACCAATAAATTTTTCTAAAATATACTCCACTTCCTCATCTGTTAGTTTTGTATGTAATGGCAATGACACTTCATTTTCATACATTTTATAACTATTGGGGTAATCCTCTATCTGAAATCCCATTCTTTTGTAAGCTGTATGCATAGGCAAGGGCTTATAATGCACATTTGCAGAAACTCCTTCCTCTGCTAATTTCTCTATAATTTCCTGCCTTTTCTTCTGATCAACCCCTGGAATACGGGTTATATAAAGATGTCCTGATGAAATATGTTCTTTCGTAAAATGAGGTAAAACCTTCACTCCCAGGGGTTTCAATTTAGAATCATATCTTTCAATAATCTCCCTTCGCCTTTTAAGCAGCTCCGGATATCTGTCAAACTGGGCCAATCCAATAGCTCCCATAATATCTGGCATATTACATTTATACCAGGGTCCCACAATATCATACTCCCAGGCTCCTAACGTTGTCTTGGCCAGGGCATCCTTGCTCTGACCATGAAGAGAAAAAAGCTGTAACTGATGGTAGATTTCTTTCCTATCCGCTTTTTCTATTTTCCAGGTCAGTGCCCCTCCTTCTCCTGTGGTAAAATTTTTCACTGCGTGAAAGCTAAAATTTGAAAAGTCTGCAACAGATCCAATCATTTTTCCTTTATAGGAAGCACCCAAAGCATGCGCCGAATCCTCGACAACAGCTATTCGTCCGATAATTTCCTGAAGCCGATTGGATGGATGAAAAAAATTCTTCTTTCCATTAACAATCTCAAATATTTTGTCATAGTCACAGGGAATTCCCCCAAGATCTACAGGTATAATCGCTTTAGTATGTTCATTGACAGCTTGTGCTAAAGCATTATAATCCATTTCAAGCTTCCCTTCCTGACAATCCACCAACACAGGCTTTGCACCCACATGGCAAATGACTGAAGCAGAAGCCGTATAAGTATATGCACAAGTGATAACTTCGTCCTTTTCGCTTCCATACTTTCCATCTATACCACAGGAATCTTTTCCGATTCCCAATAGTCTTAAGCTCATTTCCCCTGCCGCAGTCTGACTGTTTAGGCAAACACAATTATCTGCTCCCACATAATCTGTTATCAAGGCCTCCAACTTTTTTACTTTAGGTCCTGTTGTAATCCATCCCGAACGAAGCGTGTCTATAACTTCGTTGATTTCCTTCTCAGAAATATCAGGGGGTGAAAAAGGTATATTCATCTTTTTCTTATTTAAAATATGATCCTTATTAAGCCCCATTGTAATCCTCTCCACTAAATATAGTCATCATCTCATTTTTAATCACTAAAAGGGTATGGCCTATATGTCTTCACCACTTCAGCCACCAGCTTTCTGATATCTCTATCCTCCCCATAGCTGGCATCCATCAACTCTTTCAGTTGAAGCATAAACCGGTCTGTGTCAAAGGGAATCGGGCATCCGATATGAATCAAATGGTTGGGAGTGGTTTTCATCCCCTCCTCCTCCATCAGCTTTTCCTCATACAGCTTCTCCCCCGGCCTTAACCCTACATATTCAATCTTAATATCCACTCCTGGTTTATACCCAGACAACTTAATCAAATTTCTGGCCAGCATATCGATCTTCACTGGCTCTCCCATATCCAATACAAAGATCTCTCCTCCTTTGGCATAAGTCCCTGCCTGCAAAACTAAACTCACCGCCTCGGGAATCGTCATAAAATACCGGACAATATCTGGGTGGGTCACGGTTACTGGACCGCCCGCTGCAATCTGTTTTTTAAAAAAAGGTATCACCGAACCATTGCTTCCAAGGACATTTCCAAACCGAACTGCGACAAATTCAGTCTTTAGAGCCTCCTGCCCCTTTTCGATGCCGAATCCGCCGGACAGTTCCGCCTCCTTCTCACTTTTCAGATTTCCCATACTCCTCATACTCCCATCCTCATCATTCCCATGAGCATGAAGCATGGGCAGCTCTCCAGCCTTCCCAGCCTTAATCTTCTCATCAAAGGTCTGAATCACCATCTCACACAGACGCTTACTGGCCCCCATAATATTGGTGGGATTCACCGCCTTATCCGTGCTGATAAGTACAAATCTCTCGCAGCCATTCATCATAGCCGCATAGGCTGTCTTATAAGTACCAATTGCATTGTTTTTTATAGCTTCCCGGGGGCTGTCCTCCATCAGGGGCACATGTTTGTGGGCTGCTGCATGGTAGACCACCTCTGGATGGTATGTGGCAAAAACACTGTTAATCCTCCGACTGTCACGAACAGAGCCAATCAACACCTCCAGGTTTAACTGGGGATAATTGGCCCGCAGCTCCTGTTGAATGTCGTAGGCATTATTTTCATATACATCAAAAATTATCAGCTGCCTGGGATTGTGTCTGGCTATCTGCCGGCACAGCTCACTCCCTATGGAGCCGCCGCCTCCGGTCACCAGGATCCTTTTGCCATTGAGATATCGGAAAACCTCTTCCAGATTAGCCTGAATGGGCTCTCGTCCCAGAAGATCCTCGATTGCCACCTCCTTCATATCGCTGATAGTGATCTCCCCGTTAGCCAGCTGATACATGCCAGGCAGGATTTTTAGCTCGCAGCTGGTCTCCTTACAGATATCCAAAATGTCTCTTTTTTCTTCTGCGCTGGCACTGGGAATAGCGATTAGGATCTTTTCGATGTGGTATTTCTCCACATTTTGCAGAATATCCTCCCGACCTCCCACAATGGGGACTCCGTCCATAAAGCGATTCCATTTGTCCGAATTGTCGTCAATGATACAACACACATGTTCAGCACTTTCCTTTGCTTCATGCAAATCCCGCAGAATAATCTGTCCAGCGGCTCCGGCACCGATCAGCAGTACCCTTTTGCTATATGCCAAGCCATTTTCTCTCTTTTTCAATCCCCACATAAGAAGAATAAAGCGGTAAGAGAAACGGACAGCCAGCAGCAAAACCGCCTGTAGCATCACCCCAAAAGCATAATAAAACAGAGGCATTCGGTAAATGTCTCCGTTCAGAATAATCTGGCAGGTAATTGTGATGCCGATTACATGGAAAATCGAAACTATTGTCACAGAAACCAGGACTCTTGCCAGTTCATTATAGCTTGCAAATCGCCAGATACTTTTGTACAGACGGAAATAAGAAAATACCGCCACACAAAACAAGGAATAAACAGGCGCAAATTTAAAAAACGGTTCCAGATAAATATTAGGTATCAAACTATACTGGCAATCAAAACGAAACCACAGTGCAAGAAAAAATGACAGATTCACGACTCCTATATCATATAGAAGCAACACGATATCTGTCACCTGCAGATTGCCTTTGAGCAATCCTTTTTTTGAAAAGTCTTTTCTTTTGGGGCTATTTAAATTGTTCTTTTCTGAGTTTTTCATCTTATCCTCAGCATTCCAATCCGGCATTGCACTAATACTTCCATATTAATACAATACCGCACCAGACATCTCCACGGAAACCTCCGTATCCTCATACAAAAGCTTCCGATCAGCATCCTCCTTCAGTATAATTCCCATCGCAATCACCCGATCCTCTCCCCACAATCTGTGGCGGATCATGGCATATCTCTTTTTAAACTGATATTTTTCAATCTGTCCCCTGCAGGTCTGCAAAGGTTCTGAAATCCTGCAAATTTGCCCCTGCTCATCCTTCAGGACATAGGAGAGCCGAACCATATGATCTTCCCCGGATATCTTTTCCAGAAATTCTCCGTCTTCCCTCATCATAGGGAAAATTGTCAGACCTCCGCTGGCAACAAGCTTTGCAATGGCCGAAACCTGTTCAAAACGATTGATAGGAAAGCTTGTCCCTTCACAGGTAAGGAACACACTTCCGGGAAACAAAGGCTCTACATGGACAACGCTTCTCTGTTGTTTTCTCCATATCCTTTCCTGATAAATCACAAAGCACTCATGATACATAGAGGAAGGAACCATTCTGGTGATTTCATTTACCAACTCTCTTTCCTTTCCCACCCATGTTTTTAGTAAACACCACAGCATTGGATATTGCCTCCTTTCTGCGGTGACCGCCAAGTCATCACCCGCGTTTGCGCAGAGTCTCCATTGGCATCTCGATAGTCATGTTTTGACCAAAAAGGTGTATACCAACCTTTGCCTTATGATTTTTCACCTCGTAGATCATTCCAGGCATTCCCTCGAAGGCTCCACCGGTTACCACAATGGAATCCCCCGAAAAAAGCATCGGCTGTTCCTCTGCCCTTCTTGTTATTTTTTCTGCTCCCAGTACCGAAGGAATCCTATATTCCTCCGGTACTTCAATTGGTGCCTCCACCTTCCCGTATCGCAGCTCCTGCCGGATATCTTCATCCAAAACAATCCCCAAAAGGACTGTTTTCTCTTCTCCTAAAAGCCTTAATTGAACAAGCACATGTCTTTTTCCAAACCGGCAGCGGATAATCCCGGAAGCACAAACCTTCAATGGGCCTGATATCTGACGAATATTCCCCTTTCCATCGGTTGATAAATAGGAAAGACAGATCACATGATTCTCATTCATGATGCTTTTTAAAAATTCTGCCTCTTCCTTTTCCACGGTAAGAAAAAAGAATTCCTCGTCCGCCATCATCTTTGACATGGCCGGAACCTGTTTCAGACAAAAAAACAGAGCCTCCGGCTCCCTGGATGTGATAAATACGTATCCCGGAAATGCCCGCTTTACATGAACAAAATTTTGCTGCTTTCTGCGCCAAAGCTGCTCATGATAAACTACGAAACATTCCTCATACAAATGGGACGGCACAATTTTTCGTATTAGGCTTTTCACCTTTTCTTCTTCTCCGGTTCTTGTCTGAAGTACATACCATTGCATAACTAATATCTCCTTCCTCACATCCATGGTTCCAGACAACGGATCGGGATAAGAGTCTACCGATAGCCCAAATGGGCAAGCTTCGCCATTTCCCGATTATTGAAACCAATAATCCAGACAGTCCATGCAATGACAATGCCACAGCCGATATGACCCCGTTTTGGAAAATGCAGTCTCCAGGCTCACTATTTTCCTTCCCGGTTTTGTTCAAAAACTAGTGCAAGTGCAACACAATTGGGAATTGTGTTGCACTTGTTTAATATAAAAATGATACAAAATACTGAAAAATAATCCTGACATGGCAGATAAGGACAAACAGCAAAAAGATTATACAGAATTTACACCTAAAAATAACAGGAAGGTACATAGATATGCGAAAAGCTCATCCAATCAAAAGCACAGAAGATATTCAAAAACTAAAGCAATATTATTTAGACAGACAGCAGATACGCAATTATACGCTTGTTAACCTTGGAATGAATACATCACTGTGGATTGGAGATTTGCTACTTCTAAAATAGGAAAATGTTTATGATTTTTGTAATAGATGTTATTATAGACATTTGAAAGTCCGTGAACAAAAAACAGGGAAGAATACCCTGATTGCTTTAAATAGAGAATCTTTACTTGCTTTGAAAAATTTAAAAGAATCTATATCCCCTGTATCTGAAAAGGATTATCTATTTAAAAGCAGGGAGGGGATAAATAAGCCGATCTGCTGTACACAGGCATTTCGTATTATCAAGCAAGCGGCTGATTCCCTTCATATTGTTGAAAGTACTATCAGTTGTCATTCCCTTCGGAAAACTTTGGTTATCATGCTTGGCAAAAAGGGATTCCTTCTGCTGCCATTATGACCATTTATAATCCTTCTTCGATGGAGGTCACAAAACGCTACCTCTCCATCGACTAGGATGACAAGGACCAGGTCTTTCTGGAATTAAATCTGTAAAGCAACAGTTCAACTTGAATGAACAATTATCCTGTAAAAAGAATTTCTTAAGAAAATTCCTCCTGTTTTTCCAGAAAATCTTAACCCTTTCACCAGAAAAGAACTTGCATAAAGGGGGAAAGAGTGCTATGATTACGAGGTAACTCCCAGTGCAACACAATTCCCAATTGTGTTACACTCATTTTTGATTTCCGCTTCCCGTATTCGGTCCAATCTCTGTATTTACACAATTTTTCAAAAGTCTTTTCAGACAATTTTTTCTTTACTGTTTACTGTCATTTATTTTCTTTCAAAATATAAAGAGCATCCGTCAACTGATAAATAACGGATGCTTTGGGATTTTAATTTGTAATCTTTTCTGTTTCTTTAAAAGTTTGGGCAATCGCCTTCATTACATATTGATTTAATGTTATTTTCTGTTTTGCCGCTTCCAAAGCGGCTTTTTATGCAATTCCGGAGGTATCCTCACGTTAAATGTCCCTTTAAATTCCTTATCCGGATTTTGCCAACTCTTTTGCACAAGTCCAAATATTTATCAATGCTTTGCTTAAACATCTCTCTTAATTCAGTCACGGATGTACCATGGAAATTTAGAGAATCTGCAATACCAAATACTTCACCAATAAATATATTATCTTCTGCATCCACCAAAAGATTTTGCCCCATTACTACAAACGCAAACAGCGCCTAACTCCCAAAGTCAGGCGCTGCCATATTCAAATCCATTCCCTTTTCTGCTGCTGCCGGCATATCCCCCTGCCAGCAGAGATCATATAGCAGCTCAGGCTCCCTCCGATCATCACATTTTCTTACGGTTCCCGCAGCGCAGCAAGTACCCTCCCTTTTGTCAAGGCGACTTCTGCCCGCATCTAATCTGAACTGCTGCATGTCAAATCAATTTTTTACCGGGCGCTCTTTTTACACATCCAGATACATATGCATCGGATAAGCCAGGTACTCCACGTCCTCCAACTTCTCCACAGTTATATATCCTGCCGGCGCGTTGAGGATCGTGGGAATCCGGTTTACAATCGTAGCGCAGGTATGCTCCACCGTGGCCGGCTTTTGGACAAAGAAAGTGGTGTTCGGCTCTCCGATAATCTTCCAGTCGCACAGATCCCCGTCCTCCGGGCCGTAAACCTTGCCGATACACTGGGTCTCAATCACCGGTCCCTGGAAGGTCTCGGTGGTAACCACAGCGCTCATGCCGATACAGTTTCCCTTGGGAATGGTAGCTCCCAATGTCTCTGAGTAGAGGTCTTTATCATAGAAATAGGGCACGCACTTCTGAGTCTGGGACTTAATGGTCCATCCCATCTTGTTGCACAGAGCCTCGTTGGAATTCCATACATAGCTGGGCTCTAAAGTGGTGGGATGAGCGATCTTTTCTTCAAATTCCTCCGGTGTCAGGCCCACACCATGAGCCTCTGCCAGAGCCAGACCGTAATCCTCCACATTGTAGCTGGTAGCTCCCTCGATCTTGTCGATTCGGTGAACGCCTCCTGCCACACAGCCGATCATGTTGATCCAGTAAATATCCTGCATGCCGGCGCCCACGATGGTGCATCCGTTTTCCTTGGCCAGGGCATCCAGCTTATTGGTGATGGCAGAGGCAGTTGTCCATGGATAAATGGCCTCCTCACAGGTGGTCACCACATTGATTCCACGGGAAACGCATTTTTCAAAATGGGCATAGCAATCGTCCATAAAGCTAAATAATGTCACAACCGCAATATCTGCATCGCACTCATCCAGAACGGCATCTGCATCGCTTCGGATAGCCACTCCCAGCTTTACTCCCAGCTCTGCAAAATCGCCTACATCCATGCCGACCACCGCCGGATTCACATCAATGGCGCCTACGATTTCTGCACCCTTCTCGTACAGATAACGCAGGATATATTTTGCCATCTTTCCGCACCCATACTGGACCACACGAATCTTCTCACAATTTCTCATAGCAAACCGCTCCTTTCCTGCTTGGCAAAGGACTTTTCCTAAGGCACCCCCGCCACAAATTGATATGGTAAGCGGCAAATCTATCTGCCGTTTATCATAGTATAAAGCCTATACAAAGTATCAAGTCAAGGAAAATATTTCCTTTTTTGCGGGCCTCTTAAGCCCTTGCCGGAAAAGCAACCGGCACCTGAAGCCGCAGAAACATGCCTCTCTCCCTCATGTCCATAGGCACCTCAGCCACCACCTCGCAGATATAGTCTCCGATAATCCGGTATCCCTTCTCCTCCACCTCACTCATCAACCGGCCGATATACTCTTTTTCCTTGTCAAAGCCATTACAATAAATGCACAGATATGTGCTGGCTCCGATGGTCGTAATCAGGCTGTCCTTCACAAAGTCCCTGTCCACCAGCACAAATATCTCTGTTGAATAATAATTTCTCTCCAGCAAACATTCCCTGCGCAGAATGGACCCTGCATTATAGAAATAGATCGGGGAAAGCTGATGGGCAACCAAATCCTTTTTTACCTCCCGAAGGATCCTTTCATAGACATCCAATCCGTAATCATAAATATTTACTCCGGAATCCACCATATACATAAAGCGCCGGGGAATATATTCCAGCACAATCGTCCCGTCCGGCGGTGCGTTCTCATACCACTCATAGCTTTCTAATGTTCTCTCAATCGCCCTGCGCTGGTACATCAGCTCCCGCTCCTGTCTGGCAATGTCATCCAGATTGCGGTTCAGAAGAGCCCTCAGCTGTTCCGGCTCGAAATTTTTCATCTGGCCTTTGATATCCTTGAGAGACATACCCAGGGCCTTCAGTCTCTGAATCGTGTCAAGCCGGGCATTTTGCCGGATATCGTAATACCGGTATCCTGTATCCTGATCCCGGTAGGCCGGCGAAAATAATCCTTCCCTGTCATACAGCCGCAGTGTCTGTTCTGAGATCCCGTTCATCCTTGCCATCTGTCCAATCGTCATTTTTTTCACAAAAAATCACTCCAATATTTCAGTTAAAATTCCCAATATTTTTTGTTATTTTGCTTTTTTATGTTACATCATGCTACAATTATAGCGAAAAAACCTTATAGTTACAATAAGGTTATTAAAAAAATTCCTCGTTTTTGTTTTTCCTTTAACGGCATTATTCAAAAATTTACGGCGAATTCCGCATAAAATAGACACCGGATATTCTCTGCGGGTGTAAACGGACAAAAAGGGGGGGCTGTCTGCTATATTTAAAAACAGAACATATGGCAAACAAAAAATATGCGGCGCATCCGGTTTCGTTCCTTGTTTCCGGCTGCTCCGCATATTTATACCCACAAGCATACTTAATCACCAAATAATTGGAATAGAAGTAACAGTTCAAACGGCGGAGAATTGTCCGGCGCAGACGGGCAAGAAGATACCCGTCTGAACTGTTACAAATAGAAAACTTCTTTAGACTGATTTAAATCTTACTGGATAGAAATCACCTTATAATCCTGATCCTCCACAGTCTTCTTAAGCACCTCGTCCGTAACATCATCGCTTAAGGTCACCACCGCGGTTCCTGCTTCATGGCTCACAGCCGCCGCGCTTACTCCTTCAAGGGCTTCTAAGCATTTCTTTACCCGCGCCTCGCAGTGCCCGCACATCATTCCTTCAATCTTCATGGTCTTTTCCATTATAAGTTCCTCCTTCTTACTCCTTTTGATTTTTTTGTCTCTTTTTGTATCATGCATATCAAACCAGTTCAGCCGCAACGCGTTGGTCACAACGCAGAAGCTGGACAGGCTCATAGCCGCCGCACCAAACATGGGGTTTAATTTCCATCCAAATATAGGATACCATATCCCTGCCGCCAGGGGAATCCCCACTACATTATAAAAGAATGCCCAAAACAGATTTTCGTGAATATTTTTGAGCGTTGCCCGGCTGAGGCGAATGGCTGCGGGCACATCGCTGAGTCGGCTCTTCATCAGCACCACATCGGCCGCATCAATGGCAATGTCTGTCCCGGCGCCAATGGCAATCCCGATATCTGCCCTGGTAAGAGCCGGCGCATCATTGATTCCGTCTCCCACCATGGCCACCTTGCCTTTTCGTTTCAGGGAACGGATCACACTTTCCTTTCCGTCCGGCAGCACCCCGGCAATCACCTCGTCCACCCCGGCCTGAGCGCCGATGGCTTTCGCCGTCCGCTCGTTGTCACCGGTCAGCATAACCACATGGATCCCCATATTCTGCAGCTCTTTCACCGCCCGGGGGCTGTCCTCCTTAATCACATCTGCCACGGCAATGATTCCTTTTAAGATGCCTGCCCGGCTAAAGAACAGCGGTGTCTTTCCCTCTCCGGCCAGCTGTTCCGCCTGATGCCTTATGGGCTCTGGCACCTGTGCCTGACTGCTGATAAATGCAAGGTTTCCTCCGCTTACGGCCTCGCCGTCCAGCATTCCCGACAGGCCGTTTCCCGGCAGAGCCTGAAACTGAGAAACCTCCTCTGCAGCAAGTCCTCTTCTTGCAGCCTCCTCCAGTACAGCCCTGGCCAGGGGATGCTCGCTTTTCTTTTCCAGGGCATAGGCCATAGTCAAAAGCTCCTCCTCCTTGGTTTCCTCTGCCGGTATGATATCTGTCACCCTAGGCTCCCCGCTGGTGATAGTCCCGGTTTTGTCCAGAGCCACCACCTCCATCTTTCCTGCTTCCTCCAGGGAAACTGCCGTCTTAAACATAATGCCGTTTTTGGCTCCCATGCCATTGCCTACCATGATAGCTACCGGCGTGGCAAGACCTAAGGCACAGGGGCAGCTGATGACCAGCACGGAGATTCCCCTGGCAAGGGCAAAGCCAGCGCTCTGTCCCGCTAACAGCCACCCCAAAATAGTCACAGCGGCAATGGCAATCACCGCCGGCACAAAGATTCCGGAAACCTTGTCAGCCACCTTGGCAATGGGGGCCTTGGTGGCGGCCGCATCGCTGACCATCTGGATAATCTGGGACAATGTGGTGTCCTCCCCCACCCGGGTGGCCCGGCACCGGATAAAACCGGACTGGTTTACCGTGGCAGCGGAAACAGTATCTCCAGCTTCCTTATCTACAGGAATACTCTCTCCTGTCAGGGCCGACTCATTGACCGCGCTGCTTCCCTCTATCACCACTCCGTCCACCGGAATATTCTCCCCGGGACGAACCACAAAAACATCATCCTTAAGCACCTGGTCAATGGAAACCTCTGTCTCCGCCCCGTCCCGCACCACCGTAGCGGTCTTGGGCGCCAGCTTCATGAGGCTTTTGAGTGCATCCGTAGTCCGTCCCTTGGACCGGGCCTCCAGCATTTTCCCTACGGTAATCAAGGTCAGAATCATCGCTGCCGACTCAAAATAGAATTCATGCATATATTCCATGACCCCTGTCATATCGCCTCTCATCTGAGCGTCCGTCATGGCAAACAACGCGTAGCTGCTGTACACTAAGGATGCCCCCGACCCCAAAGCCACCAGTGTGTCCATATTCGGCGCCCGGTGCCACAGGCTCTTAAATCCGCTGATAAAAAACTTCTGGTTGATGATCATCACAATCACTGTCAGATGCAGCTGCAAAAGTCCCATGGCCACATGATTTTTTGCAAAAAAGGCAGGAACCGGCCATCCCCACATCATATGTCCCATAGAAAAATACATGAGCACTGCTAAAAATCCCAAGGATGCATATAAACGCTTCCGCAGTAAAGGCGTCTCTCTGTCCTTTAGCATATCCTCCGCGGCTGCCATTCCCCCGGCCGGCGAGCCGGCGCCTGCCCTGCCTTTTGGGCCGGCCCCGCCACTGCCGCCCCGCTCTCTCTTTGCCGCCCCGTACCCGGCCTGCTCCACCGCCTCGATCACCGCCTCCGGCGAGGCCGTCCCCTCCACTCCCATTGAATTGGTCAGAAGGCTGACGGAGCAGGAGGTAACCCCCTCCAGCTTGGAAACCGCTTTCTCCACCCGGGCACTGCACGCCGCGCAGCTCATGCCTGTAACTGTATATTGATCCATTGCCGTAATACTCCTTTCCTCTTTTTTATTCCGTCAGGAACTATTCACAATCTTCTTATTTCATCAGCTTTTGCAAGGTAACCACCAGCTCGTCAATCGTCTCCTCCTTCCCCTCCCGGATATCACGGGCTACACAGGTCCGAATATGGTTTGCCAGCAACACCTTGTTAAAGCTGTTTAGTGCCGCATTGACAGCTGCCACCTGTATCAGAATATCTGTGCAATAGGCATCCTTTTCCACCATTCCCTTTATCCCCCGAACCTGTCCTTCAATCCGGCTCAGTCGATGCAGAAGATCTTTATACTCCTTATCGGATCTCTCCTTTATCTTATGACAGCACTCTCCCTCATTCATTATCTTATCTTCCATTCAATCCTCCTCTCCATCCACCAAGATTCTGTTTTTGTCATTATATACCCCATACGGGTATATTGCAACCCCTTTTCTTATTTTTTAGGAAATTTGTTTTCCGCTGATGTCCTGACATTAGGAGCAGCCCCCTGTCCGCTACTGTCCGCAGGTACCCTGTGAACAGTAACACAGCGTATGCTTTGGCTCAATTATTTTTCACAAAGCTCTTCCCGTTTTCTATATAACATGATAAAATGAAACCGTACTTATACAAAGAGGAGGACCTATAAATTGAAGCAAAAGATAAGGCGTCTGCTTTGCTGCATTCTTATTGCCAGCCGTCTGCTAACCATCACTGCCTTTGCCGATCCGCCTCCATGGCCTTCTGACACAGGAATCGCTGCCGAATCCGGCGTTGTCATTGATGCAGATTCCGGCGCTCTTCTTTTTGGTCAGAACAGCATTGACACGGCCTATCCCCCTGCCAGTATTACAAAAATACTGACAGCCCTTGTGGTATTAGAACACTGCAAGCTGGATGAGACCGTCACCTTTTCTGAAACCGCCATGAACAGTGTAGAAGCCGACAGCGGGAACAAATTGTCTCTGACGGCAGGAGATCAGCTTTCCGTGGAAGACTGCCTGTACAGCCTGCTTCTGTTCTCTGTCAACCAGTCTGCCAATGCACTGGCCGAACACACAGCCGGAAGCATTCCCGCCTTTGTGGATATGATGAATGAAAAAGCCGCCGAGCTGGGATGCTCTGACAAGACCCATTTTGACAACCCCTCAGGGCTTAACGGCGATACTCAGAATGTGACAGCCTATGACATGGCTCTCATTGCCCAGGCTGCCTACAACAATGCAGATTTGCTGAGGATCAGCTCTTCCTTAAATCACAGAATCGAGGCAACCATCAACAATCCGGACGGTATTTCCTTCCGCCATGAGCACCGTCTGGTTTATACCACAGACCCTGGCAGTGAATTTTATTATCCTCCGGCAACAGCCGGAAAGACCGGATACCTTCTAAAGGCAGGCAACACTCTGGTCACCTATGCAGAAAATGACGGACGGCGTCTGATTTCCGTTATTTTAAAGGGGTCACGCCCCCAATATTTTATTGACGGCAAGACTCTCCTGGAATTTGGTTTCAGCCGTTTTAAAAACATAGACATTGCAGAAAACGAAACCCGCTATGTGACCGGAGAAAGCGTTGTTGAGCTTAACGGAGCTTCCTATCAGCCATCGGAACTGATGATTGAACCGGACCAGGTTATCACCCTGCCTAGCAATGCCGGTATTGAGGATGCCACATTGACACTAAAACCGCTTTCCGGTGAATATCCGGCAGAGGCTATTGGTGTTCTCAGCTATTCTTACAATGACCGTTTTATCGGCAAGGCTTTCCTCATGATTAAAAATCCCTTCTCGGATATGCCGGCCACCAGCGCCTCTGATGTCGGTTCGCCGGATTCGGAGGACGGACAGCCATCCGAGCCGGCTGACAAAGAATCCCAAGGCAAGGAAGGCCATGCAGCCTTCTTATCAAATTTGCCCCGGGCAGGGATCATAGCGCTCTCCCTAGGATTGTCCGTTGGCATCCTGCTTATTTTTTCCGCCATATGGATGATCTATTCCCGCAAAAAGGAGGCTCAGGAACTGGCAGCCCGGCGGGCGTTGCGGCGGCGGCGTCTGCAGGCTCACGGCGAGGAGGCCGAATTTCAACGTCTGATGGCACTGCGGAAAATGAAAGAGGCCGATGCCAGACGAAAAAGGCCTGACGAGCCGGCCAGGCCAAAAAGATCTGTGAAATCAAAGAAACCCGAAATGCCAGACAATCCGGCCGGGCCGGAAAAAAGCATAAAACCGAGAAAGACGGCGGAGGATGCAAAAATAACGGACGATTTCTCCGAGGATTTTGACGGATTTGAAGATTTTGATGATTTTTCAGAATAAAAGACAACAGTTCAGGCGGCAAGGAAGGCTGCCTGAACTGTTTTAATTAAAAAGGTTTCCCGACCTGGCTTCTCAGCCCTCTATTTAGAAAGCCGGAAATTATTACTCTTTCTTATAGGTCAAAGCACCATAGGCATCTACCATCCCTCCGGATACCACCTTTCCTTCCAGACCTTCCAGACGCCTTGCCGAATTCATTAATATGGTCTTTACCTCCTGCAAACTGATATCCGTCCGATAGGAATACAAAAGAGCAGCCACTCCGGTTACCATGGGCGCGGCCATGGAGGTGCCCGTCATAAATCCGTAGGAATTTCCTGTGGTTGTGCTGACAATATAGGTTCCCGGCGCTGCGATATCCACAATATTGGCGCTGTAATTGGAGCTTTTTGCCAGATTGCCGTCAAACATCAGATTTGCCACGGAAATGCTGTTGTCTAAATCAAAGGATGCCGGATAGTCCGGATAAGTATCTGCGTTTAATCCGTTTCCATCCTTATCGCCATTTCCGGCCGCGCTGATAAACAGCATTTTCGACTCCCTCATAACCTGTTCCAGACGGGGATAGTAAATCTCTGTGCCAAAACTTAGGTTGCAGATAGAGGCTCCGTTGGCCTCTGCATACCGGATGGCTCCGATCACCGCATCCTCCTCACCGATTCCCTGTTCTGTTCCCAGCGCTTTGAGAGGCATAATCTTTACATATTTGTTATCTGCAATGCCGGCAACTCCCATGGATTTGCGGACCGCTGCAATCGTACCCGCCGCATGAGTGCCATGGTCGTCTTCTCCGCCCACACAAACCTGGTTGTTATTACTGAAAAAGTTCCAGCCATTTACATCATCCACATATCCGTTGCCGTCATTGTCAATTCCATCTCCCAAAATCTCGTCCTCATTGACCCAGATTGCATCCTTCAGTTCCGGATGATTGATGTCAACTCCTGTATCAATCACCGCAACAATCACCTGACGGCGCTCATTTGTACTTGCGTCATACAAATCCCACGCCGGCTGAATGTTGATATCAATTCCCTTCACCGAATCCGTAGTCTCAATCTCATAGGCGCTGGGACCTGCCACCGGGGCCGGAAGGCCCAGGGAGTTGGCTAGGTCTATGCTCTCGGCAAGCAGCGGATTGCTGTCCTTAAAACGGTTCACCACCTCCAGATACTGCAGCTCTCCGTCATTTCTAAGTCCCCACTGATATCGGGCATAGGGATCTCCCACTGACAGATTGTTTACTCCCGGCCCGTATACTCGTGCAGAGAAGCCATACTCCTTTGTCTCAGGCGCCTTTATTTCTGCGGGATTTTGTAAAGCTCCCACAGCCAAAATTCCACTAAACAGTAGCGCCATACTCTTTTTCAAAAAATCCATTCCTGCAAACTCCTTATTTTCTGACAATTCTTTTCTCGTCTGGACTGTTACCATTCATAAATAGAATACATGTATCAAAAAGTCAGGCATTGTGCCCTTGTACACGAATGTCTGAGGTGTTTTAGAGTTGACTCTACTTAGTATACCACACATTCTATTTCTGCGGTCTTAAATATTTTGAATTTTCACTTACAATTTTTTAACCAGGATCCCGTTTTTCGCAGTAATTCGTCCATAAGTCCCTCCGTTATCCTTTTTTCTTTACCACAGGTATCCATATCTTATATTGTGCGTTCTGTGGGTCTGGATTTAAGTAAACCTCAATATCGGGAGCGAATACCTCCTTATCCGCATTTATCGTTTTTTGTGGACATGAATTTGTCTTTATCATTATAAGGCTTATCCTTAAATTTTTCCTCTCTATCCTTGCACAAAAAAGAGAGGTAGCTATTCAAAAATTGATTGTCAGCGCCAACGCGGTTTTGTAGTTTTTCGGCGAACAGAAAATGTCGAAAAATGGCGGGTAAAGGTGTACAGCCTTTGAATAATTATACTTGCCGTTTTCGCCCGTCAAGCCTGAAGCAAGCTGATAAATCAGGGCTTGACGGACTTCAAGCCGGCAAGTGATGTGGTGTATAAGGCTGTATAACACCTGTATGCTGCCCTGTAAAAAACGACATCCCATTTCGGCGAAAATCGACATTTTGAAATGGCGTTGACACTTGCGGAACTCTCCAGGCTGACCCAGGCCATCTATGAGGACAAGGTGATGGGGCGTATCCCGGAGGCCGTGTGCGTCCATCTGATGAACCAGTATGAGGCCGAGCGCACCGAGAAACTGGAACAGAGGGTGCATTTGTCGGGCGAGTTGGAGGCGTACCAGCAGGAGACGGATGATGTCCAGCAGTGGATGAAGCTGATTAGAGAGTACGCAAAGCTGGAAGAACTCGACCGCCCCACCCTCCTGCGGCTCATTAAGCGAATCGAGGTCGGAGAAAAGAAAGTCGAGGACGGATGCACCGTCCGGGACATCAAAGTCCATTACAATTTCGTGGGCTATATCGAAGCCTGACACAAAAAAGCCCCGGTTTTACACCGGGGTACATACCAGCCAAACTATCTTGCCGGTTGCCAATATACACATCGTTCTTTATGTAAGGTTCTCATTCATGATATTCAAAAAAGGGGCGAATTCACTGCTGGTGTTGTTGTCACTGTCAACACCATTGGGAGTCTTTCCAAAGTTAGTTGAAATAAAGCTTTTATCAAATGGGAAAACATGGTA
>CAJUHR010000023.1 GCA_910586255.1 uncultured Lachnospiraceae bacterium | reverse complement strand
CCTCCAGCACCTTCACCGCCGTAGGCTTCGGCTTCCGCCCTCTCTGCGCCACCGCACTCACCTCCCTCCGTACCGGCTCACGCACAGTCTTTTTAATTCAGAAAATCAAAATCCTCATCAGGCCCCGTCCCGGAATCTCCAAGAACCTTTCCTGCAAAAATTTCCTTCTCCATGTCTTTAAAATCTTCATATGCTGATTCACACAAACAATCTTCAAAGCCTTCCTGCTCTATTTCCTCCGCAGAATCTCCAAAGTCTTCCCATGCCGTCCCCGGCACAAAGCCATCAGCGCCATTCCATTCAGCCTCCCGCACAGAATCCCCGAACTCTTCCCACACAGCCTCCATCTGCGCCAGAAGCTCCCGGCTCTCCGGCAGTGCTATGGCGACCGCATAAGCCACCATCGCCGTGACCGCATTCCCGGCCTGCTTGTAAAGCTGTGTCTCCGAATTGACAGCCGCCGCCCGTGTCAGCGAAGGTGCGATTTTGTAATTTTTCGCCGAACGTGGAATGTAAGAAAATGGCGGGTAAAGGTATGCAGCCTTTGAATGATTATACATGTCGTTTTCGCCCGTCAAGTCTAAAATGCACTGATAAATCAGGGCTTGACGGGCTTCAAGCCGACAAGTAACGGGTAATCAAGGCTCCATACCTACCGCATGCTGACCGTCAAAAAATGACATTCCATTCCGGCGAAAAATGACATTTTCCAGTTGGCGTTGACACATGCTTCTGTTTGAAAAGATCAGAAGAAACAGATACTGAAAAATCTGTGTCACAGGCGTGCCTTTCTTATGATAAGCGCCCGCCGTTTTCAGGGCAGACGTCACATGGAATCTGGAGAAAAATTTTTTGATAGTTTTAGAAATCTGGTTATCATTCTGGCTGTCTTGTGTTATACTGTTATTCATAGCATGAGCCTCCGGTGGTATGTTGTTTCTGAGCAATTCAATTATACCAAAACCAGAGTGTTTCATGCTATTTTATTGCCAGTTTTTATTGAATTTTCAAGGTGCATAGGCACTTATGCAAGTGCGAAGTTTGAGTAATATATATGTATTCATCACTATATCCCAAAATATGCGGCATGTTGCAATAGGTATCTTATCCTCGTCAAACATTACAATATGTGTAGCTGTTTCATCTATATCATCAAATTCATTATGAAATCCTTGCTCATCTACAAATACTTTCTGTCTAACTTCTTTTGCATAATTGGGAATCCCCTCATAAATCACTGTTTCCATAATAAATTTATCCTCCTAAATATCGGTTTGCCGCTATCAATAATATTGAAATTATAGCACGCACCCAACTGAATCACAATAATATATCTTACTCTTTTAACCTCTCCTTTCAGCACTCATGCTTGTGTTTGTCGGTTAAAAAAAGCAGCTCTTTATGGGCTGCCGTACATATCGTGGTTCACCAGGGAGCTGTAATAATTCCCGATGGTGGTCGGGGCATTGAACAGGGCTGTCAGCAGGTATTGCTTGATGTTGCGGATCTTGGTGGTGTTCTCCTTCATGCAGTCCATGACGAAGCGGATATGTTCGCCGTTCAGCTTCAAGAGCCGGGATTTCACGACTTCATGGGGGAAATCGCTGCCAGCTACCCGCGTGTACCTGCGTCTGGCGCAGACCGTCTCCACCATGATCTCCACGATCTCGTCCAGGTCAGCCAGATACAGGCCATAGTCCTGCTTGATGAAATCGTATTCGATATTTTCCAGGATCAAAGACCGATACCCCTCTATTTCCTCCATGGAGGCAATCCCCCTTCCTTTCGGTTTCGGCGGGCCTCCCGCCGCATCTTCCCGGAAAGCAATGGAATCGGTACTTTGTCCATCCGTATTTGGTTTTTCTTTACTTGCTTTCTTAGTATTTAATTGCGTTGGATTTTCCGGTGACGGATTTTCCGTTGTCGGGTTTTCCGACAACGGTTTTTCCAACAACGGCTCCGGCTGGTCAGGATGCTCATGAATCACATATTCATTGGTGCTGAATTTCCCACCGGCATCCGTTGTCTGGCGGCGGTGGATATATCCGGCCCGTTCCAGCTCATTGACTGCCGAGCGGATGGCATTTTTGCTTTCCCGGTTGATATGGGACAGCCCGGAGAGGGTATAGTCCCAATCCTCCGGCAGAGACAGCATCTGCGAGAGCAGGCCCTTGGCTTTTAGCGTCAGGCGCTTATCCCGCAGATGGTAGCTGCTCATTACTGTGTAGTCCCGCGTCCGTTCCACGCGAAATACGGGCATTTGCTTCACTCCTTCCTTATATCAGGGCATAGAAAAAGCCGCAGGCGGTATGCTGCTGCGGCCTAAACTTCATAGATGGCTCCTGTTTCTGTGTCAAATGGGTACTTGCTGAAATCCTCAAACAGATCTACGGCTTCTTCCGGCACATAGTCGTGCCAGTCTTTTTCAGTCATGGTGCGGCGGATCGTCCAGTATGCCGTAGAGTAGCTTTCGGTAGGAAAGCGGCATTTCACCCTGACCGCGCTTTCTATTTTTCTTCCATCAAACCGTTTATCCTTCAGAATTGCCGGATATGAATAGATTCGTATCTTGAAACTCATCCATCAAGATATCATACAGTCTCAAGGGACTCCCCTGCCTGGAAACATATGGCTTTAACAGATTCCACAACTCTCATCTTCCCTTGGGCAGCTATGATTTGACGATTGATCTGTAAATTTATTACCAACCTCAAACGATGTTTGCCCTATATTCTTCTGTATGGATTTGGGTGTTGTTCCTATCGAATCCGGCAAAAGCTCTGTCATATTCTGTACTTCTGCCTTGGGTGGTTCCATAGGCGATGGCGGAGCGATATGCTGTATAGCCCGGGATATTTCCGGACAACATAGCCCTTACCAATGACAGCATAGCATCATCCGCATCATTTCTTTACCGGAGAAAAAATCGGAATTTCAGGGTGCGATTTTTCGGAAAGTCTTCGGAAAAGTCCTGAAAAACTTTTCGGAAAGCAGAATTATGTAAACAAAGGCTCCTGAGGAAAAACCCCAGAAGCCCCATGTTCCCTAGCTTTTTTCAATTTTGCCAATTTTTCAAATCTTAATCTTCAACGCTAACGATCTCTTTCTTATTATAAGCGCCGCAGGCCTTGCATACTCTGTGGGGCATCATCAGAGCTCCACATTTGCTGCACTTTACCAGATTTACAGCGCCCATCTTCCAGTTTGCTCTGCGCTTATCTCTTCTGGCTTTGGAAGACCGGTTTTTTGGACAAATCGACATGGTTTACACCTCCTTAAACTTTTGGAATATATCCTGGATTGCCGACATTCTGGGGTCCGGCGAACTGCGTTCGCAGGAGCAGCTCCCGCGGTTTAAGTTCATACCGCATCGATTGCAAATACCTTTGCAGTCTTCCCTGCACAATACTTTCATAGGCAGGTTGAGCAACAGTTCATTGCCGATCAACTGGTCTACATCCAGATAATAACCGCTCACATAGGGCTGTTCATTGAGTTCTTCCACACGGTCCGCCTCAGACGCATCCATATCCAGCTCCTGAAAAATGTCCAGCTCAAAAGGGACATCCACCGGCTCTAAGCATCTGCCACAGGGAATACGCAAAGTCAAAACAGCCTTCCCTTCCAGCAAAAGCTTCTTGCCTCCCAGATTCCGAATCTGGAGAACCACAGGCTCCTTTGATACAATCTCCCGGGCACCGTCCGGGGCCCGGAATGTATTCATCTCAATTCCGGCCGTGTAGGTTTTCTCTTTTCCTTCTATGGAAAACAGCTCTGTCAAATTAATCTGCATATTAATTCTCCTAATACACACCTAAAACATTATACCCAGATGGAAAGATTTTGTCAACCGGTTTATTGTCCAATTCTCCTTAATTTGGCAAATTTTGTTACTGTTTTCATTACTGTTCTGTTACTGTTCTCCCCAGCTGTTGCCAAAATTCGCGAAGTTCCTTGTAGTCCTCTGAAACATATGATATAATATCGTCAAATACACTCTGACAAAAGGAGGTAAATACTTATGATTGGTCTTATGTGGATTGCCCTATGTATTTTTCTCGGAGCTCCTATGATCTTTTTCCCGGAGAAAATTCTGGAACGCCCTGCCTGCAAAATCAAATCAAAAGGCATGGTCCGTGTCTGTGGTGTGATCATCATTCTTGCCGGAGTCCTTTCTCAAATTACGTGGTTCTTGTAGGTTAAATCACAAAAGAGCAGGAAGAGGCTCTTATGATGTTTCTGGTTCCTGAAAAAAGCCACTCTAAAGCTCCCCATACACCCGCTCCACCAGTTCTCTGGCCTCCACCACCGTCTCATTGGTGGTATTTTCCAGAGTGATCTCAGCGCCGGGCCAGGTGAACAGGCGGGACAGGCCATCGCCCTCTACGCGGATGGGGACCGGCTGGTGGTGGATTCCTGCCGTCTGTCAGGCTGGCAGGATACTTTATTTACGGCGCCGCTTCCGCCCAGAGAGATTGAAAAAGACGGATTTGTGGGGCCGAAGCAGTTTGCTCCCAGAGAAAACCGGAAACAGTATTATCGGGCTGGGTTCACCGGATGACCCGGGAAGAGGCAGCCGGTTATACGAAGGAGCGCATTCTCGGAAATGGCTGCGGACTGGGGTGCGCCTGGTGGAAAAAACGCCTGTGACCAGAAATGCCCTGGCCGCAGACGTTTTTTTGCCTTTATGACCGGAAATCGCCTTCCGGAGACAATCCGTTGTTGGTTCCGTAGGTATCATAGATCTGTACAAACGTTCCTTTAGGCGCCTGGGCAATATAAGAGGCGCCATCCCCATATTTTCCGTAAAGCTTCATTACCGTAATCATATGTTCCGTGGGGATCTCCACGCAACCGGAGGAGCCGGTGACGCCCTCCACGGAGCAATGAAGAAACAAGGCGGCTCCTTTTCCGAAAACCGCGTTTTTGTTATACCCGGCATCCAGAACGTAATCGTAGTAGCCTTTGTAGCGCTCTGTGCCCACTCTCTCTCCGTCCTCAGTGCTTTCTTCAACCAGCTGGTTGGTCCGGCTCTCCCACACGTAGCTTTCTGTCACCTTTATATAATTGTCGGGAAAGCCTTCCAGAGGATCCGCCTGGCCAAAGGGAGTATTCATCTGAAATACTCCGATGGGTGTGGTCTTGTCTCCCATGGTTCGATGGTTGCTCATTCCGTTATGCCCCAGATATCCAGGAGTGCTCATCCTGAGAGTCCAGTCAGGACTGTTTTCCCTCTCCCTCTCGTAGGCAGATACCTGGCAGCTGCTGCCGCCGGTTCCTTCCACCACCACCAGCACCCTGGCATTTTCCGGCAGGACAAACCGCTCCGCCTGCACCGGTCCGTCATCCCTTTGCCGGGAAGGCCCCGAAAGCTTCTCACTGCCCCTGCCGGCCTCTCCTGCGGTAATCACCTGGGCTGCCTGTGCCGGCAAACACACAATCGCCATAGCTGCCAGCATCATTCCGGTTCCCGCCATACAGGCGGCAAGCCAACGAATGTTTTTTTGTAAATTCCCTTTTGTTCTGGATTTTCTCACTGTTTTGGTCCTTTCTTTTTACGCTCTGGGCGAAAACGGATATTAAAACGACATTTTCTTCTTCCGTAATCCGCCAGAATAAGCAAACGGCCTGCCCTGCCTCCAGCTTTCTCTGTCAGCAGAACAGGCCGTATTACTGTTCAGATAGGTCTGCACATTTACTGCCCTGACCGTATGGTAAACTGCCTCTTATTCAGTCAGTCTCTTAGTCTCTCTCGCGATGGCCAACTCCTCGTTGGTGGGAAGCAGCATCACCTTCACCTTAGAATCTGCCGCGGAAATCACGGCGTTCTTTCCTCTCACGTCATTGGCCTCATCATCAATCTTCACGCCTAAGTATCCCAGATAGCTGCAGATCGCTTTGCGGGCATTTTTGTCATTTTCCCCTACTCCGGCGGTAAAGGCAATGGCATCTACGCCGTTCATGGCAGCCGTATAAGCGCCGATATATTTGGCAACCCGGTAAATAAAGGCATCCAAAGCCACCTCAGCCAGATGATTGCCCTCCTCCTTTGCTGCTCCGATATCGCGGAAATCGCTGGAAATACCGCCGCTCATACCCAGAACGCCGGATTTCTTGTTAAGGATGTTTAAGACATCGTTCACATCCCGGTTCTCCTTGTTGCAGATGTACTGAACCACAGCCGGATCGATATCACCGCTTCTTGTACCCATGATCAAGCCTTCAAGAGGGGTAAGTCCCATGCTGGTATCCACGCACTTGCCGCCGATGGAAGCAGAAATGCTGGCGCCGTTTCCTAAGTGGCACACAATCACTTTGGCATTTTCCGGATCCAGTCCGCCGAATTTAATCGCCTCGCCGGATACGAACATATGGCTTGTCCCGTGGAAGCCATAGCGGCGAACGCCGTATTTCTCATAGTACTCGTGAGGAATTGCATACAGATATGCTTTCTCCGGCATAGCCATACCAAAGCCCGTATCCCACACAGCCACATTGGCCTTGCCCGGCATGGCCGCCTCACAGGCCTCGATTCCCATCAGGTTAGCCGGATTGTGCAGCGGTCCTAAATCAAAGCACTCGCGGATCACTCTCTTCACATCCTCATCCACCACGATGGACTCGCTGTAGGTGGTGCCGCCGTGAAGCACGCGATGACCGATGGCAGAGATCTCATCCACGCTGGCAATCACGCCATGATCCTTATCCTGCAAGGCATCCATAACCATCTGGATGGCAACCTTGTGATCCGGCATGGGACTTTCCACCACATACTTGTCCTTATCTGCCGGCTGATGGGTAAGCTTAGAGCCCTCAATGCCGATTCTCTCGCACAGGCCCTTGGCAATGACACTCTCATTGTCCATGTCGATCAGCTGGTATTTCAGAGATGAGCTTCCACAATTCACTACTAAAATCTTCATAGGTTCTACGTTCTCCTTTATAATTTACTATATGCTCCTTAAGGACTATTTTACGATCTCACCCTGGGCATCTCTCGGACACGCGGCAGCATTGGACTCATCAGTGTCAATGTGCATGGCAAGAGCATAGGAATCGCTGGCACGCACTACCACATCGCCAAAGATCAGGCTTCTGCCGTCACTTTCAATCTTTACAGAAACAATATCTCCGTTCTTTACGCCCAGTGCCTCGGCATCTGCCAGAGTTGCATGAATGTGGCGCTGTGCAACAATCACGCCCTCGCTGATCTCAATCTCGCCCTTCGGTCCGATAATCTTGCAGGCGCCGCTGCCGGCCAGCACGCCGGACTCACGGATCGGCGCGGCAATTCCAATAGAACGGGCGTCTGTCATGGAAAGCTCAACCTGAGTCTGCTTTCTGACCGGTCCCAACACGGACACACCCTTTAGCTCCTTCTTCGGTCCCACCACCGTCACCCGCTCCTCACAGGCAAACTGTCCGGGCTGGGACAGATCCTTTTTCCAGGTCAGCTCATACCCTTCGCCAAACAGGGTGACTAAGTCTGCGGGGCTTAAATGTACATGACGCGCGGATGTTTCTACCATAAATTTCATACTTTTCTTCTCCTATCCTTGTTTTTGTGAATCAAGACCCATAAAAAATGATTCTATTCATATTCTATTGGTTTTATGCAAATTTTTCAAGCCTTTCCCTGGCACAAATTTGCACTTTTTGGTATACAAGCGTGACTGATTGGATGGCAGTGTTATTTAGTTGAGTTTTGCTGGGCTCATTGGGTGCCTTTCGGCCTCATTCCTTCCTCCAAGGAGTACCTTATGCGACAGCTTTTTAAATTTAATGGTATGACGGATGTGGGGATTTACAGATTCCGGCAAAACGGGGTATAATGAAGCTTAGACGTTTGTATGGGCAGTCTTACTGCCGATAACTAATTTTGAAAGGAAGCCTTCCAGTGAAAACCATCGGAATCATTGCAGAATACAACCCCTTCCACAACGGCCATTTATACCAGCTTCGTAAGCTCCGCTCCCTGACAGGGGCCGATTATGTAATTGCTGCCATAAGCGGGGATTTTGTTCAGAGAGGAAAGCCGGCAATCTACGATAAATACACCAGAACCCGCATGGCCCTGTCAGCCGGCGTAGACTTAGTGCTGGAGCTGCCGGTCTGCTTTGCCACCGGAAGCGCCATGGACTTTGCCTCCTGCGGGATAGCTCTTTTTGAGCGGACGGGGATTGTGGACATGGTGGGCTTTGGAAGCGAATCGGGAGATGAGGCGCTTCTTTTTCAGGCTGCTGATTTGCTGGAAAGGGAGCCGAAGGAATTTAGCCGAGAGCTTCAATGGCTTTTAAGGCAGGGAGTTTCCTTTCCCCAGGCCAGAGCCGCCGCATTGGATAAATATCTGCCCCCTGCAGGGTCCGGCTCCGGGGATGTTGCCTCCCTTCTCTCCTCTCCCAATGATATTCTGGCAATCGAGTATCTGAGAGCTCTCATAAGGAGGAACAGTCTTATGAAGCCGGTCATTGTCCAACGTATCGGACAAGAATATCACGGCACGGAGGCGGTAGACAGACACACGGCTGCCTCCGCCTCTGCTATCCGAAGGGCTGTCCGGGAAAAGACCTTTGACATGGTTTCCCAGCAGCTTCCAAAGGAGGTGGCAGAGATCCTTTTTGACAAAAACACTCCTGTGCCTGTATTTTCCGATGACCTTACTGCCCTGATTAACAGCCGCCTTCTGGAGCTTTCGGAGTCCGGCTCTTCCGGAAATGGCAGGTCCTTTGAGGGCTATGCTGACATGACGCCAGAGCTCGCCGCCCGTTTGCAGCGCAATGTCCTTAATTTTTCCACCTTTACGGGAAGAATTTTGCAGCTTAAGACCCGCGGCTACACCTACACCCGCATCAGCCGCGCCCTGCTTCATCTGCTTCTTGGGATCACTGCCGAAAAAACCGACCATTACCGGAAAAAGGATTATGTATGCTATGCCCGGATTTTAGGCTTTCGCCGCCAGGCGGCTCCTCTTTTAAGCCGGCTAAAGCAATCCTCCTCCCTTCCTCTGATCACAAAGACCGCCCATGCCGGAAAGATTCTGGACACAGACGGTCTTGCCATGCTGCAAATGGATTTTCATGCTTCTCATATGTATCAGTCTGTGATTTTTGCAAAGAGCGGACAGACCATATCCAATGAGTACACCCAATCGGTTATTATTGTCTGAGCCTTTCTCCTGCAGAAAAAGAGAACGGTAACGGGTATTAATCCTCCCGCAAAAGCCTCTGCAGGGTTGGCGTCACCTGGAGAAATTCCGTGAGCCTTCGGATCTCCTCCCGGTTGTCCTTTCTTTTTCCTTCCTTTACGGCGCGGATCAAAAGATTTTTGGGTGTGTGCTCCATGTCGATAAATTCCAGAATCTGCGTCCGGTAGCCCTCTCCCTCCAGAAGCTCTGCCCGCAGGCTGTCTGTGTACAGGGCAGCTATCCGCTCCCGGATCACCCCGTATTGGAACACCGGTTTCATCAGTTCGTTTGCCATCTGGCCGTTTAACTCATGCTGGCAGCAGGGAACGGACAGAATCACCCGGGCCTTCCAGCGAACCGCCTTATAGAGGGCATAATCCGTAGCCGTATCGCAGGCGTGGAGAGTGACCACCATATCCACCTTATCCACGCCTTCATAGTCGGCAATATCCCCCTGATAAAAGCTCAGCCGGTCATATCCGTATTTCCGGGCCAGAAGGCTGCACCGGGCTATCACATCCTTTTTGAGATCCAGCCCGATTACCCGGATCGGATAACTCTTTATCCGGTTCAGATAATGGTACATGGCAAAGGTCAGATAGGATTTTCCGCATCCGAAATCAATGATAACGTTTTCCCGCGTCCTGTCAAGCTTTGGCAGAATATCCTCGATAAATTCCAGAAAGCGGTTAATCTGACGGAATTTATCGTATCGGGCCCGAACCACCCTTCCCTCCTCAGTCATTACCCCCAGATCCACCAGAAAGGGAACCGGAATTCCCTCCTGAAGAACGTACTGCTTCTGCCGGTTGTGGGAAAGGGCAAAAAGTCCGGTCTCCCTCTCTAAAGGCGCCAAAACCTTTCTCTTTGATTTTACGGTCATGGTTCCCTTTTTTCCCACCAAAACTGTTCCGCTTCCCAGACGGGAATGGATCTCCAGCTGACGAAAGCCCTCCTTTAACTGTCTTTTCACATATTCTCCCAGCTCCGCCTTTTGAAGGTTTTGGTGAAATGCCTGATTTTCCTTAAACTCCTCTGCCTGGAACCTTAGCTCCTTCTTAAGCGCAACGGGACGGACCCTCACCTTAAAGAGCCCGTCCTTTTGTACCGGATTGCTGAAAATCATTTGTTGTAAATGTTCGTTCACAAAAAAATCCAACATGGACTCCAGCGTTTCTTTTCCCATTGGTTTTTCCTCATCTTGTGCCAATACAGTATTAATTTTTAAAGCTGTGAATCGGTGCAGGGATGCGGCCGCCGCGGTTTACAAATTTCTCACAGGAGAATCGGTTCACCGGCATCACCGGCGCATAGCCCAAAAGTCCTCCAAACTCTACCGTGTCGCCCACCGTTTTCCCAATCACCGGAATCACCCGGACCGCCGTGGTCTTCTGATTGATCATCCCAATGGCCGCCTCATCTGCAATGATACCGGCTATGGTGGAGGACGAAGTGTCTCCCGGGATGGCGATCATATCCAGTCCCACGGAGCACACACAGGTCATGGCCTCCAGCTTTTCTAAAGTCAGGGCCCCGGCGGTGACCGCATCGATCATCCCCTGATCCTCGCTGACCGGGATAAACGCGCCGCTTAAGCCCCCCACATAGGAGGAAGCCATGACGCCGCCCTTTTTCACCTGGTCGTTGAGCATGGCCAAAGCCGCTGTGGTACCCGGCGCGCCTACAGACTCCAGTCCGATCTCTTCCAGAATCTCCGCCACGCTGTCTCCCACTGCCGGAGTGGGGGCCAGGGACAAATCAATGATCCCAAAGGGAACTCCCAGCCGTCTGGATGCCTCCTGGGCCACCAGCTGACCCACCCGGGTAATCTTAAAGGCAGTTTTTTTGATCGTCTCGCACAGCACCTCAAAATTCTCACCCCGGGCCTTTTCCAAAGCCACCTTCACCACCCCGGGACCGCTGACGCCCACATTGATAATGGCATCTGCCTCCGTGACGCCGTGGAATGCCCCTGCCATAAAGGGATTGTCATCCGGCGCGTTGCAAAATACCACCAGCTTGGCGCAGCCAAGAGAATCCTGCTCCTTTGTGGCCTCGGCCGTGGCCAGAACGATCTCCCCCATCAGCCTAACCCCGTCCATGTTGAGACCGGTTCTGGTAGAGCCTACATTGACAGAGCTGCACACCCGCTCGGTGCAGGCCAGCGCCTGAGGAATGGAGCGGATCAGGTTCTCGTCAGCCGCTGTCATTCCTTTGGAAACCAGGGCCGAATAGCCGCCGATAAAGTTCACGCCGACCTTATGGGCCGCCTCATCCAGAGTGCGGGCAAGGGTCACAAAATCCTCCGGGCTCTTGCAGGCGCAGCCGCCGATAAGTCCCACCGGAGTCACAGAAATCCGCTTGTTTACTATGGGAACACCAAAATCCCGGGCAATGGCCTCCCCGGTGGACACCAGATCCTTTGCGCAGGTGGTGATCTTGTTGTATATTTTCTCGTTGAGTGCGTTTAAGTCGCTGTCGCAGCAGTCTAACAGGCTGATTCCCATGGTGATGGTGCGAACATCCAGCCGCTCGTGCTCGATCATGTTGTTGGTCTCAATCACTTCAAACAGGTTTAGCATTTTGTTTTCCCCCTTAGATCCGGTGCATTTTTGTGAAAATCTCTTCCCTCTGACAGTGAATCTTCACACCGATCTCCTCGCCGATCTGCCCTAACCGGGTATAGATCTCCTCAAAGGGCACGGACGCCTTGTTGATATCGGCAATCATCATCATATTAAAATACTCCTGCACGATCGTCTGGGAAATATCCAGCACATTTACATTGTTCTCTGACAGATAGGTACACACCTTTGCGATGATTCCCACCGTATCCTTTCCCACCACGGTAATAATAACCTTATTCATCTCTCTATCCTTCCTTCCCGCGTCTTTTCATGGCTGTGCAAATGTAATTGTTCAGAACGGGTATCTTCTTACCCGTCTGTGCCGGGCAAGAAGCAGCGGATTGCCCCGCGCCGGGCTTTGCACCCCATAATCACACATACAAAATCTGTGACATTTCATCCCGCTTTGCCACTCCGATAAAAAAGTCTGACGACCGGTAGCCGGTCTCTCCCTGGTCGATCTCCAGCTTTACGGTCTCGTAGGCCAGAGCCTCATAATTATTCTCCTTGCTCAGATGGCCCAGCAGAATATATTTCAAATGATCATGAAGCAGATGATTCAAAAGCCGGCCCGCATTCTCATTGGACAAATGTCCGTGCTCCCCAAGGATCCGCCGCTTGAGATAGTAGGGATAGGGACCTGCCTGAAGCATATTTACATCATGATTGGACTCAATCAGCAGCGCGTCAAGTCCCTGAAGATGATCAATAATATACTGATCGTAATGTCCCATGTCTGTTGCCACCGCCACCTGCTTTCTTCCGTCCCGAAAACGGTATGCCACCGGATTGGCCGCATCGTGGTCAATAGAAAACGGAAGGATACTTAGCTCTCCCACAGAAAACTCCACATCCGGCCGGATTTTTGTAAGCAGCTCCTTTGGATACTCTCCCAGGCCCTTCTTTTTCTGTATCTCGTCTAAGGTCTCGCAGGTGCCGTATACAGGGATCCCATATTTTCTCGCAAGAATCCCCAGCCCCCGGATATGATCCGAATGTTCATGGGTAATGACAATTCCGCCGAGCTCGCTTCCCTTTACCCCAATCTCATTGAGGCCCTGCTCTATCCGCTTGTTGCTTATCCCTGCATCCACCAGAAGATGGGTGTTGTCCGAGCCTATGTAGGTGCAGTTTCCGCTGCTTCCGCTTGCAATGCTCACTAATCTCATAAATCTTGTCTCTCTTTTTTAAGTTTACCTGCCGCCGCAGGCAGCGGCAGGGGTTAGGATGCTCCAAGAATCCGAAAAAGCTGTACCCGTACTTCATCCAGGGTCCCGTTATTGTCAATCACCTGGTCTGCCAGCCGGAGAAAATCTTCCCGGCGCGGCTGATTCTTTATGATATCCCGGCACTTTTTTATGCTGTATCCCCGATTTTTTGTCAGTCTTGCAAGCCTGTTTTCCTCGGAGGCATCCACATACCACAGCACATCGCAAAGCTGTCTTGAGCTCTCGTCAAACAGCGCCGCCTCCACCGCCACCAAATGAGAAGGGCCCGGGCGGCCTTTCTCATCCTGTCTGTAAAAGGCGCGGATGTCCTCCACCTTCTCACAGAGAGCCTTCCAGGTCAGGGGATGGATTATCTCATTGACCTCTCTTAGGACTTTGGGATCCTTAAAAATCATCTCTGCAAATGCCTTTCGATCCAGCCTTTTGTCCTCGCCGAGGATTCCCGGCCCGAATCGGTTCACAAGCAGCCGAAGGCCCTCGCCGCCCGGCTCCTCTATACGGGCCGCCTCCTCATCTGCCAAAAGTATATGGGCGCCATATTCCTCCTTAAGAATCTGTAAAACCTGGCTTTTTCCCGCTCCCACCCCGCCGGTCACACCGATAACCGTCACATTGTCCAGTGAACCTCCATCATCAGTTTGCCTCGGATGCATGTTCCCTCGCCTCTCTCTGCTTTAACAGGGAAAGAAGCAGCTCCTTGGAAATGCTCACATTTTCCCCGTAAGGATTGATGACAAATCCCTTCTGAGCACTGATATGGCGAATGAGAATGTTTCCGAAATCTTCCATGGTCATAATAAGCGCCTGATTATGATTTTCCTCCTTATTCCACTTGGCATATTCGTCCATGTCCGTAAAGGCCAGATAATACTTGTCTCCCTGCTCATTCTGAATATCCTCAAACCGAATCCGGGTGGAAGGACCCTCCCTCTCCGTCAGCACGGTCTGCTGCTCAATGGGAGACAAAAGACGGGAGTTCATGAGAACAGCCGCCATATGTCCCCGGGTTTTCTCCGTGTTCTCCCGAAGCATGGCTCTCATGGCCTTCAAAAGCTCCGGATTTCTGACTTCCTCAGATGTTGTATTCATAATTAATATTCCTTCCTTCTGTCTTTTCCTTAAAAAGCCCTCAAAACCGCCGGGCGCTCCCAGTATATCACAAATTCTGTCCGTCATCCACAAAATCTTGTATTTTGTTCTTATTTTCCATCTCCTCGTTTTTGCCCTGCCGGCACAAATCCTCCATTTGGGACACCGCGCTCTCTCCAAGCACTAAAATCCCGTTGGCTTTCAAAAGCTCCGCGGTCACTCCATCCCCTTTTGTCAATGTCCCTGTGTGGCTCCCGTCATAAATCATGCCGCTTCCGCAGGAGGGACTTCTCTCTTTTAAGATCCCGCAGCGGCATCCGTAAAGCCTTGCCAGGGCCAGGGTCTCCCGGGCTCCCTTTTGGTACTGCCGGGTCACATCCCTTCCATTTACAGTCACCACCCGCTCTCCCACCCGCTCCGCCGGCTCTCTTGGGGTGGGAAGTCCCCCTAAAATCTCCGGACACACCGGTATGAGATTGGCCTTTTCCATCCACGCAAAAACCTTGTCCTCCACCACTCCCTTTTCATTGTAGCGGCAGTGAGCGCCCAGAAGACAGGCGCTGACCAGAACATTGGGTCTGGAAGAAATACAGACTTCCTTCTTCTTGTACAAAATATGGCGCAGTCTTCCATGGTATTTTTCCCTGGTGGCCACAATCACATAGCCATGCCCCAGCATTGTGTTAAGGCTTGCATGATTGTCCGGATGGACCGTACACAAAAAATACTGTTGGGGAAGTCCGAGAAGCTCCCTCTCCGCTGCCTCCAAAAGCCTTCCCTGCAGATGATTTCCCCGATACCGAGGCCGCACACAAACCGAGTCCATATGGGCCACTAAAGAAAGCTGACTGTCTGTCAAATGAAGCTCCCGGCCCAGATTCTCCTCGCCCGTATCAGGAAACGCGATAATGAAAAAGCCGGCTATCTCCCCTGCTCCCTGTTCCTTTTTCACCTCTGCCACCATGGTAAAGCCCTGCCGCTCTATATGATTTTCAATCCACAAGCCATCGTCTGCCGCGAACCACTCCCCGTTTTCCATAGTACGCCGCGCAAGCTCCATCACTTGGGCAATCCCATTCACATCCGCCGCCTCTGCACGCCGGATTTTAAATTCCGCCATCACTTCACCTCATTTTTCCGTTACCTTTACCCGGTTGCTGTTTACATACTCTTACCCGTAACATTTCAGATAACCCTTGAACTGTTGCTCTTACCCATCTCTCCTTAAAAAATCCGGCGCCCGCCCTCTTGACATTCCCGCCAAAATCTGTCAAAATTCATTCATCTGTCAAAAGGAGTACTCCCATGAAATACGAACACATCACCCCGGCCGTTTTCTTGGAACGGCCCAACCGTTTCATCGCCTACGCAGATTTAAATGGTAAAAAGGTAACCTGCCATGTGAAAAACACCGGCCGCTGCCGGGAGCTTTTACTGCCTGGAACCACGGTTATTCTGCAGTTTCATCCCGATGCCGCCGCAACCGGAAGGAAAACCGAATATTCCCTGATCGGCGTCTATAAAAAGACAACGCAAGGCGCCCGGCTCATCAATCTGGACTCTCAGGCCCCCAACCAGGTTGCCTGGGAATGGCTTTTGAAAGGGCAAGTGCCTCTTACCGGCTCCGCCTCCATCGCCGTGACAAGCCTTCGCCGGGAGGTGCGCTACCATTCCTCCCGCTTTGATCTGGCCTTTATGCAAAACGGCGCCCCCGCCTTCATGGAGGTAAAGGGAGTTACCTTGGAGGAAAACGGGATCGTTCGTTTCCCCGATGCCCCCACAGAGCGGGGAGTAAAGCATTTGCAGGAGCTGGAGGCAGCGGCAAAAGACGGGTATCTGTGCTATATTCTCTTTGTGATTGCCATGAAAAATGTTTCTTATTTTGAGCCTAACATGGCCACTCACCCTGAGTTTTGTAAAGCTCTAGCCCACGCTGCCGCCCACAAAGTGACGGTGCTTGCCCGGGACTGTATCGTCACAGCTGACACCCTGTCGCTAAATGAGCCGGTTTCTGTCCGCCTTCCCCATATATTGCCATGACAGGTCGGGCGGCGGATGTACCGGCCCGCAAATCCTCTACTTGGCGTCCAGCCAGCTCGTTCCCTTGGTTGCCTCCACCTCCAGGGAAACCCTCAGGGAAGCGGCGTGCTTCATCTTATCCTCCAGAATCCGCACCACCTCCCCGGCCTCCTTTTCAGGCGCCTCCACCAGAAGCTCATCGTGAATCTGCAGCACGATTCTGGCTTCCATTTTTCTTGACCGCAGCTCTTTATCCACCCCGATCATAGCCAGCTTCATGATATCCGCCGCTGACCCTTGAATAGGCGAATTCATGGCCACCCTCTCGCCAAAGGAGCGCTGCGTAAAATTCCCTGATTTTAATTCCGGCACCGGCCGCCTTCTGCCAAACATAGTGGTGACAAAGCCCTGTTCCTTTCCGTCTGCCACCTGCTTATCAAGAAATGCCTTGACTCCCGGATAGGTCTCAAAATATTTGTTAATATATTCTAAAGCCTCCTGCCTGGAAATGCTCAAATCTTCACTGAGCCCAAAGGCGCTGATCCCGTAGACAATCCCGAAATTGACGGCCTTGGCGTTGCGCCTCTGTAAGGAAGTCACCTCATGAAGGGGTGTGTGAAACACCTCGGATGCGGTGATGGCGTGAATGTCCTGTGCCTCTCCATAGGCCTGAATGAGCCTTTCGTCCCCGGACATGTGGGCCAAAATCCGCAGCTCAATCTGTGAGTAGTCTGCATCCACAAACACACAGCCTTCCCTCGGCACAAATACCTTGCGAATGGCTCTTCCTAACTCCATCCGAACCGGAATATTCTGCAGATTGGGCTCCGTGCTGCTGATTCTTCCGGTGGCTGTGATGGTCTGGTTGAATTTTCCGTGGATTCTTCCGTCCTCGCCGATATAGACAGCCAGTCCCTCCGCATAGGTGGAATTGAGCTTTGTCAGCTGCCGATAGTCCAGGATCATCCGCACAAGCGGGTAGTCCGGCGCCAGCTTTTCCAGGACATCGGCTGCCGTGGAGTAGCCGGTCTTTGTCTTTTTCCCGTGAGGAAGCTTCATATGGTCAAACAGAACCTCCCCCAGCTGTTTGGGAGAATTAATATTGAAATGTTCTCCTGCCAGCTCGTAGATCTCCTGCTCTAACTTGTCAATTTTCTCCTTCAGATTTTCTCCGTAGGCCTTAAGCTGCTCCTTATCCACCCGGATTCCCGCCGACTCCATGTGATAGAGGCTGTATATCAGAGGCATCTCCATGGAAAGAAACAGCTCTAACATTCCCTGGGCCTTTAATTTCTCCTCCAGTATCGGCATTGCCTTCCAGGCAATATAGCCCATATAGCAGGCACAGGTGACGGCGCTCTCCTCGCCCCGGGCCAGGGCCTGTCCCAGCTTTTCCTTTCCCAGCAAGTCTGTCCGGGAAGGCACGGACAGGTCAAGATAATCTCTGGCCAGATCATCGTAATCATAGGTATCCTTTAGGGGATTTAAAAGGTATCCAGCCACTCCTGCATCCAGTACCGGGCTGTTATAGTCCAGCTCTAAATATTTTAGCTGAGATTTCAGATCCAGCACAGAGGCCGGGGACTGCTCTTTTCTCCCGGCAAGAAGCTCCTTAAGCCTCCCGCAGAGATAGGCTCCTGTCACAAAGCCGGAAAGCGGCACTCCGTAACATTCCTCCTCCCCAAAGCAGATTCCCATTCCCTCCACTCCGCCGGAACCGATGATCAGCTGAAATCCTATGCGCTCTGCCATTGCAGCCTTTTCAAAGATCTGCTCCACGCCGTCATATTCTTCTACCATCCAGAAGTGCTCCTCCACGGATTGGCCGCCTGTCTTTTGTGCATCAAAACGGGAAAGAAAAGACTTAAAGCCCAGCCGCTTCATATACTGGTAGGCAGCCGGTGTATAGAGATTTTCCACCTTGGCATCCTCATAGGAAAATTCGATGGGGCAATCAAGACAGATGGTGGCCAGCTCTTTGCTCATCACCGCCATATCATAGTGCTCATCCAAGGCCTTTCTCGCCCGGGGAGGCCGTATCTCCTCCAGATGGGCATGGGCATTTTCAATACTGCCATATGCCACAATCAGGCTGGTGGCTGTCTTCTCGCCGATGGAGGGAACTCCCGGAATGTTGTCCGATGCATCGCCCATAAGGGCCTTCACATCGATAAATTCCAGGGGAGTCACCTGGTACTCCCGCTTGACATCCTCCGGATAATAATCCTTCACCTCGGTGCCGTTTCTGTTGGTTTTGGGGATACGTATCTTGATGTGAGTATCTGCCAGCTGCAAAAGATCCCGGTCTCCGGATATGACAGACACCTCCACCTTATCGCCGGCTATCCGCTTGGCTAAGGTTCCTAAAATATCATCCGCCTCATAGCCTGCCATGGTCATAATAGGAATCCCCATGGCCGAGAGAACCTCCTTTATAAGAGGCACCTGTTCCCGCAGCTCCTCCGGCATAGGCTTGCGGGTGCCTTTATATTCGGGATACATCTTGTGGCGGAAGGTAGGCTCATGAAGATCAAAGGCCACTGCCAGATGATCTGCCTTCTCCTCCTCAAGAATCTTAAACATAATATTGAGGAACCCATACACCCCGTTGGTGTGAAGTCCCTCAAAATTGGTCAGCTCCGGCACGCCGTAAAACGCCCGGTTCAAAATACTGTGTCCGTCAATCAATACCAGCTTTTCCATTATTATCTCCTTATTCAAAACTTTTGGGCTTCTTATCTAAGCAGCCCGGCCTGCTGCCAGAGCCGCAACTGAAGAATCAATGCAACCAGTACTCCCGTGGTGCAGAGGGTCTCCACCGCGTACCGGACCACCTTGCGCAGCTTCACGGCCCGCACCTTCAGCCATGCCAGATCCAGGCTTTCCTCCAGAGCTCCGGTAATGTCAAAAACTCCCGTGCCCAGATCCAGCTGTCTCAGTCCCACGGAAACCGTATAGTATATCTCCAGCTCCTCCCGGCAGGATTCGCAGTCCTCAATATGCTCCAAAAATTCATCCAGCTCTTCCTCTCCTAACGCCTCGTCAATATAAGGCATAACCATTTTTTCCACTTCTCTGCAGCTAAGCATATCCTCACTCCTTTCCCGCCAAAATCCCTTTCTCTACCTTCCTATTATACACAGTTGTCATCAGGGATTCAAGGAGTTTGTGAACTGCTTCCTCTTCCCTTGACTATCCGTCAATTCTTTGTTAGAATCAACCATGATCAAAACCATTACACAAGCGCCAAAGCTCCAAAGCCATGCCCCCGCCACCGGCCTTGGAGGATTTCCCGGCACAGAAAGGAATACCTTATGCCAAAATTAAACGAAAATTACCAGAATCTGAAGGAAAGCTACTTATTCTCCGAGATTGCCCACCGGGTTGCCGGCTACACGGCGGCGCATCCAGACAAAGAGATCATCCGCTTAGGCATCGGCGATGTGACCCTGCCTTTAGGCAGTCTTGCCATTCAGGGGCTCCATAATGGAGTTGACGCCATGGCCTCCTCAGACACCTTTAAGGGCTACGGCCCGGAACAGGGCTACGATTTTCTCCGGAATGCCATCAGCGCCTACTATGAGGAAAACGGTATTTATGTAGATGCAGAGGATATCTTCATCTCCGATGGCGCCAAAAGCGATACGGGAAATATCTCCGAACTGTTCGACACAGACAATGTGATTCTGATTCCCGACCCGGTCTATCCTGTCTATGTAGATTCCAATCTCATGGGAGGAAAGCAGATTACTTACTTAGCCGGCAATGCAGATAACCAGTTTCTTCCCATGCCGGACAAAAACATTCATGCAGATATCATTTACCTGTGCTCTCCCAACAATCCCACCGGAGCCGTCTACAACCGCAGTCAGCTGAAGGAGTGGGTGGATTATGCCCTGGCCAATGAAGCGGTTATCCTGTTTGACTCTGCCTATGAGGCGTTTATCACAGATCCAAAGCTTCCCCGAAGCATCTATGCCATTGAGGGAGCCAAACGCTGTGCCATTGAATTTTGTTCTCTCTCCAAAACCGCCGGTTTTACCGGTACCCGCTGCGGCTATACGGTAGTTCCGAGGGAGCTGGTCTTTACTGCCTCCGATGGCAGGGAAATGTCCCTTCACGCCATGTGGAACCGCCGCCAGTCCACCAAATTCAACGGCACCTCCTATATTGTTCAGAAGGGCGCCGCGGCTGTATTCTCCCCTGAGGGCATGAGACAATGCCGGGAAAACATCCGCTATTATCAGGAAAATGCCAAAATGATTGCCCGGACTCTTAACCATAAGAAAATCCCCTTTTTCGGCGGGATTCACTCTCCCTACATCTGGTTTGAGTGTCCGCAGGGCATGGAATCCTGGGATTTCTTTGACTATCTGCTGAAAAATGCCCAGATTGTGGGCACTCCCGGCGCGGGCTTTGGCGAAAATGGCACCCGCTATTTCCGTCTGACTGCCTTTGGAACCCATGAAAATACAGCTAAAGCTATGGAACGCTTCGACAAATTGTTTTAATCCTGTAACCGTTTAACCACAGCCATTTTAGAAAGAAGGAATTGTCATGGCTCAAAACACAGACTATTTATGGAAGGACAAAAAGCACCATCTCTGGTTTCCCTTAAGCTTCACCACCTACTACATAGAGGATGGCCGTCTCATGATCAAGCATGGATTTTTAAACACCACCCTGGAGGAGACGCTTTTGTACCGCATTGTGGATCTGACCCTTCATCAGACGCTGGCAGGCAAAATCTTCGGCACCGGTGATATTCTTTTAAAGACAAAGGTAGACTCTATGCCTGAGATTACTCTGAAAAATATCAGGCAGCCCCTAGAGGTCCGCCGTCTTCTGTCCCAGGCCATTGAGGAAAGCCGCCAGTCTTACAATGTAGTAGGAAAAGAATTTTACAGCGGCCCCACCCATGAACACATGGATCTGGATGATGACGGCATGTGTGACTTTGACCACAAGCCTATGTAAAATTTATTGAAAAACCACTTGCCAAAACCTCCCTCTTATGCTACAATATTTTCGTTGCAGAGATAAGCCGGCGTGGCGGAATGGCAGACGCAGCAGACTCAAAATCTGCCGGGGGCAACCTCGTGCCGGTTCGAGTCCGGCTGCCGGCATCCTTGGCAGGGGCAAAAGCCCTGGAAGTTCTCAATGTTTGAGAGCTCCCAGGGCTTTACCTATGTATTTCTCTTTTATAAAATTCCCTCCACCAGATAAACCGGTGCCTCCTCTGCAAGTCCCTTAAGCTTCCTGGTTCCCAGATATTTAAAGCGGAACCGATCCTTTACTCTCTCATACACCTCCCGGCTGACTAGCACCTGTCCGGCCAGAGCCTGGCTCTCCAATCTGGCGGCCGTATTAACCGTATTGCCAATGGCCGTGTAATCCATCCGTCTGCTGGTTCCGATATTTCCGATAACCGCCTCCCCGCAATTGACGCCGATTCCGAAGCCTACCTTTTTTTCCGTAATCTCCCCCAGCCTCTTCTCCAGCTTTTTGGCTCCCTCCACCATATCCAGCCCGGTCTTTACCGCCCGGTACACATAGTCGTCTAAGTCCATGGGCGCATTGTAGATAGCCATGGTTGCATCCCCGATAAATTTGTCCACCGTGCCCTCGTTGCCAAACACCGCGCTGGTGGTCAGCTCCAGGTATTGATTCAGAATTTCCACCACCTTTTCCGGGGGAAGCGCTTCTGACAAGGGCGTAAAGCCCCGGATATCCACAAACAAAACAGCAATATCCTTTTTCTGCCCTCCCAGCTTTAAGGCCTCCTCCCCCTGTTTTAAAATGTTGGAAACCACCGGCCCGGATACATACTTTCCAAAAATTCTCTCCAGGTTCTTTTTGGCCTGCCGCTCCTGCACATAGCTGCCTGCCACATAAAAAACAAGGCTTAATACCACTGCCCCCAAAGGATACAAGAGAGGAAGCACAAGCCCCTTTTCGTAGGCCAGACCGCTTATCCACCAGTACCCGCCCACCAGCAGCACGGCAGCAAGCACCGCCCTCTTCATCCTTCCCTGATGTATGTTTTTCAGATTTCTTTTGCTCTTTTCCTTCCCGGAATCCTTTTTTGCCCTCTCTCCTGCCTTCACATTTAGGGCTCCGGCCATAAGCGCCAGAAAAACCCCGGTAATTGCCGTTTCGGCCCACAGAGACAGCTCCCTCTTATGATTGCCTTCCAGCATAGCCTGAAGAATGTTGGCATGAACCTCCACTCCATACATGGGAACCGCATGATCCACAGCCGTATAGTAGGAATCCATCATTCCGGTGCTGTAAGGTCCCACCAGAACAATGGCCCCGGCAAACAGCTCCCGGGGAATCTCTCCCTCAGCTACAGCCGCAAAGGAAAGGCCTGCTGTCTCCGAGCCATAATAATCATAGGGCTTTCCGGAAAAGGGAATGTAGCACAAGCCGTTCCCATGAAGCACCAAGGACGGCAGCTCTCCCATATATTTTCTGTACACCTCTGCCGAAAAGCTGTAGACCTTCTCTCCCTCTGCTTCCATGTATCCCATCGTGTGGCGGACAATCCCATCCGTGTCCAGCGGAACATTGCTGAATCCCCAGGTTACATTCTCTCTCAGAGCCTCATAGGGCTCTTCATAGGTCATCACCTGCTCACGGACCGAAAAGGTACCGTTTGCCTCTGACACCGCCTTTCCAAAGGTGGCATAGGATGTAGTCACCACATTATCCAAAAGGGCGGCCCCATCGGCCAAAGCCCTGTCCGCCTCTCCCTTTGTCTCTCCGAAAAAACCGATATCCAGGCCGATCACTGCCGGAGCCAGATCCGGGTCCCCATTTAACTGCTCTAGAAGGCGGGCCGTACCGGTCCTGCTGAAATTCTGCCAGGACCCGTACCTTATGAGCGTCTCCTCATCAATCCCTATCACATAGATATCCGGGTTTATAAGGCCGCCCCGCTGATAACGGTAATCTCTTATCCGCATATCTGTCCCATAAAATATGCCTGCTCCCTGAAGGGCCAGAATCCCTGCCGCCAAAGCCAGGACAGCCGTTGGCTTAAAAAAACGGCTTTTTCTCAATTTATTCACCTCTTTCTCTCCCTTTTCCATGGCGTACCTTTTGAGAAAAACTTGAAAATTTGCAATACCAGCCTTGGAGGAATTTCTCAAGTATCACTGTAAAATCTTGTTTGTGTGTTCCCCAAGCCACTGCGCCGGATCAAATCTCATAACCCGCAGCGCACTGTTGCCGCTGTCCATAATGTAGAGAAACCCGTTCTCCCACACCACATCCCCGGGACTGTGAAGCTGGGCCTCTGTCAGATTGCCGTCCCCGAACCCGGCCGTTCCGGTTCCCGCAATGACGGCCGTCTCCCCGTCAAATGTGGTGGCACAAATTCTGTGATTGCCTGTATCCGCCGTAATCACCACATTGCCCGCCAGACAGATTCCCTGGGGATAGCAAAATCCGATTCCCTCCTGAGGATCCTTTACCGGCTCCACATACCCGGTCTCCGGATCCACTGCCGTGCCTGTGCCGGCCAGGGTCGTCACCTGGCCCTGCCATATTCTTCGGATCCGCTGGTTGCCCGTATCTGCCACATAGATTGCCCCGTCCTCTCCCACGGCAAGGGAGCAGGGATCCATAAACCGGGCAGAAAGGGCCTCCCCGTCTGCATAGCCTCCCTGACCGGGAATTCCCGCCACCAGAAAGGATGAGCCGTCCCTGCGGATTCCCCGGATACAATGATTTCCCGTGTCCGCCACATAGAGAATCTGATTGGGCCCTGCCGCCACACCGGACGGGCAGTTAAACCAGGAGGTATTCTCCCCGTCATTTCCAAGGGTTCCGTTGCTTACAGGTCCCCGCTCCCTGTATCCGGCCTTACCGCTTCCTCCCAATGTATACACATAGTTTTTTTCCAGGATCCGAATGCTGTGATTTTCCCGGTCTGCGATGGCTATCCGGCCGTCCGGCAAAAAGGCGCAGTCCGATGGCTTGTCAAAAACGGACTGATCCACATAGCCGTCCCGGTATCCGCCCAGAGCATGACCATATTCGTCCTGCCCCGTCTCCGCCCCGGCCCGGGAAACCACCCGGTTTCCGTGACAGCTGCGTATCTGATTGTTGTCCGTGTCCGCGATTATCACGGTTCTGCCGTCTGTGTCAATGCCCATTGGCCCTGCAAACCGGGCCTCCTGCCCGCTTCCGTCCTTTTTGCCGTCTCCCGGCACTCCGGCCAATGTCACCAAATCACTGCCCGGATCAAGCATACCTCCGGCATAGCCGCCTGCTTCCGCCGGATTCACGGCGCCGTAAACATTTGCCGCCATGAAGCCCGCCACCAGCAAACCGGACACAAGGCTTTTCACGCTTCTCTTCATTTTCTTTCCTCCCGATGCTCTTCCTACAATTTTTTCGCTGTATCCCCTTTTGCATTCTGTCATCCTCCGCTTTCACCTTCGGCGGGTTTTCCTGCATCTGTTTCATTTTATCTGCCGATTTTTCTCTGTGGCGCAAAGGGCGCCCCCTGTGCAAATATCCCATTCACAAAAGCCCCCACCCCGGCAGCCAGTCCAGCCATTCTATATAACGGTCCCTCACCAGTTGCCCCGCCAGAATCGGATAATACAGCACAAACACAGTTCCTGCCGTCAGAAGCAGACCTCCCATATAAAATCTCCCTCGATTCTTCCCCACGGCCGTGCCGCAGCAATAGACCGTGCACAAAACAGAAGGAAGCACGCAAGGAAAATAATGATATAAAAAAGAATATCGGGGCACCAAAATCCAGGGAAGAAACGGCGCCAGATACGTGACACATAAAAAAGCAGCCTTTTTGTCTCTCTCCAGAGCCCGGTACAGACACCAAAAAAAGCACAGAGCCCCGCTCCACCAGACCACCGGATTTCCCATGGTAAAGACAGCCTCCGTCATGCCCTCCCTGCTGTTTTTAAAATACAGAACCGGCCGGACCGTCAAAGGCCACTGATACCATTTTGACGCATAAACATGCTCCGTTCCCTGATTTGCGTGGTAGAGCAGCATATTTTTCTGATTTGCCCACATATCCTGCAAAAGTCCCGTTTTTCCGCCCACAGGCACATACACCAGATAGCTGGCCAGATAAATCCCTGCCGGAACCGCCACAAACACTCCCACACAAACCCAGAAGGTCCGCCTCAAATACCGAGCGCTCAGAGATCCGCTGCGATAACCGCCCCAAAATATGGAAAGCAGCAATACAGCCGCCCCCGCCGCCCCGTAAAATCCGGACCACTTACACCCTATGGCAATCCCGAGACAAATCCCTGCCGCCAGCAAAAAAAGCCATCCGCTCCCATTTTTCTTTCCCAGCTTCTCCCAATACCGGTAAATAAAATAGTAAGCGGACCAGATAAACAAAACCAGAAATCCATCCACCCCTGCCACCCGGGTCTGAGTAAAATGCATAAAATCCAATGCCAGCAGCCCGGTTGCGGCACAAGCCCCCCAGGGTTCTTCAAGCACTCTCCGGGCAAAATCCCAAATCAAAGGCAGCACCACAATACCAGACACCGCATTGACAATTCTCCATCCCCAGGGATTCATTCCGAAAAGAGCAATCCCCACAGAGATCAAAAGCTTCCCCAAAGGCGGATGGGTATCCTCATAGGACCGGATCCCATGAAGATACTCATAAGCCGTCCTTCCAAAATAAGACTCATCAAAAATCGTCCCCGCCCGAAAGGTGGGATAATCGGGAAGCATATAACCCTCATCAAAAAGCTCCGGATAAAGAGAGGCATTGGCCGGAACCAGGATCTCTTGGTCAGCGCCGTGAATAACCAATTCTTTAAGTTCGGCAATCTGATTAAGCGCCGTAAGGCGCAAATAGCGCCCTGTCCCCTCTGCCTTGATTTTCTCCCACTGATAAACCCGGTTAAAGCATATCTCTTTCTTTATTCCCCAGCAAACCGGATCGCCGTTTCCCATCTCCAGAACAAATTTCCTACGCTCATAGTTACCCAGGTAGCAGGAAATCCCTTCAAAGGAAACCTCCCGGCCAAAATCCAGAAAAATCTCACTCCCCTCCCCGTCCCCCTGCCATCCGGTAGACGGAGCATAGGAATAGCCCAGATCCTGCAAAGTTATAAAGGCATAGAAGCAGGTAATACCGATCATGATTCCAAAACCAATCCAAAACTGCCTTTTCTGCTGAGCCATTTCCTGATAATCCCCTCCCTGTACCTGTTATAAATCCTGATCCTTTGTGCTATGGGGTCGGATATAGCCCTGAGGAATTTATCCCAGTGGGGGATTCATATGGTGTACTATCTGTCTCAGGAGGGTTCTCCCCACCAGTACTGGGACGGCTCTCGGTATTGGTGGAGCTATCAGAACCTGCCCCGGAGGAACTGCCATCGGAACCGGAGGTCTCTCCTGTTCCGGGAGAATCATCCGGACTGTCCGTCCCCACAGGCTCCTGCACTCCAATCCCCCCGGTATTCTCCGTCTGTTCCTCCGGCGGCCGCCCGTCCTGGCGCAAAGCCGGCTGCCCTGACCCGTTCCTTTCCTCCTGCTCCTTGCGAAGCTGTTCCCTTTTATCCTCCTCCTGCCTTCTCTCCTCCCTCTTTTTCTCCAAAAGCTCCCGGGCCTCCTGCCCGTTGGCGGCCGGATCATACCCGACAACCGACAGATCCATGCGCCCTTCCTGATCCAGAAGAGTCTCCAACCCGAAGTCATCTAATTCCCGCCAGTCAAGCTTCTTCTTTTCCAAAAGCTCATAGATGGAATTCATGCCGTTTTTCTCCAGGGAGAGACCGTCTGTTACCTCCTTAAGCACCACCTTATCCCCGGCTTCCACCGCAACGGTCTCATTGCCGATTGTCCAGTCCACAGAGCCCTCCAAAAGGGAAAATTCCAGGCTTTTCTCCTTAAAGGACAAAAGTCCCGCGGTGCCCCGGATACTCATGGAGGTCTGCGCAGCGTCAAAGGTCAGCTCCTCGTCCTCTGCCAGCTTTCTGTCCACCTGAAAGAACAGAGAACCGCTTTTCAGGGTAATTTTCAGCTTTTTCGATGATACCCCTGTAATTTCCGCCACGCTTTGGCTGTCCAGCTTCATCACCTTGTCGCCATCCGCTTCCAGGAAAAGATTGGAAGAGGCGCCGGTTTTCACCTTGTTTCCCTGTCCTAAAGGCATCCCTGCCGTGGCCTTAATCTCCCGGGTGCCGCCCTTAATGACGAACCCGTTCTCCCCCTTCACCGAAAGAATGGACAGCCGCCTGCTGTCCGCCGCCTGCTCTGCCATGGTCTTTATGTTTGCCCCTAAAAGTCCCAGCGCCAGGGTGGCCACCACCAGCCTTTTTACCAAATGTCCGTTCTTCACTGCAAACCTCCTGTTTCTGTGTAATACGCGCTCCCAAAATCCTTCCTTCATCTGCTACAACAAAATCTTCATGCCGTCTCTCCCAAAGCACACCTTCGATGACCGGCTCCTGACCGTCCGGTCCAGCGCTTCTAACTCCCCGTCCGTTCTCTCCCACCGGTGGTGAATCAACACGGTCCGCGCCGCGCCGGTGCTTTCTGCCATCCTTACGCCCTGCTGCCAGGTGGCATGGCCGAAGCCTTTCACAGATGGATATTCCTCCTGTGTGTATGCGGCGTCAAAAATCAGCAGATCCGCACTTTTGGCAAAGTCCTCATATACGGGCCAAAAATCCTCCGGCAGCTCACAATCCAGACCATAGACTACCGACCGCCCGGCCGCCTCCAGACGGTAGATCAATCCTCCGTCCGGGTGATTTCCCCCCAATGCCTGTACCTGCCACCCCAAATCCGGGAAGGAGCCTGGCACCTTGTTCTCAAGCCTCACCAAAAGCGGTTTTCCCGTTTCGTCAGGCTTTAAATCATGCCAGATCACATTTGCCTTGTAGCCATCCGGCCCCACCGGCCAGTAAGGCGGCGACAGCACCTGGCTTATGCATGACTGCACGGCTCCCGGATCCGCACCCATTCCATAAATATGGAGCCGCGCCCCGGGACAAAACACTAATCCTGACAAGGGAAGTCCACAGATATGGTCCAGGTGAAAATGGCTCAGAAACAAATGGAGCTCACCGGAAAATCCTCGCCCGGCCAATGCCTCCCCCAGCCGTCCGATTCCGGTTCCCGCATCAAACACCGCCAGCTGGCTTCCCCATTCCACAGACACGCAGCTCGTATCTCCCCCAAATTCCACATAATCCCTGCCGGCCGCCGCCCCTGAACCTCTGGTTCCCCAAAAGGTCACCGTCATTCCTTCCTTCTGACTCTCCAACGCCACTCACCTCTCTGCTAATTTATCCACGGAAAAGATACACCATGGTTATGTCATCCGACTGCTCCGCTCCCTGGGCAAACTCCTCAATTTTTTGGTACATGTGTTCCACCAGACCGTCCGGATTTTCCTTAAGCTTTGGCTCTGTATTAAGGGCCGCAAGCATCCGCTCCTCCCCAAACAGCTCTCCTGACTGGTTCATGGCCTCCGACACCCCGTCCGTATACAGATAGATGGCATCTCCCGGTTCCAGCTGAATAGTCTGCCGGTTATACGGCATGGGCTCCATCATCCCTAAGACAAAATTCGCCTTGCAGTCCAACATCTGAAAATCTCCTCCCTGCCGGCTGACGAAGGGCTTGTTGTGGCCTGCATTGATAAAATCAAGCCGGTTCTCCTTTGTGTCCAGCACGCAGATAAAGGCCGTCACAAACAGCTCCTCCTCATTGTCGTCATTGAGCTGCTTATTGACCCGTCTTGCCATCTCCTCCATGGACATATTAAGCCGCATATAATTGCGGATATGGATCTTTGCCATGGTCATAAACAGGGCCGCTCCGATCCCTTTTCCCGATACGTCTGCCACCAGAAAGCCCAGCCGCGTATCATCGATAAAAAACACATCATAAAAGTCTCCGCCCACCGCCTTGGCCGGAACCATCCGCCCGGTCACCGCCGTGTGCGGAAGGCGCCCAAACTCTTCAAAAGATTTGGGCAAAAATCCCGTCTGAATCCTTGCGGCAATGGCCAACTCCGACTGAAGCCGCTCCCGCTCCCGAACCATATTGGTGGTCTTTGTGTACAAAAGATCTAAAAGAGCCCCGTACACCTTCCGGTTCTTTCCTGCAATCTTCTCAAACAAGGGCCGGGAAATATGGGCGCACCGGACCTCTCCCTTTGCCTGCACCGTGGCTCCCCGGACCACATCCTTGATCAGTGCCAGCTCTCCTACCATGTCTCCTGTCGTCAGCTCATTGATCAGATTTCCCTGCCGGTCCAAGACTCTGGCGTCCCCTTCCAGAATAATATACATTCCGTCATCTGCCGGTGCATCCACCACCACAATATCCTCTTTATTCTGATAGGGGACCATCTCCATGGCCTCCATCAAAAGGCGGGTGCCCTCCGGCATAGTACCGTCTTCTCCGATCTGAAAAAAATCCTGTATCAGCTTCCACTGGCTCCAGTCATGACTCATCTGTCCATCCTCCGCTTTCCGGTCTGTCTGTTATAATGTCCGGATGCCGTTCTTTGAGCCAAAAGGTTCCGTATCCGGTTCCCGCCGTGTATCTCACCTGACAGTCCGCCACCGTAACCTGGCTCTGCCGATTAATATTCCAGTGATTTTGTCCGTTCCAGGCTGACACAATAGCCTGTTCCAGTATTTCCGGCGCAGAATCAAACTGGTACAAAAATGCCTGGAATACCTGATAATCATAGGTGGCGGCCCGGGAAAGCTCCCGGCTTTCCGGATCCAGCTCCATGGTCAGATCCAGCCTGTACTCTCCTGTCTCCCGGTTCCGCGAGAGAGTGATGATCGGTTCCTTTGTCTCCTTATCTATGTATTCTACGGACTGTTCCTGAATCCGCAAGGTCCGTTTGCCGCCAAAAGCGCTTTCCAGAGCCCTCCGCATCAGAATAAGGGAAGCCTCCCCACTCCACATTCCAAGCTCCACCGGATCCTCCGGCCCCAAAAACCCCTTCGGTGCGACAATCTCCACCCCCAAAACAGAGCTTTTCCTCTGCCACCAGGCGCCGCTTCCGTCCACATAGTAGCCGTCCGGTGTAACCGTATCCATGGCGCAGCGCCCGTCCGGATACAGATAATAGCTCTTTCCCTTATCCATAATCCACCCGGTCTGCACGCTTCCGTCCGGATTATGGAAATACCAGGCCCCGTCCTGCTGCTGCCACCCGGAAGCGGCGTAAGCGGTCAGAGTTTTTCCGGAGTACAAAAAAGTAAAGGTAAAGGACGCCAGCACAAGAAGCATCAGGGACAAAACCCGGCCCCCATGCTTTTTGCCGTTCAAAGTAAGAGGCTCCTTTTCTTTATGGGAATCCTGTTCATGACGGGAACTCTTCTCAGGTAGAGAACTCCTCCTGCCATGAGGGTCTATCTCACTAAGAGAAATCTTCTCGCGATGAGAATTTCTCTCCGGAAGAGAACTCCTCTCACCGTGAAAGCTCCTCTCATGATGAGAGTCCCTCTCTCGCTCCGGTTCCGGGGTCAGGGCCGCCTTCTCCACCGTGGCCTCCTGGAAATCAAAAATTCCTCTCAACCCCTCAAACAGATCCTCCTCTGCCCGTTCTCTCTCCCCAAAGGTTTCCCTCACGGTCTCAAGCTCCTCATTGATCATGCCGCTGGGATGGATAAAAATCTCACTCCCGGCCACAGCATCCTGGATTTTTCTTACTCCCTCCACATATTTTTTCATCTCCGGCTCCAGCTCCCCGTCCCGCTCCTTAGGATAGGCAGACAAATCCACCTGCTCCAGCTCCCATTTCTCCGGGCTGTCCAGCTCCACCATATTTTCTTTCAGGTGCTGCTGAAGGTTTGTCACCCGCTTCACCGCGGCCGAGATATGATTCTGGGGAAGCAGATCCTCCAGGGCAAACCGTATGGTCCGCTCGTCTAAGGCCCTGACCTTCTCCGCCAGCTCATGGTCAATAAATGTCATATTTTCCAGACCCTTATGAAAGCGGCTGGTCACATCATCCCGGCTGCCGAAGGACAGATCATTGTCGATGCCCTGGAGACCGATGATCTGCCTCTTTCCATTCTCGTCCGCCGGGCTTAACCGATACAGCATATTCCCCGAATGTCGGTCGTTCTGGGCACAGAGATAATCCAGAACCTCCAGGGTGGTCATATCCCGAAGAAACGATCCGGTCTGGTAAAAACGGTCCGGCCCTCCTTCCGTCCGGGAAGGCACAAGCTCCACCTGGTTTAAGCCTCTCTGGGACACATAATCTCCGGATCTGGCGTCCATGCCCTGGGCCAGCTCCATAAAGCAGCCGGCAACCTGCCGGTCTCCCGACCGGACCACCATCTTCTCCGAATGGGCCAGGATTCCCCCGATTCCCAAAAGCTCCGCAATCCGGGAGGAGGCAATATTCCGGCTGGTAAGCTCATTGACTCCGCTTCCGTCTCCTCCGAATCTCCCCACACTATCGCTGATGGAAGCCGTGCCCACTGCCTTCGTGGTCTCAAACACCTGCCGGCCCAGCTTTTTGTCCTCCAGCAAAACATCAACGAAGCGGATTTTGTTCTCCAGGCTCTGCCTCTTTTCTTCCCCGCCTGTTTCCTTCATCCCGTCCAGCCTCTGACATAGCTTCCATTTATTTAGGAGGATCTCATACCTTGCCCGGAGAAACTCATATTCCCGGTCCGTCACATTCTCATCCGGCCTTTTTAAGCCCAAGAGAAACTCCTGGTTTCTGACAAGGATCTGCTGTTCCTTCTGAGGCACTTTAAGATCCTCAAGCACCTTCAAAAATTCCTGATTTTTCCTGTCAGCTCCCGCAAAATTCCCCTGCTCATCGGATCTGCGGTAGTATTCGCTCATAATCTTGTGTGTCAGACGGTCCCAGTCTGTCATTTCCAGAATCTCCCGTCCTTGCTCTGTCCGGCCGGCCTCTCTTTCCAGGTGATTTTTGTTCCAGGCTTCCAGCATGGTTCCTCTCCACAGATGGAAGGATGCGGTATCGGGATTTCTCTGAAAAAGATCCATAAGCCCCACATATTCGGAAATCCAGGCCCGGTTATTGGACAAAAGCTGCTTTTTCCCGGGATCCTCCTGACTGTCAATCAGTTTATTTACATAATAATTGGTATTCCGTATCTCCTTCTTCTCCGTGAAAAACCCTGTTTTCCCTCCATACTCCACCTTCAGCCGTTGGCTTAGGTTCGCTCCCACCGTTTCCGATGGTCCCTTTAAGGTAATCTCCGCCAGAGGAATCCTTCCCACCTGCTCCCAGGTTTTTCCCTCATAACTCTTCACCACCCGCATATCCCGAACCTGATCAAAATTCTGCTGCTCCACGAAACGGTTCAGCTGCTCTACCATCCGAAGCCTTTCCCGTCCCCAAAAGGTAACGGCACCCTTTCTCTCAGCCAGATATTGATCACAGGCCTTCTTAAGCTCCTTTCCGGCCTCCACCAGCTCCATGGCGCTTTCTTTGCTGGCGGGAGCCTTCCGGCACTGGCGAAGCCGCTCCAAAGCCCCGGTTACATCCCGGAAATACGCCGAATTTCCACGGTGCTTTGCCTGCTTCTCAAAATACGCTTCCAGCTTGTCAAATTCCTCCCGCTCCTTCTCTCTCCCGGCCTCCTCAAGCTCCGAAAGGCTGATTACCTCCATCCCTTCTTTCAGCTCTCTCTCCCTGTCCGGAGAAATCCGGTATTTTCCAGTCTCTCTCGCAGCCTCAAGAGATCTTTTTTCAATCTCCCGGGCAGGACCTACCTGGTACTGTTTTGTCCTGGGATCATAGAAACAGACCGGCCCCTCCCCTGTGAACAGGTAATCCGCACTCTGGCCAAACATCCCGGGATTTTCAATCAGAACCTGGCCTAAGTCACTTTTCAGGGCCAGCGCGGCAACTCCCCAGTCCCTGTCGATTTTCTCCCCGATCTGTTCACAGGTGGTGCATTTTCTGGTATCCTGCAAAAACCGCTCCATATTCTCCTTTGCCGCAATGGCTTTGGCCAGATCTCCCGCCTCCCCGGTCCGCCGGGGATCGGGCATAACGTAAAGATCCGATGTGAGAAATTCACAGTATTCTCCCATATACTTCATCTCTCCGATGGTCCTGGCAATCCCGGCCTTCTCCCCAAACTCCTTCGGCGCAACACTCTCCACCTCCCGGGAAAAACACTGCTGAAGATCCTGGGAAGCCGTGGCAATAAACATAAGCTCCTGATAGCTCTCTGCCAGGGCCTCCGGCTTCCGGCTCTCCGGGAAATGAAGTGGCTGCCTCGCCAGACCCCGGTACAGATCCTCAAAGAGGGAAAACATCTCCCTCTTTTTGCCCTCATAATAGGCAGTATAATCTCCCTGTCCGCCTCTCTCCCTTTCATACTCCTCCGGCCCCAAAAAACGGATCTTCTCAATCAGCTCTGTCCCCATTCTCCGCTTTTCTTCCAAAGCCGCCGGCTCATCCGAAAGAACCTCCTTAAGAGACATTCCCTGAGACAATGCATAAAGCCTTGCTAAGCTGACCCGGCTTCCGCTGCGGAATGTGGTATTCAAAAGATGAACCTTATTCTTCCCGTCATTATAGGAAGTAACCTGCTCAAATCCACGGGTGACTGCCGCCTCATCCTCTCCCAGAAACCCGAAAAAGGCCTGATCATCCCTCTGATACACCTGCGTCTCCCGCAAAATAGCCCTCTCCATCTGGCGCTTCTGCCCCTCTCTGCTGCAGATTCCCCTCACCAGCTCCCAGACCGGCTCCTTCTCATCCTCCCGCTCCAAATCCTCAATCATCATTCTCTCAACAGAGGACGCCCCGCTCTTTCCCAGAAACCCACGGATTCTCCGGGAAATTTCGGGATTGCGGATCCCTCTTGCCAGCTCCTCATCTCCCAGCCTTCCGATCACCCCGGCCATTTCCCCCAAAAATCTCAGTTCCTTCTCCGAAGCCTCCGAAACCTTCCCGGTCCTTCTCTGCGGCATAATTCTTCCTCCTTATATAATCGCAGAATGGTCAAAGGGTCTTTTGCTGCTTACTATGCAGCACCTCCTTATGTTTCTCTGTCCCCTTCTTTCCAAATCCCGTCCTGCCAAGCTTCTTTCCTCCGTCTCCCAGCTCATCCAGGCTCATCTTCACTTTTCCCCCATCCCTGGCCAGAATCCCTTTGGCCTCCATTTGCCGGTGAATCTCCCCGGGATCTCCCACCACATACATACTCTCCCTCTCATCAAAAAAGCAAACGGGCGGCCCGCCGGCGGTCAGATCCTCCGCCACCTGCCGGTAGCCTTCCCCGCTTCCCGACACCTTGGTGTAAATGGCCTCCGTCAGGATCACTCCCGCTATAGCCATCCGCTCATCAACCTTTGCGGACAAATCCCCGCAGGCTCTGCATTCCTTAGTAGCCTTCACATAGTTCTTCAGATTCTCTCTGGCCACCATGGCATTGGTAATGTCCATCTCATCCCTGTGCTCCGCAGTGTCCGGACTCACATAGGAATCCGATGCCAAAAACTTACAGTAATCCCCCAGACATTTATACTCCCCCATAGCCCTGGACCGGTCCGTCAAAGCCTCCATCTCATCCTTGTGATAAATGCTCATCAGCTTAAAGGACTGCTCAAAATCCTGAGAAATATTCCGGATAAACATTCCCTTTTCATAGCCTGCCGCCAATGTCTCCGGCTCTATATCCGCCAAAGGTTCATAGGAGATCCCCATCATCGCCGGATGTATTTCCCGGGCCATTTTAAAGATATCCTCCTTCTTTTCCGTCCGGTACTGCTCATACCCGTCCTCCGAGCCGTGAAGCTTTCCGTACTCCTCCTTAGACAGTATGGTAATCCTCTCCGCAAACTCCCTTCCGATCTGCGCCTTTCTCTCGTCCAAAGCCGGATCCTCCGACAGTACCTGTTCCAGGCTCATCCCTCTCGTCATGGCATAGGCCCGGACCACATTGACCCTTGACGACTGACGGTCCATGGTATTTGCCGTATAAAATTCCTTCTCATCCTCCTGGAAACGGGTAATCTCTGCCATCCGGCCCCCAATGGCGGCTTCGCTCTCCCCCAGAAATCCAAAATAAATCTCATCATCCCGCTTCTGGAGACGGACATGGTTGTCTATGACCTCCCGTATCATCTGCCGCTGCTGCTCCCGCATCCGCACTTTCGGGTCACTCCGGATGATGTCTGAGGCGCTGATCTCCTCAAACTCATCCTGCCAGCTTTTGTCCGCCTGCCGGATCATGTCACCGATCTCTTTCACATTTTTCACGGTATACATCCCGGTGCTCTGGTCAAATAAGCTCACCGGATTTCTGCCGCTTTCCGCATAATGGGCCGCCTCATAAAAATTCTTTTCCTGAGCAGATGTAAATTCCGCCATATCCGCCTGCAGATTCGTTGTACCCATTTGGCGCTGGATGGCAATCCGCCCTATGGCATCCCCGTAGGTGAGGCACTGGGCCAGCTCCTTTTGATACTGCTCCATGGCAGCTCTGGCAAACGCTCCTGTGGCCACCTCTCCTCTGTCAGCGGAGGCATGGGGCCACACATAGGTATCGCTTGCCATGTATTCCGCAAAAAGAGCCCCGTACCGGATTTGCCCTATCCGCATAAAATCATCGGACAAGGTGTTAAATTCCTGCCGGTTTACATCCCTCACAAGAGAAGATACACACTGGATGTTATTGACCGCAAAACTTCCTATCTGGGCATTCTCCTGGTAATGGGCAGCCAAAGTCTCCGGCCTGGTATCTGCCATGGGCCGATAGGGCTGGGCAAGGAGCTGTTGGTGTATCTCCTGGAAGGTCTCAAATGCCCTGGTTTTCTTTTCCTGAAGATAAGCATCATAATCTGCCCCGGAACCATGGGTTTTCTCATATTCCTCCCTGCTTACAAGGCTATACTGCTCCATCAGCTCCCTGCCGATCTCCCTTTTTCGCTCTGCCAGGGCCGGATCATCCGAGAGAACCTGCTCTAGAGTCAGCCCCTTTATGAGAGCATAAGAACGGGCAAAATTCACCCGTGAATCATAACGGTCCATGGTATCTAAAAAGCAGATGTGATCCGGTTTTGTCACCAGCCGGCTCCGGACTTCCTTTGCCCGCTCCTCCTCCGAATCTCCCAGGAAGCCAAAATAGAGCTCCTCATCCCGGGCTAAGGCTTCCTTCCTCTGCTGTACTTCCCGGGCCGCCATCTGGCGGTTTCTCTCCCGCTCACGAAGCTCTGCCACCTGCTGCCGGATCCTTCCCTGACGCTCCTCGGCCTGCAGATCATCCATGCTGATCCGCTCCGCCTTCTCCTTTTTTGTCTCCGACTTAATATGTAAAAACCGCAGGGCCCGCTTCCAGATGGGAACCTCCTCCTTTAAGTTGACCTTCACCCGCATGGGGATGGGATCCCTCATCACGAAGCTGTTTCCCTGACGCTCAAAGGGGCAGATATCGATCTTTCCCTTTCCCTCTAAGGCACAGGCCACCACCTCACATTTGATCCGGTTTTCATAATCCTCACGGGTTTCCTTTCTCTTCCTTTCGTACAGTTCCCTGACACTTTTCCCGTCTATGAACACGGTTTCTATAAAACTTCTTCCGCTCTGCTCAATGGCCTGCAGCTCATCGTCATTGTAAATTCCGGCCATCATATTATCAAAGGTGGAGAAACCCCACTCCCGGTCCGCCCGCTTTGGACGGGCCGTCCGAATCCGGGACACATAATTGTCCACAGTCACATCGGTAACCGCATTGGGCTCCATCACCATGGTAACCGACCGGGGCCTGACATCCAGAGAAGCCTGGGCCACATACCCGCCCCTCTGCCGAAAAGGAGCCATCTCCTCCCCCTGGGGGAGAAACCGGTTCAGCCGCTCAAACACCCGCTGCTCGGACTGAATCTCCGAGATGTTGGAGGGCGCCCTGTCCTCAATCACCTGATTCTTAAAAAACGATTCAAACATGGCATTATACAGAAAAAGATCCTGGGAAAACTGATCCTTCGCTCTGTCCGCCTCCGTGCCCTTTCGGCTGGCCTCCACCCTGACAGGCCGGGGTATCTCATAGGACGGATCCGTAAGCATGGAAGAAAGAGTTATCATGGCTTCCATCTCCGCCCTCTTGTCTAAATGCTCCTCAAAGACTCCCTTATACATCTCCAAAAATGCCTGGGCCGCCTTCTTCCTGGGAGACTCCTCCACATGCTCTAACCGAAGACCCGCAGCCCGGATGGCACGGGCCATCTCCATGGTATAAGTATCCGCCCCTACCAGCCGCTTTTCCATCATATCCGCAATGGTTGTCTTTGGATCATAGGGAACCGATTCCCAGTCAATATTGTTCCTGCACTCCTCCATCATCTCCCCGGTGGTCTGACAGGCCAGCCTCCACAGTTCCTCATAAGAATTTATCCTTATCTTCGCCATGCTTCCTTCTCCTTTTTTCTTTAATCCGTGTTCCTGATTCCTCCCAATCCATGGGATGAGCCATAGCACAGCCTCACAAACCGGAAACGCCCTCTCATCCCATGGCGCGTCCCCCTGCCTTTCTTTGTACCTGGCTCTCTCTTCTGGCTGTCTGCGGTTGGCTGGTGCGCACTGCCAATGGACGCTTCTGGCCGTTTTCCTCCTTCATAAGCCCGCCCAGGTTCATCTTCTCCGCCTCTTTTTCCGCATTCTCAAACATTGATTCGAGACCGTTCATCCTTGCCAGATACATCTCCTTTTCTTTTTTAAATCCATACTTTGTATTATCCAGAGTCTTTTTTATCAGAGAAACCGTTGATGGGTGAGCGGGCCGGCCCTCCATCTCATTCTGCAGGCTTTTGGCCGCTTTTGCATACTTTACAGCCTCCGGTCCCTTTTTTTCCAGATTCGTATCATTCATGGAAAACAGGTTCAGTTCCCACTGTCCGTCCTTCACACGAATCATCTGGGTGCGAACATGACGCTTCATGTCCTCCACCCGGGTTATGAGGGCATCCATCTCCTTTCCACCCAGGATATCCCCCACGGCGTATTCCAGCTTTTCCCGGTCAAGACCGGTGATCCGATCTGCCATATCCGCGCTGATAAAATTCATATCCTCAAGCTCCGAGATGGTTCCCCGGTTTTGTATCTGATCCCGTTCCGTATAAGGAGAAAATGCCAAATCATTATCAATCCCCATAATCCCCAATATTTGCCGGTGACCGTCCGGCCCGGGCTCCCCAAGACGGTACAGGACGTTTCCGCTGTGACGGTCCTTCTGATAACACAGATAGTCAAGCACCCGCAGATTGGAAAGATCCTTATTGAGCCCCGGGTTCTGCAGCTTCTCCACCTGGGCAAATTTCATCAACACCTCCGGATCCTTGGAGTTAATATCTTCCCCCGGGGCCTTCTCCATAAAATTCCCCCGGATCCGCTTTCCGTCCATCTCAATCTCCATCTCCTGGGAGTGGGCAATCAGTCCGCCCACTCCCAAAAGATCCGCCAGCCGGGTAGTGGCCTCATTGAGCCGGGAAAAATCCGTCCCGGTCTCTAACCTGGAACCGCTCAGCATCACATCCTCTTTCCAAATCTCCACCATCAGCTCCGCCCCGGCCCGAAGAAATCTTCCGTCCCGGGCCAGCTCTGTCCTCTCCTTCTCCGGCAGTTCCTTCATCTGTTCCCGAATCTGTTCCATACATTCGCCTATGGTGTTTTCCCGACTTAAGGCCTTTTCCTCCAGCAGGCTGTTGGTGAGAAGCCCTTTATACTTCTCCATTTTTGCTCTCAGGAAACCATCCGGCAGCTTCTCCACATAGCGGTCGAACACATCCCCCAGCTTTGCCGTGGTTTTCTTTCCCTCCGTAAAAAAGCCTTCCGTATTGTTGTAAGTCACCTTGTAGCGGATACTGGCTCCGGCCCCGGCCTTTTCCACCTTTTTTCCGACCTGTACAAAAGGACGCTTCACCTGATCCACCTGCTTCCAGGTCTTTCCCTCAAACTCCTTTAACCGCCTCACATCCCGCAGGGCATCCAGATTTCTCGCCTGAAAGGCATCGTGCTCCCTTCTGGCCTCCTGCTGCTTTGCCCGCACCGAATCATTGGGAGCCTGAGCCGTGAAATAGACCCGGCTGGCCTCGATCATATCATGATGGGCCTTCACCACCTTCGGCGCGGTTTCTAAAGATACCGGCTGATCCTCCATCTTCCTTAGCACTGCCCGGCTCTCGTCCATGACCTGTCTGGCGTGCTCTAACTCCCAGGCTTTCTCCCAGTTCATGCCGTCATACTCCCGGTTATCCCGCACCGCCTCCGGCAGCTTTATCAAATGTTCATTTCTCAGATACTTCTCGTAGAGCTGCTGAATCTGCTGGTAGCGCTCCTTTCCCCGGTCGGTTCTCGCTCCGCTTCGGGTGGAAAGATACTTCTCGCAGGCTTTCTGGAAACCGCGCAGGGTCTCTCCAATGGCCGCCGCACCAGCAGCGCTTACACCCTCCTTTTCCAAATCCTGCAACGCCTTAAGGCTCTGATAAACTGCCTTATACTCCTTAGAATCTCCAAAAATCCCCATATATGGCCTCCGTCTCCTCCCGCCTTGTCTGTTTATTTTGGGATCTCTCCCGCTGTGTCTCCCAAATCCTTCAACACACCCGCACCCTTCCATCCAACATTTGCCACAACCATTTCCGGTATACCTGAATGGCTCCGCTCACAATCCCTTCTCACTTCACCCGCCGCAGCCGGGAGGAAATGGAAATATCTGTTTTCCGCTCTGTCTGGCTTGCCTTGGCGGCAAAGGTCCACGCCTTCTTCTCTTTGCCCGTCTCCTCCTTTAAAAGATCCTTCACGTCCATCTTTTCTTTTTCCGCAGATTCAAACAGGGAGCTTACCCCCTCCATCTGGGTCATATATTGCCGTCTTTCTCTCTGGTCCTCCTTGGCCTGTTCTACCTTCATCCGCTCGGCATATTCCACCTTATCTTTCTCATACTGGACTGCGGCGTCCTTTTCTGCCTCGTCAAACATATTTTCAATCCCATCTAATCTCTCCGCATAGGCTTCCTTTTCATTCTGAATCACTTCCCTGCTCTTCCCAGCTATCTTTTTGGCATTTCCCAAAAGATTCATGGACCATGGATATTTTTTTTCCGGGTCAATCCGCTTCTTCAGGCTTTCCACTGCTTCAAAATATTTCTTCGCCTCATCGCTGGTATCCTCTTTTTTGTAATGTTCCAGGTTCCACTCGCCCTCCTTCACCTTATACATCTGAGACTGGATCAGCTCCTTCATCTTTTCCGTGCGGGCCACAAGGCCGTCCATCTCCCTCTCCGTGATAATATCCCCCACTGCAAACTCCAGCTTTTCCCGGTCCAAAGCCATAATCTTATCCGCCATGTCCTCGCTGATAAAATTCATAAATTCCGTATAGTCCGTCTTTCCTATGGACTCCAGCTTCCCTTTGTCATCCAGCCTTACCTCCGGCGAAAACGCCATATCATTGTCAATTCCCATAAGCCCAAGCAAGGGGCGGGTGCCGTCCGGCCCCATCTCGCCGATCTTGTAAAAAGCATTGGCCCCATGGCGGTCCACCTGCCCGCAGATCAAGTCAAAGATCTGAAGGTCACTCTGGTCCCGGACCATGCCCGGTGAATACCAGTCCTTCACCTCCTTGAATTTCTGAACCACGTCAATATCCGTGGAGGCGGCGTCATAGCCCTCTGCCATATCCATAAAGCTTCCCTTCACCACCCGGTCTCCCAGCTTCACCTCCACAGTCTGAGAGTGGGCAATCAGCCTTTCCACCCCCAAAAGCTCTGCCATACGGGTGGTTGCCACATTCCGCAGAGAAACTTTATCCCCCTGCTGAAGCTGGGCATTACCAATTGCCATGGCCGATGCCTTGCATTCCTTAAACATCTCCCCAACGCACCGCATCAGCGGCCCGTTCTTCTGAAGCCCTTCTTTTTCTTTGGTAAATTGCTTTTTGGCAGTCTGGATACAGTCTCCCAAAGAGGAACCGTCCGGTATCAGAGTATCAATGTTTCTGGATTTTTCCTCTGCGGCGTTCACAATAATATCCCTGTTTTCCAATAAGAGCTTCTTCAAATCAGCATTTTCCATATTCTCCACATAACGGTCAAATATTACGTTCAAATCCGAGTAGCTCTCTCTGGCCTCCGTAAAAAACCCCGGCCTTCCCGGCTCAATCTCGATCTTCATACGGACACTGGCATTGGCTCCCACGGTCTGCACCGGCCCTTTCGGCTCAATTCGGGGGATGGGAACCTCTTTCACCTCCTGCCACTGCTTCCCCTCATACTCCTGCATCTTTGTCATATCCCGCAGGGCATTTAAGTTCCGCTCCTCAAGCCCTTTGAGAACATTTTCCACTTCCTTGTCCCCAAGGTGTACGCGGGACTCTCTCTCCCCATATTCCTTGCAGCAGCGGATGATCTCCTGGTTTGCCTTCAGCATCTTAGGAGCTGTCTCCATGGAAATCGTTTCTTTCTCCAACTGGGCCATCTCCCTCTGCTGCTCCTCAATGGTCGCCTTTAACCGGTCCATGGCCTGCCGGTCCGCCCTCCGGTCTCTGGCCTGTTCCCAGCTCATCCCGTCATACTCCCGATTCCCGATGGCATCCTTTCCCATCTCCGTCAGATATCCCTTATCCAGATACTCCCTGTAAAGCCCGTCAATCTCCTCATACCGATCCTTACCGTTTTCCGTCTTAGCCCCTTCCCTCTTGGCAAGATAAGCCTCGCAGGCCTTCTGGAAATTCCTCATGGTTTCTTCCATTTTTTTCGCTCCCTCCGGGGTGACGGGAGACTTTTCCAGCTTTTCCAACGCCTGATAGCTGTTGTAAACCGCCCGGTACAGCTTTGAATCAAAAATACTCTTTTCCATGTTCATACCTCCTCACGATTTATCCTTTTTGGCACACAAAACTATTTTTCTATGCCCATACATTGTCACTTTTGCATCAAAACATACTTGTTAATACGATACCATTTACCAAATCCTGTTGGCAATAGACCTATCACCAACTGTCTTTTTTTCGCATGAATGGTATATAATCGTTTGGACAGCGGGGAATTGTCACAATGTTTGAGATTGCCAGCAGGAGAATCCTGGATACAAAGACAGCGGAGCCATAACTAAATTTCAGCTCCTGTAAAATAAATATTCTGCTTTTAAAAATATACAAACTATGGTACAGTTATATAAAAATCGGGATTGAGGAAAAAATGATGAAAGTTCACAGATGTGTAAAGGAGTCCTTTGTTGTGATAGGAAAAGAGGGTTCAACTTTAGATGGAGAGGGTTTTATTCAAAGACTATGGGTTGATGCAAATTCTCACTTTGGAGAAGTTCAGCATTTGGCTAAGCTGGAAGATAATGCTATTCCATTAGTTGGGGCAGTCCACGATTTTATTTGTCCACAGACAGGGAAAAATTATATGTTTTTTCCGATTAGAAAGTTATAAATAATTCCGGTTTGATGAACCCAAAAACAGTATTTATGAAAGCGAGGAAATATATGTGGTTTTGGTAGTTTATATTTGTTTGTGATTTACTTATTCCAATCATAATGATTATTGCTGGTAATAGGATGTGGAAACACGCTCCTGAAAAGATCAATGGAATAATTGGTTATCGAACAGCACGTTCTATGAAAAATATAGATACATGGAAATTTGCGCAGGAGCGCTGCGGTCGCTTATGGTGGAAAATTGGTTGGGTTCTGTTGATACCATCAGTTGTTATCCATTTTCCTTTTTATCATAGCTCAGAGAATATAATTGGAATAGTTGCGGCGATTCTATGTACAATACAATGTCTGGTTTTAGTATTAGCTATTTTCCCGACAGAACAAGCCTTAAAAAGGACGTTTACTGATGAGGGAGTACGAAGGTAAATTTCAGTTTGTATTGCCAATTCGCAAACGGATCCGAAAATACGGACAGATAAACATTCATTCCTGTTACATTTAGAAACATTGGGAACATGAAGGCGAATTGGGAAATATCCATAACGCATAAAAAAAGTCCACCTGCTTGTTTTGTATATGGCAGGTGGGCTTTTTCTCTGTTATAGAAATACATCCTTCGCTTTCTCAACGATTACACAATCTTATCCATTCAAGCCCTTTCCCCTCAAAAACTTCACGGACTGCATGATAAACTGATTTCTCAGCTGCTGCAGCTTATCCATACTCTTCTCATTCCAGTCATAAAAGCCTCTTTGGGACTGATACCCGCCATCTCCCTTCTCAAGCTTTTCCCTGAAGATGTCCGCCGCCTGCTTGGAATCGCTGATGCTGGGAAGCACATTGTCCTGAACCGACTGACACAGCTTAAGCCCCACCGCGTCCACATGCTCCAAGGGCCCCCACACCGGGAACCGCATCCCCATTCCCATCTTGACGGCCGTATCCACATCCTCCGGCTCCGCAATGCCGTTTTCCACAATGGAGATGGCTTCCCGGATCACTGCCTGGAAGATCCGGTTTGCCAGCTGTCCCGGAAGATCCTTCTTTACCAGAACCGGCGCCTTCCCCCAGCCCTTTAACATCTGGTAAACCTTTTTTGCCAGATCCTTCCGGGTCCACTCACTCATCACCACCTCCACCAACGGCACCAGATGGGCCGGAAACCAGAAATGAGTGGTCATGGCCCGCTCCTTGTGTGCCATGTCCTTTGCAATGTCCGTAATCCGCAGTCCCGAGGTATTGCTGGCCAGAGGAATGTTTTCATCAAACCGTTCATCCAGAAGAGCAAACAATCGCTGCTTTTCCTCCACAATCTCGGAGATTGCCTCTATAACCAGATCCGGCCGGTCAGAATAATCCTCCAGACTTTTATACAGCCGGAAATTCTCTGCATTTTTTGCCTGATCTTCTGTGATCATCTCGTTTTCAAGAAGCTCCCTGGTGACAGCTCCGATCCGTTCTGCCAGTCCGTCACCGGCCGCCTTTGAAGGCTCCACCACAGCCACCTGATTTCCTGCATGCAACGCCACGGCGGCAATCCCGCTGCCCATCATTCCACCACCCACAATCAATATTTTACTCATAATCAGCCTTTCTGTATTTTCTGAAATCGGAAACGAAGCAGCCGCAAAAACAGAGGCACATCCCTCTCTATGGGAACACCAATATGCTGCTTAAGATAATCGGCGAACGCCGTATAGGAAGCCTGATTCTCAAGCTCTGATTTTGATATCAAAAAACCTGCATTTGGGCCAAGGAAAAAGCATAGGCTGTCCCCTGCATCCACAATCCTTTGAATTTTATCATAGGAAATGTGATTTCTGTCCTGTCCGCAGATGATTTCCACTCCGTTTTCCAAAAATCGGTAACAAAATTCCTTTTCCCCATCTCCCATGGCCCTGCCAATCTGCCGGGCTAAATACTGAGCCGGGTAATGGATGCTGATACACAGCCAGCACCCCAATGCCAAAAGGACCACATATCCGCTGCTCTTTTGGGCAAAAGCAAGCCCTGTCCCCGCAAGGGACAGACCAAGTGCAAGCAATGCTGCCATCTGCTTGTAGCAGTACAGATTTGCCTGCACTCTTGTCAGTGTCTTTATGGTATTTTTCTTATATCGGACAACCAACTCATACATGGGATCACTCTTTAATCAAATTACTGATAATACTCATGGGATTCTTGCGATTTCTGTCCAGCTCCTCAAGAGAAGTAACCAAGTGAAGCTTTAGCTTCTCTACCGCCAGCTCATACTCTTCCTTCCGGATCGCCGTGTAGATATCGTGATGCTCCTTAACCGTATACTCCATTCTCCCCGGGATCTGTACGGCCAAAAACCGGATCCGAAGCTGGTGGGCCCCAAGCTTTTCCAGCCAGTCCCGGATGATCAGGTTATCGCTGCAGCTGGCAATGATCTGATGGAAATGATTGTCCTCAACAAAGGACTCATACACCTGATCATTTTCCACATAGCCTCTCAACGCCTCGATGCTCTGACGGAGATCCTCCAGCAAATTCTCTGGCCTGTACTTCTCGATATGCCGGATCGAATGACTCTCCAAAATCAGACGGGCATCAAACAGATCCTTTATGAACGACCAGGTAATCTGGGACACCCGGAACTTTCCGCCTGTGGCTTCCGTAAGCATTCCCTCTTCCCTGAGCCGCACCATGGCCTCTCTCACAGGCGTCCGACTGATACCCATCTCATTGGCCTGCTCCTGCACCATCAAAAGCTGTCCCGGAACCAGATTGAAATCCAGAATCTTCTGTTTAAGGGTATTGTAAACCTCATTGGATAACGGACTGGTATTATCAGTTTTCTTCATACATTTCGCTGTCTCCTATGATCGTGCAGGATCTCAGCCGATTTCCCCAAGAAACGCCGTTCTCCTGCCAGTTATTACCAAATCATTATATACCAAGAATCAAAATTAAACAATGCCTTCCCATCAAATAGGATTCGAGAGGGCTACCATAAGGTTATCCCCTAAGGTCCGCCTGTGTGGTTACCCGTGCCCCGGAAAACGCGCTCTCGCTCCGTGAAGAACGTAGTGGACGCTAAATTCGCCAGGAAGAGCATCCTGGCTCATTAAGCGCCAACGTTCTTCGAGGGTTTTCCGGGGCACGGGTAACCACACAGGCTACATTATGAACCATCCCGGTATTGTATTATTCCTTCAACACTCCATTCATAAAGCGAGAGATTCACAGCCTTGAAAAAAGGGGAGGGAGCTGGCCGGAAAGGGGTCTGCAGATTTTGACTTTGCAGAGATTTAGAAGTCCTTAAATCGCTGAGTTTTGCGTTGAAACGAAAATCTACTCTGTCTGAGCGAAGCGAGTTTGTAGATTTTCGTTTCGCACTTAGCAAAAATCAGGGATTTTAGGAATTCTTACATCTCGAAACCGGAAAAAGCAGCAGACCCCTTTCCGGCCAGCTCCCTCCCCTTTTTCCAAGGCGTACCTTTCGGTACTCTTAATATCACCTCACACACTTAGCCCAAGCGCCCGTGGAATGATCAGGGAGATCTCCGGTATAAATGTAATAAGCGCCAAAGCCACCAAAAGTGCTGCGATCCAGGGAAGCAGTGCCTTTGCAAGCCTCTGTACGGGAACCTCTCCAATCCGGGATGTGACAAACAGCACCAGCCCAAAGGGGGGAGAGAGCACACCGATCATAAGATTCAGTACCATTATGATTCCAAACTGCACCAGATTCACATCAAAGGCCGTCAGAAGCGGAATCAAAATGGGGGTTAAAATGGTTATGGCCGATGTTGTCTCCATAAACATTCCCACCACCAGAAGAAATACATTGACAATCAGCAAAAGCTGCACCTTGCCGGTGACGGATTCGGTGACGAGCCCCAAAATAGTCTGAGGAATCAGCGCCCGGACCATACACATTCCAAAGAGGGTGGCCGCCCCCACTAAAATCCCGATGGTGGAGGCGTCCATAACCGAATCCACCAGGATCCCGTACAGATCCTTTAAGGTCAGCTCCCGGTACACAAAGACTCCTAAAATCAGTGAATAAAACACCACGATTGCCGCCGACTCTGTGGGCGTATAGACCCCTGTGTAGATTCCCACAAGGATAATCACCGGCGCCATCAAAGGAAGAAAGCCCTCCTTAAATGCAATGCCGATCTCCTTTAAGGAAGGAAACGCCTCCCTGGGATAATGCTTGATGACGGCATATAAAAATGCCACCGCCATCATGGTCACTGCCATCAGGATTCCTGGCAGAATACCTGCCATAAAAAGCGCGCCCACGGAAGCGCCGGATATGGTTCCATAGACCACTAAGGGGAGGCTTGGCGGAATAATGGGGCCCACCGTGGAGGACGCCGCCGTGACGCTGGCGCTGAACTCCTTGTCAAAGCCAGCCTGATTCATGGCCCGAATCTCAATGATACCAAGCCCGCTGGCGTCCGAGACAGCGGTCCCGGACATGCCTGCAAAAATAATACTGCTCACAATATTTACGTGGGCCAGACCTCCCGGCAGCCAGCCCACCAGCTTTTTGGCAAAATCAAACAGCCGGTCCGTGGTCCCGCTGGAGTTCATCAGCTTTCCGGCCAAAAGAAACATGGGCACTGCCAGCAGGGTAAAGGTATTGAGACCCCCGATCATCTGCTGGACAATCGTTGCCCACTTGATCCCGCCTCTCACATACATCATAAGCACCGATGTAAGCCCAAGGCTGATAACCACCGGGATTCCCAGCATGAACATGACAACCATCAGGAAAAGAAAGAAAATCTGATTCATACATTACCCTCCGGTTTCTCCTTTAAAAGCAGGTCAATCACCAGATTGAGACCTGCTTCCAGACACATCAGGAACAGACATACCAGAATCAGCGTATACAGATAATTCAACTGAAACCACACCAGGGAATTGGTATGCACACCGGCCGCGGAGCCGATCAGGAGAATGGCTCCCCTGATGGCAAAGGCTCCGAAAAGGATGGTCAAAGCGTCAATGGCAACATCAAAAACCTTTCTGGCCATCCCCGGCAGCATATCAAGAAGCAAGGTTATGGTTATATTCTTTTTTCTGGAAACCGCCACCACATTCCCCAGAAATACCAGGGCCACATAGGCAAAGCGCGACATCTCATCGGGCCACTGAAGGCCGATCCGAAAAGCCCGGCCTGTGACCTGAATGAGAATCATGACGGCAATGCCCGCCATCAGCATGGCTGCCAGAAATTCGATTACCTTTAGCACAATTTCATTGATATGGATGACTGTTTTCATAGATATTCCCGCGCCGCTTACTCGGCATAGCTCATAACTTCGTCAAAATCAGTTACCGTCCACTCCTCAGAAAACCACTTGTCATAGGAATCCAGGGCCTTCTTCTGGAATGCATCGTTGTCCGGCTCAATGACCTCCATGCCATTGTCCACCAGCTCCTTAAGATAGGAATCCGCCGTCTCCTGGTTTAAGGTGGTGCAGTACTCTGCAAAATCCGTCTGGGCATAGGTGTCCATGATCTCCTTAAGGTCCGCCGGAAGCTTCTGCCATGTCTTATCGCTGATAAAGATGGCAACCCACTCATAGACGTGGTTGGTGTTGATCACATAGTCCTGTACCTCATAGAACTTGTTGGTGGCCAGCTGCTCGTAGGGGCCCTCCGAGGCCTCTGCCGTGCCGTTCTGAAGAGCGCCGTAAAGCTCGCCTAAGGGCATGGTAATGGCGGTGGCTCCCAGTGTGTCCGGTCCCCAGATGGATACCCAGGAGGACATCTCCGAGACGCGCATCTTTAAGCCGTTTAAGTCGTCCGGCGTGTGAACCGGCTTATCCGAGGACATGACACGGGGCGTCCGGTAGCCAATGGCAAGCATCCGCAGATTGTCCTCCAGAAAATCCTCCCTCATCCCGTCACCGATCTCACTGTCAACCACTGCCTTAATGTGATCCGTGCTCTTAAAAAGGAAGGGAGCAGAGAGAAAACTGTATCTGGGCGCGTAGGCATCCAGCCCCTGAACTCCGGCGCAGGTCATCTCTAACTCATCCCCGGCCACGGCGATATAGGAATCCGCCTCGCTGCCCAAGGCGCTGTTGGTAAACAAATTAATCACCAGCCTGCCCTCAGAGGCCTCCTTCACGTCATCGCAGAACTTCTGGGCCGCCACCGCCATGGGCGACTTTACATCATAGGTCATACTCAGGGAAAACTCAAATTTCTCATCGCTGGAAGCTGCTTTCTCGGCCTCCTTTGTCTCTTCCCCCGCGTCCGCCTCTGTCCCGGCCGCTGCTGTCTCCGCCTTTGTCTCCGCCGCCGGCGCCTGGGTGGCCGTACCGGAACCGGAAGAACCGCAGCCGGCCATGGAAGCTGTCATAACTCCCGCCATAAACAGCCCGATGCTCTTTTTCACAATACTCTTTTTCATAAGAATCCTCCTTAGCATGTTATTTTATACTTATTTAGCACATCCTCATTCAGCTCCACGCCCAGCCCCGGAGTATCCGGAACCTTCACAACGCTGTTCTCCATCTGGATCCGGTTCATGCCCAGCTCATCTCTCATGGGATTCATATCCAGCGTATATTCCATATATTTGCAGTTCTCCACTCCCATTCCAAGATGAATATTGGCAGCCAGGGAGACAACCCCCGCAGAAAAATGGGGAATAATCATCTTGTTCCAGGTGGATGCAATATGGGCGGTCTTCCTGCAATCGGTCAGTCCTCCGGACCAGATGGCATCTACCTGCACAATATCCACCCCGTGATGAACAATAAAATCTCTCATGCCGTACCGGGTCAGCTGGGTCTCATAGCCGGCAATGGGCACATCCACCGCCTCCGCTAACCGCCTGCTGTCCTCCATAAAATCCGAGGAGAGAGGCTCCTCAAAAAAGAAGATTCCCTCCTTGTCACAGAACCTTCCCATGGTCAGGGCATCCTGAAAATCATAGGCATTGTTGGCATCCACCGCCAGCTTAAAATCATCTCCCGTGGCTACCCGCACAGCGTGGATCCGCTCCTGATCCTCCCGAATCGATGCCCCGCCAATCTTCATCTTCATGATTCCAAAGCCCATCTCCTTGTAGGACACTGCCTCCGCCGCCAGATCGCTCGCCGTCTTCCCTTCCATGTAATATCCGGCGCTGGCGTAAGGAATCAGACTGTCGTGAGCGCCACCCAGGAGCTTATAAACCGGCAGCCCGGTTTTCTTCCCCAGAATATCCCACAGAGCCAGGTCAATAGCGCTCAGTCCCGCGATGAGAATCCCTCTTCTTCCATAGCGGAAGGTCTGCTGATACATCTTATTCCACAGCGCCTCAATCATCGTGGGATCCTGTCCCACAATCAGCGGGGCCAAAGTCTCCTCCACCAGAACCGCCGTTGACCTTAAAGACCCCAGGGCAAAGCCTTCTCCGATCCCTGTGATCCCCTCATCCGTATGGATCCGCACCAGAAAAACATCCCTTGTGGGAATGTTTGCCAACCCGTCTCGGGGAGCTCTTTCCGGCTCATAACAAAGCATAATGGGCTCCACCTTTGTGATAATCAACCAAAATCCCTCCTTCCTCAACTCTTTTCATAGTTATAAAATACCATATCCATTTATTTTTGTCAACAAAAATGTATACATTTTAGTGCGCACTTTTTCTCTGCCGGCAACAATTCACATAACCCTTGGACTGTTACTCTCTGCCAGCTTATAAATTATGATTGTAATTTGATTATTTATACGGGAAACATTACGTTCGACTTTGGCAAATGCCATTATTTGAATTATAGAAACAGAAAGAGACGCGCGCCGCTGGGCGCGCTGGAAACGGCAGGGCCGCGGGCGCGAACCTGCCGTAATTTTATGTCTGTACATATATCAGATGTCCCGGTCGGGCTTCTTCCAATGGCGATCACCTTATATCTGCCATCCTGTAGACATCATAGCCCTCATAGTGATAGCTGGCATCCACACCCTTCATATAAACTTCCCGGTCGTTGATTTTGTCAGTCAGGGCCGCTTTCAGAAGTGTTTTGATCTCCAAATCTTTCACAGGGCTGCGCTCCATCGCAAGCAGATAGTCCTCTTTGTCCACCCGGCTCCAGTCAATAACCTGCCGGAGTTCTTTTTTCAGAATGGCATCCAGCCAGAGCCGGGCGCTTCTTCCGTTGCCCTCCCGAAAAGGATGCGCCACATTCATTTCCACATATTTCTCAATGATCTCGTCAAAGGTGGATTGCGGCATTTGTTCGATATGCTCCAATGCTGCCTGCAGATAAAGGACAGAGGCAAAACGGAAATTGCCTTTTGCCATATTCACGGCGCGGACCTGCCCCGCAAAGCCATATATCTCCTCAAACAGATATTTGTGGATTTGTGCAAGCCCCCGAAATGTCCCAACCTCAAATTGATCCAGCAGCCCCTTTTCAAACAAATCCAGCGCCTTCGCCTTGCTGATCCGTTCCTCCATTCTGGCAAGTTCCGCCGAGTCGGTAATGCCCAGCTTATTTTCCAACACCATCCGCATATCCTCCTAAAAGTGTTTCCCGTTGTTAATATTCTTCTCATTAAAAGTCCAGCGCGGCAGGATCCAGCAAAAACTCATAAAGCCCCAGATGCAGAATCCCCTGTTCATCCATCCAGGGCTTCATCCCGCTCTTCGTGACAAGGATCTTCCGGAAAAAGTCCCTGACTCCAAGCAGGGGGCGAAGCTCTGCCTTTTCCTTTTGGGCATTGCCAAGGCTTAAGGCAGACTGGATATAATATCTTTTTGCGCCCTTATTGATGACAAAATCGATCTCGCAGCTGACCCTTTTCCTTTTTCCTTCCGGGCCTGTCTCAAAAATATCAACAACGCCTACATCCACCGAATATCCCCTGCAGATCAGCTCGTTGTACATGATATTCTCCATACCGGCCTCCCTCTTATTCAGAAATACGGTGCATTGTACTTAAATTCTGATTCTATTATACGTATTTTTCTTTCAAAAATCAATTCTGTTCGCTTTTTGTTTTACTCATTTTCCCTCCTTCACTCCTCCGATTCTCTCTCCAAAAGTCCCCCCACAATGGAATCAATCCGCGCCTCATTGGACTCCTCCTCCTGCTCCTTGCGCTTCTTTTCCGATTCCTCGTAGGCCTTTGAATCAAATGTCTCCCCTTCCTTTTCCGCCTCACGAAAATCAGCACTCTCCCGCTTATCCTTATACTCCTCGTCCCAGGTATCCTTCATGGGCTTTAAGTCCGGATCCTCTAAAAATCCTTCCCCCGATTTGGCCGGGTCCCGAAACAGCTGCTGGCTGGCACTGGTCTCCTTATTATCTTCCGTCTGTGAGCCGGTGCTTTCCTCCCCGCTCACATCTTCCCTCGCCTCACTTTCCTCCACCTCCCTGGCCGCCTCCTCAAAAAGGCTTTCCAGGTCATACTCATAAACCCTGGCAAAAGCCACGTCCATGCTCTCGTAGGAGGTGTCATTTTTGGCAAAGCCTACGGACAGATAGCTGTCCCCTGTATTCCAGGTTCGATACCAGCTTCCTTCCGCCAAAAGAATGGCCTCATCTGAAATGGTGTCATAAAATACAATCCCCTTATTTTGGGAGGTAAAGAGAATCCCCTCCCGCCTTTTATCTCCATCCATCTCTACAATCCGGATATTATCTTCCGTAAAATAGTCTCCGTTACCATAGACATCCGCATTCCACAGGCGCCCCTCATTCAGCTGCTCAAAGGCCTCATCATAGGGAGAGTTCCCCTGAGCATAGCGGCTGGTGAGCTTATTGTAAAAAATCTCCCACCGCTTTCCTGCATGGCTTTGCTGCTTTATCGGCTCAATAATCATTTTCTCCCCGTTATGCTGAATAAGATAGATAGTATTTTTGTCCTCCAATAAGCCTGTGGTCATTCCCTCCTCTATATCTTTCTCCAAGGTTTTCCCGCCATCGTCAAGCCAGTAAGCTTCCCCGTCCGAACAGGCCAGCATCCGTCCGTTCACACAGCCTCCCAGAGAGTGAATTATATTGTCCGTCCCATAGTATTCCAGCCAGGCAGACTCTACCGAGGTGCGCAGCTTTGTGGCCACCCGGACCTTCTGGGTCATCGTCTTTTCGTGGATCTCCTGGACCGGATTGCCTTCACTGTCTGTGGTTTCCGTAGTATAGGTATAAATATACTCCCGGGAAATTACCTCCTCATCAAAAAATTCTCTCTCTCCGCCGGTTTTTCCCCCCAGGCTGTACCAGGAGTCTCCATCCATCACAAAGGTGCCGGCAAATTCTCTGTTGAGCCTTATATTGGTCAGATTGTCATAGGTGTCGGACACAGGCTTAAAGGTTTTGCTGTTATCTTCAAACCGGATTCCCTGCTTCCAGCTGTAAATGTCCAGATTTTTATACCCGGCCAGACGTCCTCCTCCCCACTTGACAGGAAACCTCTTCACCGCCACATTCCAGTCCGCCACAGCACCGGGGTGAGTCTCATGGTACTTCTTACCCTCGGTCATACGGATCCACTCTTCCTTCTGCTTTTGGTGAGCCACATTATCCTGCTCGATGGAAACATGGATGGGAATAAAATTGTAGGTAAAAAGCAGACTTTCCACCTTGTCCCCTATCTCCTTTTCCACCTCTTCTGCCTCCTTATCCGCATCCCCTTCCCCCTTGGGATTTTTATCTGCCTCGGGATTTTCCGGCAGTGTAAGCGGTTCCTTCTCAAGGGCCAGCTCCAGATAAATCCGATTCTCTCCATTGCTCATGGCATGGGTAATAGTCAGGGAGTTAGCCTTATTATAACAGGCCCGCAGTACGGACTCAATCTCTGCCTTAAACCTAACCTGTCCGTCCTCATCGTACAGAATCCCGATTCCATTATCATAGACAAAAATATCTCTGTCCCCATCGGCCTTTTTACACACCTGAATATAGAAGGACTCCTGGTCCTCCTCCAGGCTGTCAAAAGAGCTATAGCTCTCATGAAGCACCTGGAAATCCTCTGTCCTGTAATTGTAGGCAGCCGCGCAGTGAACCTTCTGCCGCTCCTCCCCCTCCCCGTCCGTCCGGGTAATATAGGCATAGTAAAAGGTTCCGTCCTCCATCAGATCCTCAATCTGAAAAGATTCCAGATCCGCAGTTTTTGTGCTGTGGCCGTCCTTAATCTTAAAGGCTGCCTTTCCCTCCAGATTGTCAAATTTCTGACGGATATTCTGCTCAAAATAATCCGGCGCCGTCTTATTGGCGTCCTCCGGATCGTAGTTCAGCCGGATCCCCTCTCCCGAAGATTCCGTGGCTGCTATAGAGCTGACAATCGATACGGGATCCTCCTGCTTCTCCACCAGTATGGAGTTGCAGCCTGTGAAAAACACACTAATCAGACCACCCAGAGCGATCATCCCTAATATCCTTTTCATAAACAGCACCTCCTTTTTGTTTTCCCTGACAGCTGCAGACGGGAAGGAGAATCCTGCCACGCAGTATTCCCCTTCCCGCTCATCCTGCTTAAAACCCATCGGAGTACTAGATATTTCCGTAAAACCGCAGGCCGTTCAATGAAGATTTTGTTGTGGGAACCGCACTGTTCATCCAGTTCTGCATAGCCGACATGCCGACCTTGAGAGCCACCAAAAGAACAAAAATCAGAACAAATCCAATCAGGGCATTTTTCAGGCTGTTTTTGGCCTTCTCCCTGTCCTGAGGCTCCTCCGCCTTGGCAAGCTTTGCGCCCAGAATGATACAGTAGATTGCTCCCAATGCCCCCACGATTCCCAGAGCCGGTGTGATGGCAAGGTTCAAAAGGCTGATAATCGGCTTACTGACCTCCTCAAAGGGATTGGTCCCGGTGGTAGCAACCATCATCGCCATCTGTAGTAATTGATGCATACTCAATTCCTCCTTGTTTGATTTTAATTGGAAGTAAATATATAGCAACGTTCCCGGGTATGAACCTTTGCATCCGACCAGGTCTGCCGGAATGTGCCCCCGGGCTGTCGGTCCGGGGCTGCCCCGCTCCTCCCGGAAATCGCTACTTTCTCTAAATTGTCTGTGGAAAACAGTTCCTTCTCTGTCTCTACAAAACCCTCATATGCCTTCTTAAAAAAAACATCCAAAGGACGATCCCCCCAAAAAGGACAACTCCCATGAGCATCAGACGATAATCCATAAGCTCATAGGTCTGCCGGATACGCACCTGATAGGACCGGCTGTTGCCTGCCCTATCCGAAACCCTCAGCTCATAGATTCCGGCTGTTGTGAGAGTATTGCTCACCGCATACCCGCTGCTTCCGTTATAGAGCATCCGGATGGTGCAGTCCGGCTCCGATGGCTGAAAGGATAGAGGTGAGGGAACCGCGTCCCTTCCCACCTCCTGAGAAAAATTGAGAAACGGCGCCGTGGTGTCCCGCGCCAGCCGGGTCTTAAGCTTAAGAGGCTGCCCCTCCTCCTTTTCGTAGTCAATCTCGTAGACCCCGTCCTCCTGCAAAAACACGCACCGTCCGCTGTCTGGCTCCTGCCGGCTTCCGTCCTTTCGCACACCGGTAATCACAAATCCCTCCGGCGCCTGCACTACACCCACCTGACGGGTAACCGGCTCTAAAATAGTAAAATAAAACAGCACCTCATACACCGTATAATTGATTTCCCGTCCCTTTAAAGGACTGTAGCACAGCATGCGTATCCGATAACTTCCCGGCTCTGTAAAACGCTCTCTGCTCTGCATGGCCGCCAGCTCATCATCCACCTGAATCAAAGACAATGCATTGTCCGGCGGGCGAAATTCCACCGGCTCGCCGGTAATCATCCCGTTGGGCACACTGGAAAAAAAGACGCTTCCGTCCGGAAGACGGTATTCCAGCCCCTGACCCCGGACACTCATTTCCAGTGAAGGCTGCACAAGCTCTGCCTCCGCCGCCTCTCCCGGCACATTTTCCATGGCATCCAGATACTCTTCAATAATCCGCTGTACCTCTGCCTCCTCCTCACTGTCCGGACCGGCTATATCTCCCTCCCAAAGACTGTCCTCCCGGGAATCCTCCAAGGGCTCTGCTGTCATCGTCTCTGCTGCCATGCTGCCGGGCTTTACCAAATTTTTCCGGATCGGCCCTTCCTCTGTCACCCCTGCCATGGCAGAAAAGCTTCCGGCCCACAAAATAATCCAAAGCCCGATTCCAAAGCCTCTCCCCCATTTTCCCATCTTCATCCGCGTCCTCCGGCCTTTTCAAACTTTTCCTCCGGACTTTTTTCACCGGCCCGCTCCTGTCTCATCCCGGCAGATTTCTCTAAAGCCGCAGCTGTCCGGTTCCGTGATGTCTCCTTCTTCGAGGCCTCCGCCTCCTCCTTAAGAAGCTCCTGATAGGTCATCCGGATCACTGCCTGCGACTGCTTCACCATGGTCTCCTGCCGCCCTGTATCCGCGGCGCCGGCCTGCCTCCTTGCCGCCTTTTCCCGGCGCAGGGCCGCCAGCTCAATCTCCCACATTGCCCGGTTCTTGGAACTGTCAAAATACGCCATATGCTACCTCCTCGTAACCGTCCAAGTCTCAGCGTTCCTCCAGAAACTGCCGGATCAGGGTATTGATCCCGCTCACCAGCTTGTCGCTGCCCGCCGGCGCCACAATCACATACTCCTCCTGTTCCAGATTCATCAGATTCTGCACCTGTAAATCTTCGTCCTCCAAAAGGGCCCTGGCCTGCTTCTCATAGCACACATATCCCTGAATCCTTCCCTCCTTCAAATCCTCTGCCGCCTGCCCCGAATCCGAATAGTCCGCCAGGGAAATCCCCTCCGCCGCGTACAGAAGGCTCTTTGTAACCTCATTGAGATTTTGCTCAACCCCCACAGTTCTTTCATTAAGACCGCCGATTGTACCCACAAAATCCCCCTTTATGGTAACCACATAACAAAATCCCTTCCCGTACACATCCGACAGCCGGTATTTATCCGAAAAGTCTCCCTCCCGGCTAATGCACCCCATGCCGATATCCGCCTCTCCCGCGGCCACCTTCTCCAATGCCTCCTGCCGTCCGCACACCAAAAACTCCGTGGACACGCCCAGCATCTCCCCCACATAGGAAGCCAGCTCCGGCTCCACTCCCACCGGCTCGTTTCCCTTCACCGAGGTAAAGCCGCTGCCTGTGTCAACCAAAGCCACCCGCAGAACACCTGACTGCCGGATGAGCTCCACCTCATCCTTCTTTTTTCCCGAGCACCCGGCGATCCCCAGCGCCAGCACTGCCAGAACCGTGGCCAGTCTCCCTGCTCTAAACCAACGTGATCTCATACGCTTAAGTCCTTTCCCACAAAATTCTCAAACGGTAAACAACCGCTCCATATCCTCAGACGCCACAATATCAATCCCTGTCCTGGAGGAGGGAGATGTGACCACAAAGGCTCTTCCTCTTCCGTTGTTCACAATCTCCTCCTGCTCGCTCTCGTTGATGGCTCCCGCCTTCTCATACAGCTTGCACAAATCATGCATATCATTGGGAGAAAGCGGAAAAATAAAGGAATACTGGCACGCGTTGATAATGGCCGTGGACTTTCTGGTCAGCTCCTCCGACCCTACAAAGTCCGCAATATTCTGGGTGATAATAATCTGCATCCCATTATACTTACGGATCCGCTTGGCCAGCTGATACATAAAATCAAGGGCAATGGGATACTTGCTGTCAATGAACACATGGGCCTCATCGATCACCACAATAATCTTTCGGGAAGCCCCGTACCGGATATTGTAGTCCCGGTTCTTAATAATCTCATTGTCCAGCCACTTAAGCACCAGAAGCATCTGGGCATTGGCAATGGTATTGTTCTTGTTGGCCAAAAGGGACTGAAAATTAAACACAATAAAATTCTCGTTGGTGCTTATGGAGGCCTCCCCGTTCCAAAGGAGAGCATTTCTGCCGCCGGTGGCGAACTTGGATATATAATTTAAAAGCACCCGCAGATTCTCCTTGCTGTACTCTCCGCTTGCCATCTGATAATCATTGACGATCTTGTCGTACAGGTCGTCAAAAATGGGATAATCCTCCGGAGACAGCCCGCTTAAATCCGTCTCCGCGTCAATCCCCTTAGCCTCATACATGCGGACCGTAATATTGTTCAGATACTCCAGGGCATCCGGCTCAATACCAGGCAAAATCTGCCGGTAAAACTCCTCCAAAAACTGCAGATGGGTGTTAAAGCTGGTATTGACCGCCTCCTCCTCACTTTCGTCCTCATCGGACAAGCTGGTAATAATATGGAAGGGATTTAGCCGTCCCTGGGTGGCGCTCCCCACATCGATCACCTTGCCGTTTAGGTTTTTGGCCAGCCCGAAATACTCGTTTTCCGGGTCCAGAATAAAAATTTTACTGTTGTCCGCCGCCAGATTGGCCAATATGGTCTTGGTGGCATAGGATTTTCCGCTTCCCGACTTTCCGATGACCACCATATTGCTGTTGACCCGCTCCTTGTTGCGGACAAAAAAGTCAATGAACACCGGCTTTCCTCCGCTCCGCCCGATACAGACCCCGTTGCTGTCGCTTAAGCTCTTGTTCACATAGGGAAATGCCGCCGCCACAGAGCTGGAATGGATTCCCCGGCTGCTTCTCTTGTAGGCGTCAAAGCCGGAGATGCAGGAGGAGGCGTAGGCCTCAAACTGCTGCATATAATTGTCGCTGCTGCGGAAGCTCTCCTCCGACAGTTCCCTGCGAATCTGCTTTTTTAAGGAGACCGTGGCGGTGTTTTTCTTTGGACCCTTCCCCTCCAGAAGCTGCTGGGACAATTCATAGTCAAAGGCCGTAACATAGATATTCACATCCAGCAGAGTCTCATTGTCGCTCTGCAAAAGTGCCAAAACCTCCGCTAAGGTGTCCACATGGGTCTGCAGCTCCATGAGACGGCTGGTCTTTCCCGTGGAGTTGGCCTGCTCCCGCAGCTCGTCAATAGCCCGATCAATCTGGCGGATTCCCTTATACCGGTCCACCATCCGCATTTTCAGCACCACCCGGGTGCTGGGCCGGTTGAAAAGCCGGTTTCCCCAGGCGTTTCCCACAATGGTGGGATAATCCGTAACCCGCAGGTTGTGGGTCACAATGTTGTCATATTTGACCGTCCGGGTGTTAAACCGGATCTCAGAGGGAAGGATCCAGTCCATATACTGCTCCTTAGAAAGTCCCTCTGCCTCCCGCTCGTCAAAGGCAAGAGTATAATTGTATTTCAAAAATACCACCAGCTCCTTCTCCGTCAGAAGATGACACTCCATATCGCACATCTCCATGGTGCGGATCATATTTTCAGCCTGGCTTATGAGCATATCCTTATCCTTGTGAAACAATAGCAGGTAGTGGAAGGGCACATAGACCTTTTCCCGCTCGTTGATGATGTGGATCTGCTCCATCCGGTCATAGATAATCCCCACCCGGGTGGTCAGCTCCTCCTCGGTCAGAAGATCATTGAGAAAGGCCTCCTTAAGCTCCTGAATCTTCCTGTTTTCCGTGTCCACAAAGGTATCATACAAAACAGGGCGGTCGATCTTTACCATGGCGCCGCTTTCCGTCCCGGAAATGGTGCGGAGCACGGAGCCGTACAGCTGATCAATGGCCTGATTCTGCCGCTGCAGGGTGAAAAAGCGAAATTCCACATCCGGAATTTCCACCGCCACCCCGAAATACTCCCCGCCGTACTCAATAAAATTGCCGTCCACCCCGGTAAAAGGAGTAATGTCCCGGACCGAGGGGATTTTCTTTTTTCCCTGGCTCTCCCCGAATCTTTTGTATCTGGCCAGATACTTTAAGGTGTTAAAAACCATCATGTAGGCTTTCTCTCCCTCCACGGGAATCACGGAAGCTCCAAATAAAATCCCGATTCCCGCTCCCAGCCACAGCCGTCCCGGAAGGTTGGAGAAGAATATGGACATTACAATGGAAATCCCAAGGATTCCCACCAGCACATCCGGGATCTCCACACCCTTAAAAAATTCCATTGCCACCTTGGTCTTCTTAGGAATGATTCTCATCTAGTCTCCTCCTGCCTTTAGTTTTCCGGCTTTTTCCCAACACGGAGATCATAAACCGTCCCGGACCGGTCATAGCTCACACTGCCGATCCGGATGGACTCCAGACGGCTTTTGGCCGCCTGCCCGTCCTCCCCTCTCTCCGGTGTCTTTAGATGGAGGGTCACCGGGCCGGTAAACTGTCTGTCCATGGCGCCGTTTTCTCCCATGACCCTGGTATAGGAGGTGTCGCCCCTCTGATACCGGCGGCTTCCGTCTCCGTCCTTCTGGATAGTTGTACCTCCCAGATTGTACTGGACATCCCCAAAGGCATCCTTTGTCCTTACCTGGCTTCCCAACTGATACCGGCTACTGCCGTCCGCTCCCTTTTGAACCACCAAGGATTTGCCCAGACGGTATTCCTTCCCCTCCTCGCTCCGGTTGTAGCCGAAGCCCATCAGACTTAAGCTGGAAAATTTGATTCCCGCATCGGTCTCTGTCCTGGCAATCTTCACTCCCGGAAGCGCGGAAAATTTGCTCACCATATAGTGGCCGTCCTTCATCTGATTCAGCTTCAGCCCCGGCAGGCGGATGGAGTTTGTTTTTCCCTCCGCGTCCCGGCCGTAGCCAAAGCCCATCAGTCTGAATTTCATGCTGCCGTCCTCATTATACTGTCTTGTAAGGAAGGATCCCATATGGATATTGTGGCCCTTCACTCCGGTTTTTTTCGGGTTTGGACCCTCTGTCCCCTGCTTATCAGGGACGGCCGGGCTAAACGCTCCGGTTCCCTCAAGGCCCCCGGCTCCTAATGCTCCGGCTCTCTCAAGACCTCCGGCTCCCAGAGCTTTGGCTTCCTTAAGGCCCCCGGCTCCTAATGCTCCGGCTCCCAAAGCTTTCGCTCCCTTAAGACCGCCTCTATTCAAAGCGCCTGCCCCTCTGCGGCCCCGCACATTCAGCCGCCCGGCGGCCTTTAGAGCGCCTGCGGCCCGGATAGCGTCATCCTTAGCCTTCTGACGGTTCTGATTAAGAGAATTCACCTTAATATCATTCCACTTCCACTTTTCTTTTTTCTTCTTGTCGCCCATAAAGGCCTGGGATTTTCCTCCGCCCGAGGCCCCTGCAAGGCCGCCGCCCTTCTTTCCGGCAAGGCCGGCTCCTGCCTTTCCTCCCAGCTTTGACCCCAGCTTTCCTCCCATGGAGGAGAGAGCTCTTCCTCCATGAGCCATGGCCATTCCCAGGGTGCTTCCATAGAGCATTCCCCCTACCATATTGGCGGTCTGCATCTCTGACTGCCCTGCCTGGGAGCTGATAAGTGAGGTGATCATGGGCCCGGATTTGTACACGGCCCAGGCTCCTCCGGCAATAAAAAACAGCTTCATCATATATTCCATTTCCGGACTGGCATTGCCTCCAAGACCTGCATCGGCCGCAAGACGGATCTCATTTCCCATAATTATGGGACAGACCAGAAGAAACAGCCGCATGCCGATAGCCGATCCAAAGCCGGAAAAGCATTTTCCCACAAACATTTCCCGCCACCGGTTAAACTTCTCCCCGTCATCCAAAGGCATGGTGCTGACAAAATAGGGGGAGACCAGATAGAGGAGCAAAAGCTCAAATATCCTCTGAATAAAAATCACCAGGCAAATTCCTATGGTAAACAGGAGAAAAATCGCCGCAATAAAGCCGATCAGATAGTCAAATTCTCCCAGAAAGAAGGCATCGCCCACATCCGAAAGCTTTCCGTAATCCTTGGAGGATACTCCCTTGGCATTCATTAAATAGAACGGCTTGCGGACCGAATCTAAGGGCCCGATATTCGCTGCCCTGGTACTGGAGGATACATTAAGATTCTCCACCTTGGCCGCATCCAGGGAGGCGATGACAAACACCATGCGCCCTAAGGAGGTAGTTCCCTCCGGAGTGAGAGCCGTTGTCACTCCCCGCAGAATAATGGCCGACAACCGCAGCACAAAGTACACCAGGAAGGGAATCATAAAAAACTGGATAAAGGTTTTCATCATGGATGCCAGAACCTTCGTCACCGGACGCTTATTCTCAAAATCCAAATCCAGCGCGGACTTGGCCGTGGCGATGATGGTAAGGATCATGGCAATTCCCAGTCCCGCCAGAGTCAGAACCCAGAAAATCTGGTTTACGTTTTTCTGCTGCATCAGCACCTCAATGAGGCTTCCCTCAATTATGGTTCCCCCGGAGTTATAGGTTACGTCCCGCAGACCGATAAACACGTCAAAGGCCGTCTCCAGATAGTCAAGCAGCTTTAAAAGACCGGAAAACAGCAGGTAGAGATGGGTGCTGTAAATCTCCACCCACAGCTTGATTGCAAACTCCAGTATTCCCTGCAAAACGGGCATCAGAACCGGAGCCAGCACCTCCTGAAACACCCAGGTAAGCACCACGTTCAAAAGATTGGAAACAAACCGGAACACCGGCTCAAAAATATGGCTCAGCACCCAGTCACAGATCCGGGAGAAAAGCCCTAAATATACGAATCTCATAAGCCAGCCTCCTTCCTACCCCCGAAATGCCCCGTCATCCGAGCCGGCCGCCTTTCCCACGGCGCCGGCTGCCTTTCCCGCCATGTCGGCCGCCTTTCCTGCCACATCCGCCGCCTTCCCCAGGCCGCCCATGGCTGCACTGGCTCCTCCCGTAGCTGCCGCCGTAGCCGCGCTGGCTGCCGTGGTGGCCGCACCGATGATCATACCAGTCAGCATGGCAGAGGCCTGCTGGTCTGCCATGGCTGCCTCCGGATTCATCACCTGCATGATCAGATGCTGGCTCTTGTACACAGCCCAGGCCCCTCCGATGATCATCAGAGCCTTCAGCACATTGTTGATCATCACCGCATCCGGCAGATCTGCATTGTAGAGCACCAGGTCTTTTCCCGAGATCACCGGAATCAGCATCATATAATATTTCATCATAAAGATAATGCCGAAGCCGGAAAAAAAACGGGACACAAACAGCTCCCTCCATTTGGCAAACATGGTACCGTCATCCAAGGGGATGGTTGAGACAAACAGAGGCGACACAATATACAATAAAAGCAACTCAAAAAGCCGTCTTATAAACACCATAATCGCGCCGGACAGCACCAAAAGAAGCAGAATCACGCTGACAAAGCCCACCAGATAATTGAAATTGCCTGCGTGAAAATCCTCTCTCACCTGGAGAAGATTCTTGTAATCCTTCTTTCCCAGCAGATACGGCTCCCTGACCGTATCTGTGAAGTAGGGATCACGATCTCCCACCACCTCCTCCCACTCGTCTGCAAAGGGACTGGAGGCTTTGGTGGTTTCCTTGTCTGCATTCAGCCCGGCAGTCAGAAAAATCACCGTGCCAATGGTGGTCTTTCCCCCCTGGAACGAATCAAAGGCAATGCTCACCTGATTGGTAACCATGGTGGAAAGCTGTAAAAGAAAAATACACAAAAAAGGTATGATCATGAAGGTGGCCCCGGCCTTCAGCCCGTTGGAAAGCACATGGCTGATGGGATTTTTATCCTCTAAGGCCATATCGGAAATGGATTTGGCCGTCTTTATGATGGTAAAAATCATACAGATCGCCACCGCCATCACGGTGATATAGGTAAATGCCGTGGTGATCTCCTTCATCTGCAGAAAGGCATCCAGCATATAGGTTTTCTTTCCGTTTATCTCCACCGTGGTCACCCCGGCAAACACGTTAAATATACTCTCCACAAAATCCACCAGAGAGCAGAGTATGGTCAGAAGATTCAGCATCAGCTCCGAAAACCTTACCCACAGGACCCGAAGCACAAATTTGACAAAAATCTGAAGGATCTCTGTCAGAATGGGAGCCAGCACCTTCTCGAAAATAGTGCGGAAAACTCCCTGCAGCATCTCCACAAAGGATCCGGCAAGATATGTAAATTGCATGGCTCTCCCCCCAGACTTTTATCGGATTTTCATATTTTTCTTCACATGAACGGTGAATACCACCGCCCCGGCTATAGTAAAAAGAATCAGCACCGCTGCCACAATTCCGTATTTGTTGACCGAGTAGCGAAGGGTAAAAAAGGCGGTGCTCTCATTTCCGGCCTGGTCCGCCACAGTCAGCCGGTAGCTGCCGGGCTGGCTGATCTGATAACCGGCAAAGCCCTCCACTACCTCCCCGTCCCTTTCCAGGATAATCCGGGAAATATCCTCCGACAGATACTGAATGGATGCCGTACCCTTGCCGACCGTAACCGCCGCTTCGGGCGCCTGAGTGTCCTTTATCAGATCAAATTCCATGGACGCTCCTCCCTCACCCTCCATAACCAGGTGGTAGACTCCGTCCTCCTCCATGGGCACGTACCGGCCGGAGGAAAGCTTTAGCTCCTCCTCATCCCGCAGTGCTTTCACAAAGCGATGTCCTAAGGGAGCCGGATACAATTCCATCTGATTGACAGAAGAGACAATCGTAAAGGCAAACTCATCTCCGTCCAGGCTCATCCGGTAGGAGCCCTCATCAACCAGGCTGTTTCCTCGGATATATTCCACCGGCTCATCATTCAAAAAGAGCTGGCAGCTCTCTCCCTCCGCCACAATCAGCTCCACGGAGCCCGGACCTGTAAAGCCGGACGGCACGCTGGAAACCAGCTCCCTGCCGTTGTTCATTGTCACCAGATAGCTGTCTCTGGCCTCCACATAGACCTGCTCCCGAATACCTCCGATGGCTCCTTTTTCCGGATCCGGGGCTTTCCCTTCCCCGGCCCCTGCATCTTCCCTTCCGGGTTCACTCCCCTGCTCCGGGCCGTTGGCCGTCTCTCCCGCCTGAGCCTCCCCGGTTTCAGGATTCTCTGCGTTCTCAGGATTTTCTCCGGTTTCAGGATTCTCTCCGTTCTCAGGATTCTCCCCGGTTTCATTTTTTGTGCCTTCCCCGAGCTCGCCTTCTTTTGCATCTGCTCCGCCGGCACTGTTCTTTTCATCTCCCGGACCGGCTGTCCCGGTTCCATCAGCCGCGGCGCCGCTTTCCCCGCTCATTGCCACTCCCCCGCCGGTTCCGCTCACCTGACTGTCTCCTGTATAGCCCCAGCCGGCGCCGCCGCTTCCGTTGACCACAATGGCGTCCACAGGCGCCTCAGAGCCGTCTGTCCGCTGACTCTGAGGCAGCTTCTCCTGAATGCGGAAGCGAAAGGTAGTCCGGTACTCCTCCTGCTTTGACAAAGGCGCTGTAGGATCCACGATCACCGACAGCCGCAGCACATAGGTTCCCCTCTCTCCTGCCAGCTGTCCGGATACATAGGAAAAAGGGATACCGTCCTTCTCCATGGTATAGGTAATATTGGCAGGAATATCAATGGAAACCGGCCGGTCCGTGATCCCTCCGTTGGACACATTGCTGTACAAAAAATACAGATCATTGATGGATTCCTCGTATATCCCATACTCCTCATGATAGCTCTCTCTCATGGAAACGGTCTGTACTACAGGCCCCTGCAAGGCTTTATCCGCGCTGTCCGCCACTCCGGGACCGGTGACCACATCCGAGCGGCTGTACCGCCGCCGGTCATCATCCTCCTCGTAGGTTTCCTCATAATAGTCATCCTCATCCTCATAGACAAGCACTGCCGCTGATGTTCTCAAAGGCATTGCAAATGCCATACAAACAAGAACCGTGAGTACTTTTGTCTTTCCAAGCCTCATAGGTTTATTCCTCCCATTTCCATTTACCCCGCGTTCTCTTCCTCTTCCCGGGCCATCACAATATAATTGCGCTCCGCCAGGTCATAATACACATCCTCCCCGAAAAATGCATTGAGCCCGGTCTCTGACATATCCATGGTTCCCATCTTATAAAGAGGACACTTATAGCTGGGGGTAAACTTTGTCTTTAAAGGATAATTGCCGAAGGTGACAATAATGGCATTGCCCGTATCGGTCTTGTTGTTCAGCTTCTGCAGCTCTGACGGGTAGATCAGAGGTCTGGTCTGAAGCTGACTGGACACATTGATGTTTCCCTGCTTATCCCCCATGGAGGAAGAGACGCTGGAGGTGGATACCGTCATATTGCCGCACAGCTTGGAAAACTCCTCACAGGTCTCAATATCATTGGAGCCGATAAACATCTTCATGCCGCAGTTGCTCTTCACAATGTTGGCAACCGTGTCCCCGTACACATTGTTCAGCTGAGCATAGGACTGAACCACCATGTTAAACCAGATCTTCCGGCTTCGTCCCACGGTGATCATCTTGTCAAACTTATCAATCTTCGGCATATTTCCAAACTCATCCAGAAGGAAATACACATTTCTGGGAAGGCTTAAATCCTCCCTGGCAGAGGCCACCTTGATAAGCGCCTTGTAAATGCACAGAATAAAGACCGCGGCCAAAGCGTGACGGGTGTCCTTCTCATCGGGTATTTTTAAAAAGAGCGCCGTGGGCTCCGTGGCAAACAGCACCGGGTCAATGTCCGTGGCCGAGGTCAGGGAGCAAAGCCCCTCATCGTTGAACATGGACAGCTTGTCAAAGGCAATGGACATGTAGCTTGCCAGGGTGCTCTCCGCCGCCGACAGAACCTGCTTGGAGAGCCCCACTGCCTTGGAGATGGGGGAACGCCCCTTGAAGAAATTGCGCAGCTCCTCATAATCATTATCCGAATTGCCGATGGCCTTGTTGATATTGTAAAAGCAGAATTTCTCCTTGGTCATCTCCAGCTCCGGGTACTCACTGTCCTCTAGCATAGCCAGGCACACAGCCATGATCATGGACCGGGCGCCCTTCTCCCACACCGGATCATCCTTGGACTCCACCGGGCAGATCACGCTGATTAAGTCATTTAAATCCTCATAGACCTCATCGTATATCTTCTGACGGGCAATCTTGATTTTGGTGAGAAGCTCCCGGCGCACGGCGTAGGCCTTGCCCTCGTACTCATACCAGACATCCTCATACTGCTCCGGCGCATTGATAAGCTCAAGCCCGCTTTCCTCCACCGGGTCAAAATGCTTGTAGATTTCATTTCCCACAGACAGATATTCCTGATACCGGTCGTAAAGCTCCCCTAAAGGATTCCAGCGAAAGGAGCTGTAGGGATCCCGCAGGTCAAGAACCATGACCTTGTAGCCCCGCTCCTTCAAAAGCCCGCTGTGAAGCTGGAACAGCTCTCCCTTGGGATCCGTGCAGATCATGGAGGAGCCTGCCCCGGACCTGGCCAGAATCTGAATCATGGGATTGATGAAGGTGGTGGTCTTGCCGCTTCCCGTTGCTCCGATCACCAGCCCGTGCATGGGGGAGGCCAGATTCACATTCAGCTCCTTTTTCTTCTTGCTGTAGCAGGCATAAACAGGAATCCCGTCCTTTTTCGACTGGGCAAGCTTTGTGAAGGCGTGGGGCTCAAAGTTTGCGTCCCGCTCCTTCTCTGTCATAAAACGGGAATTTTCCAGATTGCTCTCAAAATTTTCCGCTTTAGATTTCATCAGCTTTTTGGCCCGCTTGGCAGAGGGCGCCGCAAATAAAACCCAACACAAAAAAATGACCGCTCCTATCACCGTGCCGTACAGATATGTATCCCAACGCAGCAAAAGAGCCGGGTCCAACATTCCTGTAAAATCACCGGAAAACACTGCGGGAAGCAATTTTAACAGCACCGTATTGGCGGCAAATCCCAAAAGAGTCACCGCGGCTATTGCTCCCACCCCAATCAAACCAATCTTTTTAATCACAAAGCTCCTCCTTCCTGTACCTCCCATAAAGTCGGGATGCCAGCAAATAACCGCCAAGCCCCACAGCCAGCTTACACGCCGGGCCCACCCAGGCGCTCTCAAAAATCCCGCTTCGGTTTAACACCCACAAGGGCAGCACTGTGGCGTTAAACCCCATATGCAGAGCCACGGAATACAAAATATTGTCCTCACGCACCGACACCCGGGCCAGAAATATTCCCATCAGAAAGGCATAAATCATCCACAAAAAGGAAATATGGCACAGGGCAAAGATCCCTGCACTGATAAGAATCGCCCTCTGCTCCTCAAACCCCTTCAAAAGCCCGCCCAGCATATATCCCCTGAAAACGATCTCCTCCATCACCGGCGCCAGCGCCATGGTGGAAAGAAAGGCCAGAAAAAGATCCGTCCCTGCCTCCACCCCGTCCGCAGCACTCACATAGCCGTCCATCAGCACCGCCGGAAAAGGAACCAGTGTAAGAATCCCGGAAAATAAAAGGCTGCAGCCAAAGCCGGTTCCGAAAAGCAGCAAAAGGCGTCTGTCGCTTCTCTCCCGGAAAAAGAGAGTAGTCTCCTCCCACAGGATACTCCCTCTCTTTTTGCTTCTCCTCCACAGAATCCAAAAGGTAGTCAAAATGCCCAGGGTATAATAAAAATTCCCGCTTAAGTCCGCCATGCTCGCCCCGTCCCGGCCCTTCTGGAAAATCATTCCCACACACATAAGCAGAGCCGGTATAACAAGGTAAAGCGCCAGAGCCCCCAATGACCCGCCCAGAGTGGTTAACCCCTGCCATACCTGCTGCTGCCAGGTCAGGCCGGAAGCCTCTTCAGGCTTTTTCATCCTGTCCTCCTTTGCTTCTTTCCAGCTACGTCTCAAAGGTCACCACGCCTCCAAAGCCGGTCACCTCAAAAATCTCGATGATGCAGGGCTGGGCATGGGCCAGGATCATAGATCCTCCCACCGCGTTGACTTTCTTCTGGGCAGATGCAAAGGCCCTAAGTCCCACCGAGGATATGTAAGTGGTGTCGCTCATATCCACCACCAGCTCCGTCTCGCCTCCTGCCAAAAGACCCTTAAGCTCCTTGTCCAGGGCAGGCGCTGTGGAAGCGTCTATTTTCTTTGCTGTCTTAATCTCCGTCATCTCTGTCTCCTTTTTCTATCTAATCCTCTTTACTTTTCTCTTTATCCGGGCTGTCCGTTGCTGCTTTGGGCTGCTTCATTATGCCGATCCGTCTCCAAGCATTTGATAAAAAGCCCGGCTGGCATCAGCAAACTCCTCCTCGTTCTCAATGGGAAGAAGCTCCAGTTCATCCTCCGGTCCTTTTGTATAGCGCATAAGCTCCACCGGTATATCTCCTTCCCGGGCCTCCCCTTCCGGATGAAGCGCCATATACTGGCAGTCCCCCACCATAAAAATTCCCATGGCCTCATACCGGAGCCGGCTTCCGTCCTCCATCACCAGGCTCACCATAAGAGGAGGAAAATCTTCATCCGACAACTCCTGCAAAATCTCTGAGGGCAGCTCCTCCGGGCTCCACTCCCCGTCCGGACTGTCCAGCTCCTCAAAGACCCATTCCTCCTCCGGCCCTGGATTCAGCTCCCCGGCGAAAACCTCCTCCTCAGAGGGACCTTCCTCATCAAAGACCAGGCTCTCATAGTCCTGGGTCCCGTAAAATCTGCCCATTCCCGCCTCCTGTCACAAGTTTTTTTCCACTGTAATCCGATTGCAGCCGTCCAGACGCTCATATTTGACATTGTCCATAAACTGCTTCACCATATAGATTCCCAGCCCGCCCACAGGCCGCTCATCAAAGGGAATCTGAAAATCCGGATCCTTTCTCTGAAAAGGGTCAAAGGGCGCGCCCCAGTCCGTAAGCCTTACCGAGACCTTTGGCGGACTGCCGCCCACCTGCGCCTCCACCAGAATCCGTCTCTTTGAGGAAGGAAGCTCTCTTAGTCCTCCTGTCTCCTCATTCCCCTCTGTCTCCCGCTTTCCGTCCCTCTCATATGCATAACTGGCTATATTTGTAAAGAGCTCCTCCACTGCAATGCCGATCTGTCTCATGGTCTGCTCCTTGCAGCCCCAGGGAAGAATAACCGCAGAAAGCCAGTCGTAAACCGGTTTCCAGAAATCCATACTGGCTGGTACATTAAGCTCCTTCATAGCCCGACCTTCTTTCTCCAAAATTCGACAGGGAGAGACTTAAAACACAAAATCCCTATATAGCACTAAGATACCATTTTATAAATCCTGTTGGCAATAGACCCTTCACCAACTGTCTTTTTTTCGCATGAATGGTAATGTATAAACTGTCAGCTTTGTGGTATTATTAAAAAAGGGAGGATGTATGGTATGGAAATAGCGATTGTAGACGACCTAGAGTATGACTGTGGTCTGCTCTCCCGGATAATCCATCAATTTCTGGAATCCAAGCAGATTGCCTGCCAGATACAAACTTTTTCTAACGGATATGATTTTTTGCAGAGCTTCACGCCGAGCCGTTATTTTGCCGTATTTTTAGACATCTGGATGGAAGGCATTTCCGGAATGGATATTGCCTATCAGATTCGTAATTCTTCCTCCTGGTGCGCCATTATCTTCGTCACTTCCGAGGAGAGCTACGCTTTAGAGGGCTACCGGGTACAGGCCATGGATTATCTTGTAAAGCCGATCCTTTCCCAGCAGGTAGATTCCGTCATGACGCGGATTATTCTCCGCTTTCATGCTCAGCGGTACATAGAAGTGAAGGAAAACCGTATATCCCGGCGTATTCTTTTGGATGATATCCTCTATGTGCGCTCGGCAGGACATTTTCTTGAGATCTATCTGGACGGACAGGCAATGTGCCGTTCCTATATGACTCTTGAAAGCTTTCTGGACCAGCTTGACGCTATGGACGAGACCAGAGAGCGGTTTTTGATGCTTCAATTTCCCGTCTGCTGCCGCGGTTACGTGGTAAATCTGGAAAAGGCCACAGCGGTCGATTCGGACACGGTTTTCTTAAAAGGCAATTTGAAAATTCCCATCAGCCGCTCCCGCCGCAAGCAGATGCAGATCACCTATGCAGACTATGTTTTTGCCCGAACCAGAAGGCACTTATAAACAGGGGACAGATAACCATCTTACCCTGTCTTTTTTTTTCGCGCCGGTTTTCGGGATATTTGAAAAAGTAAGATTTTTTTAATACCTATTTTCTTCCATATCATTTATAATAACAGTAATCACAAACAGATATGAGGAGGAATCACCGATGATAAATTCTGACAAAGCTATACGTTTCCATAAAGCTGCCGCTCTGTACGCCGTGGCCCTGACAGCGGTTATTTTGACTGCCGGCTGTAAGAAATCCCCGGAAAAGATTGACTTAAGCAGCACACACACCACCTCTGCCGAGACCATGGCCTCTTCTGCGGCCCCCACCCGGGATTCGGAGCCGGAGACCAGCTCCCGGGAGACAGCGGAGGCTGCCTCCGCAACCCAGGAGTCTTCCAAGGTCACCAACAAAAAGATGACCACCAAATCAAACACCTACTCCTCCGGCAAGGTTTCCATCAGCTATCCCTCTCTGGTCAACATGGAGGATACACAAAAATCCTCAGCTATTGACGCTCTCTTAAAGAAAAACGCTCTCTCCGTGCTGGATGCCTGGCAAATCGATGACACGGAGGATTCCCTCAATGTATCCTGCAAGGTCCTCTCTGCCGACCGCAACCGGATCACGGTCCTTTACACCGGCACACTGGCCAAAAAAGACGATGCCGCACCTGTGAACATCATGTACAGCAATACCATTGATGTGCCCAATGTGTCAGATATCGGCTTTGACCATTTCGCCGATCCCTACACCATGGCAGGCTATGTGCTGTCTGGCGACTGCACCTTTTACAATGTCAGCAGCGAAAAAAAGGCCGGTCTGACAGATGTAAAGAACGATATCAGCTTAGAGGACTACACCGAGATGTTTTCCAATGCGGATTTTCCTTTTGAGGGAGATTTTCCAAAGGTATTCAGCTATGAGCACCAGGGCGTGATCTACTTCTCCATACCGGTGCCTCATGAGCTGGGAGATTATGCAATTGTGATGTTTGCTCCGGACAATAAGTAGAAGGTTGCGATTGAGGGATGACAAGCCTTGATTGGGCATGTATAATAGAAGCAGAATATAAAATACGAGAAAGGATAACACTTATGGAAAATGTAACCATCATCAATCACCCGCTGATCCAGCACAAAATCTCTATCCTTCGAGACAAAAAAACAGGTACTAATGAATTTCGTTCTCTGATCGAGGAGATTGCCATGCTAATGGGATATGAGGCCCTGCGGGATCTTCCTGTGGAGGACGTCCAGGTGGAGACTCCCATTGAAACCTGCATGACCCCCATGATCTCCGGCAAAAAGCTGGCTGTGGTTCCCATTCTTCGGGCCGGCCTGGGTATGGTAAACGGCATCCTTGCCCTGGTTCCCAGCGCCAAGGTTGGCCATATCGGCCTGTATCGGGATGAGACTACCCATGAGCCCCATGAATACTACTGTAAGCTCCCCACCCCCATTGAGTTGAGAACCATCGTGGTCACCGATCCCATGCTGGCCACTGGTGGTTCCGCTGTGGCCGCCGTGGATTTTATCAAAGAGCATGGAGGCCGAAACATTAAATTTATGTCCATTATCGCTGCCCCGGAAGGTGTGAAGCGTCTCCGGGACGCTCATCCCGATATCCAGCTCTACATTGGTCATCTGGACCGCTGTCTCAATGAAAATGCCTATATCTGTCCCGGCCTAGGCGATGCCGGAGACCGAATTTTCGGCACCCGTTAAAAAGGTGTGCCGTCAGGCACCCCCCCCCGCAACATATAGACACAAAAGGACTGACGCAAATCAGCTGCTATAATAAGCATCATTTTGCGACAGCCCTTTTTCTATTCCCTCTTGGTTCGTTTTGCCTTAGCATATTCCCGTTTCAGAAGGATTCTGTTTCTGGACGGTTCTTTCGTTTACTCCTCCTTTACGGCAATCTCGCCCTGGTTTTTGTAGATGGAATAAGCATCCACACACCTGCGGACGCTGGAAAGCGGATAGATGTTGGTGTTCTTTCCGATCACAGTTCCGGGATTTAATACAGAGCCGCAGCCCACCTCCACCTCATCACCGATCATAGCGCCGAATTTCTTCATTCCTGTCTCAATGTCCCCGTCTTCCCCATGAACCTTCACCAGCTTTTTGTCTGATTTTACATTGGAGGTGATGGAGCCGGCCCCCATGTGAGCCTTGTATCCCAAAACCGAATCCCCCACATAATTGTAGTGAGGCACCTGTACATTGTCAAACAAAATCACATTCTTAAGCTCTGTGGAATTGCCCACCACAGCACCTGCCCCAATGATGGCCTTGCCCCGGATAAATGCACAGTGGCGGATCTCAGCTGCCGGACCTATGATCACCGGCGCTATAATGCCGGCCGTAGGAGCAACCTTGGCCGTTTTGTGGATCCAGATACCCTCCATGGGATTGTCGTACTCAGTTTTGGGAAGAGATTCTCCTAACTTTCTTATAAACTCTCCGATGCGGGGAAGCACCTCCCATGGATACTCGTATTCCTCCAGCAAAGGCTTAGCCATGGTGTGCTCTAAGCTGTAAAGCTCACAGATCTTCATATCACTTTTCTTCATAATCAAACCTCCTTCTTGCCCGGAGCACTGGCCACTCTGGCGGCTCCGCTGCCTGACTGGTTTTTCCTCTGGTCAGGCTTTCTCTCATAATTCTTCCCTGTCTTTGCAAAATATTCCCGAAGCTTATACTGATTGTTCAGCTTCAGGACTCCGTAGGTGCGACCAGACACAAAGCGCTCCAGCTTTTCCATGTACTCCTCCGGCGTGATGGTACCCTCAGCCACATAAGTCAGTCCCTTCTCCCAGCTGGCAGTCAGCTCCGGATTCAAAAGCTGACGGATGGAGGCATTCACCACATCAAAAACCAGTTCTCCCAAAAGCGTAGGAGTGATGATCTGGGTCTTGCCGTTTAAGGACAGATACTGAATATTCACCAGCTTTTTCAATATCTCTGCCCGGGTGGCGCTGGTTCCAATACCGCTGCCCTTAATCTGAGCCCGCAGCTCCTCGTCCTCTATCAGCTGGCCGGCGTTTTCCATAGCAAGAATCATGGAGCCGGAGGAATACCGCTTGGGAGGAGAAGTCTCTCCCTCTTTGACGGACAGGCCGGCGACAGGAAGCTTCGCTCCCTTTCTCAAAGTGTCTAACATAGCAATAAAGGCCGGGTTCTCCTGATTCTTCCGATTCAGTTCCGAATCCCCCTTCTCTCCCTCATCCTTGTCTGACCCGTCCTTTCCATTTCTGCCCGACTCTCTGGCCTCCGGCAAATTTTTCCCCGCATCGGACGTCTTTTTCTTAAACCGGGACACATCGGCCACCTTCAAATAGCCCTGCTCCTTCAACACCCGAAAGCCTGCAAAAAAGTGCTCCCGGTCCGCTTCCAGTTCGAGACTATATCTCTGATAGACGGCAGCCGGATAGAAAATACTCAAAAACCGTCTGACAATCAGCTCATAGACCTTTCCCCCCAAGGGCGCTACCCGGCTCAGCACGCCAAGACCCTGGCCCGTAGGTATGATGGCATAGTGGTCCGTGATCTGCTTGTCATTGACATACCGGCTTTTTGCAATTCCCTTAAATCTTTCCTTAGTCAGAATCTCCGCCGCAAACTGCCCTGCAGGCGGAAAGCTCTTAAGGCCTCCTATATTTTTATAAATTTCCTTGGCCACTGCTGTGGACAGCACCCGGGCATCGGTTCGGGGATAGGTGACCAGCTTTTTCTCATACAGCTCCTGGACAATCCGAAGAGTCTCGTCCGGGCTGATTTTAAACATCTTAGAGCAGTCATTTTGAAGCTCCGCCAGATTGTAGAGCAGGGGCGGATTCTTGGTCTCCTTCTTTTTTTCCAGTTTACATACCACCGCCGTGAGAGGCTTGTTTTTCAAAAGAGTGCAGATCAGCTCCTCTGCATGCTTTTTCTCCTTAAAGCCATTTTCCTTATACAGAAACGGGGATTGAAAATACCGGGAACCCTCCGCGCTTTTCCACTCTCCGTCAAAATACATGCCGTTTAGCTCAAAGCTGCCAATAACCCTGTAAAAAGGTGTCTTGACGAAATCCCGGATCTCCCGCTCCCGCCGGACCACCATCCCCAGCACGCAGGTCATCACCCGGCCTACGGAAAGCACTGTCCGCTCGGTTTTCATATACCCGGAGATGATTGGTCCGTATTTTAAGGTAAGGAGGCGGGAAAAATTGATTCCCATCAGGTAATCCTCCTTGGCCCTCAGATAGGCGGAGGACGCCAGATTGTCATAGACTGACCAATCCCTCGCGTTTTTAATTCCCCGCAGGATCTCCTCCTCCGTCTGGGAATCAATCCATACCCGCTTGCGGGCCTTTCCCTTTACACCTGCCATCTCATCCACCAGGCGGTAGATGTATTCTCCCTCCCGCCCGGAGTCGGTGCAGATATAGATCACATCCACATCCAGCCGGGTAAGAAGCCCTTTTACAATCTGAAACTGCTTGGACACTCCCTCTATCACCTGATATTTAAACTCCTTTGGCAAAAAGGGCAAGGTCTGGAGACTCCATCGTTTATAAACAGGGTCATAGGCCTCCGGATAGCTCATGGTGACCAGATGACCTACGCACCAGGTCACAATCGCCGCATCCGATTCTATATAGCCATCCGCCCTGCGGCCCGATATTTTCAGTGCCGCTGCAAACTGCTGGGCCACGCTGGGCTTCTCGGCAATGTATAGTGACTTTCCCATGTATTCTTACGGATTCCTTTCCCTGTTCTATATTCTTTACTTTCCGGAATAAGCCAGACGCATGGCATCCTGCTTCATATAATGCATATACACCTGGGTAGTGGCAAGATCCGCATGTCCCAGCATGTTTTTTACTGCCTGAAGATCCGCGCCGTTCCGAATCAGATGAACCGCAAAGGAATGGCGCAGAGTATGAGGCGTTATATCAGAGACAATCCCCGCCTTGTCCCCATAGTATTTGAGAATTTTCCAAAAGCCCTGACGGGAAAGGGGACGTCCGTTACAGTTGGTAAACAAAAACGATGATTCCCCGCCCTTTAAGAGATATTCTCTGGAATGTTCCAGATAATTCTTCATGGCAGCACAGACAGTTTTTCCAAAGGGAATCACCCGCTCTTTTAGTCCGTCTCTGCAGACGATAAATCCCACCTGCAGATTCACATCCGAAAGCTGCAGGGCAATCAGCTCTGACACCCGGATTCCAGTAGCGTAAAGAAGCTCTAACATCGCCTTATCTCTCAGCTCCTTGGGTGTATCCCCATCCGGCTGACGCAAAAGCGCCTCCACCTCCTCCACAGAGAGAATCGCCGGTGGCTTTTTTTCAACCTTCGGTGTTTTTAAAATCTCGGAAGGGTCCTTTCCAATCTTCCCTTCACCAATCTCATAGTGAAAAAATCCTTTAACTGACGCAATCACCCGGGATATGGTGGTGGTTGCCTTCCCTTGTCCTTCCAAATATAGTATGTAGGAATTCAGACTCGTCTGGGTCACCTTTGATATCTCGGCAATCCCCTGTTGTTCCAGATAAGAAGCCATCTGGGTCAGATCCCGCCGATAGGAAAGCACTGTGTTGCGCGATGCCTTCCTGACATTTTCCAGGTAGCCTGCAAAAGCGTCAATCTCCTCCTGCATGCCATAAGTCCTCCGTTCTTTTTAGATTTACCATTTTCCCATTCTATATCCCTGTATTCATTCCCAATCTTTAATGACATGATGTTGGGGTCAAAAGGTCTTTTGACCCCTCTGATACCGGATTGCTCCGCACTTTGTGCTCCCGCAATCCTCATGACATTTATATCCTTTAATACAATAAAGAAAGAAGCCTGGCGTTTACATGAATCTCCAGCAAAATTCCAAAGAGCAGAAGCGCGATCACTGCTCCCCAGAAACGGTGTCTGCGGGTCTCATACCCGGACAGACATTTAAAAAGCAGAATTCCCCAGGCCGTTCCATAAAAAAGCTGATGAGGAAAGACGGACACAAGAAAAACAATCAGTCCGAAAACTCCCCGATACCAGGTCATCAAAACCAAAGACAGACCGGCAACACATCCGGCCCATACTAAAAGCATCGGAACCGCCACCCGGTGAAAACGGCTCCGGCACAGAGCTTCCACCGCTGCTGTCTGAAAAATGCGCGTCAGTAAAATACGTGCCACACACTTCCAGTCTCCAGCGGCCGTACTCTGCCACCCCTCCAGCACATACTGATATAATACCCGATAATCTACCAGCCCGGAAGCAAATACCCGATTGGCCCCAATGGTGATAAGGGTCAGCCCCACACTGATCCAGAACAGCAGATAAATCCCCTGGTTTCTTCTCATACCTGGTCCACCGTTTTTTTATCAATGTACGCAGGGCCAGGCCTTCTTATGAATATTTCCGGGCATAGGCCAGAATCGCCGCAGTCGTCTTGGCGTCTGTCAGCTTTCCGGCATAGATCATCTCCTCCAGATCCTTTAGATCCCACTCCTCCACATACACCACCTCATCCTCATCCAGATGCTGATGGGAGGGAATCAGATTTCTGGCTACAAAAATATCAATGGCCTCATCGCAGAATGCCACTGTGGTGTTCATCCGCATCAAAAATTCCAGCTTATCACAGCGATATCCGGTCTCCTCCTCCAGCTCCCGGTATGCACACTGGATTCGGGGCTCATCGGGGTCGTCCACCTTTCCCGCCGGAATCTCCAGGGTCTCCCGATTCAGAGCATTGCGGTACTGGCGCACCATCAGAATCTTACCCTCATCGGTCACCGGTATCACTGCCGCCGCCCCGTCATGGTGAATAAAATCCCACTGTGCCTCATGGCCATTGGCCACCACTGTGTCCTGATAGATTTTTAAAATCGTCCCCGTATACTTAAGCTGACGATCCAGCCGTTGAACCGGCTCCACCACATTTTGCTCCTGCTGCTTTCCTTCTGTCTTGTCCATGACGTTTGTTCCCTTCTTTCTCTTGCAGGGGCACCTGCAAAGAACCCCCTTACTTCGGCCGGCCCAGGCCGTCCTGCCTTACAGACCCTTCTACCGGATATTCTCACATTTGGCATAACAGGCATCGCAGGCCTTCATCACCGCGTTTCGCAGACCGTGCTCCTCCAAGGCAGCCACCGCTGCAATAGTGGTCCCCCCGGGAGAGCACACCTGATCCTTTAACTTTCCGGGATGTGCCCCGGTCTCCAAAAGCATCTTCGCGCTTCCCAAAACTGCCTGAGCAGCCAGATCATAGGCCACATTTCTGGGCAAACCGTATTTCACCCCGCTGTCCGCCAAAGCTTCCATAAACATATAAACATAGGCAGGGGAACTGCCGCTGACACAGACCACTGCATTGATCAGCTTCTCCTCCACCAGCACCATCCGCCCAAAGGATTCAAAAAAGCAGCGGATCGTGGCCTGCTCCTCCTTGGAGAAAGAAGCCTCGTCATAGCAGACGCCGCTGACCCCCTCCCCCACCAGCGCCGGTGTATTGGGCATGGCCCGGACCACCCGGGTATCCTCCCCGAAAAATCCCTTCAGGTCAGCTACCGAAACACCGGGGGCAATGGATATAAGGATCTGTTCCTTCGTGATCCTCCGACCGATCGCCTCCGCCACCTTGCCCAGCTGCTGAGGCTTCACCGCCAGAATCACATATTGGGAAGAAGATGCACAGGCCAGTGCGCTGTCCGCTGCTACAACTGCCGTAGACGCTGCCACATCCCCCGCCCTCTCCGGATCCTTCTCATAAAAGGTGATATTTTCCGGTGAAAAGGTCTTTAAAAGACCTTTCATAATGGCAAATCCCATATTGCCAGCACCGATAAAGCCAAACTGATATCGAAATTCCACTGTCTTTCCTCCTTTGTCTGGTTCATTCCCGCTCAGACCTTTTTGCTTCGGTTTCCCGATGCCCCCATCCTTCCCTACATTCTCACCTCAGGGCTGACACTCATGGCATCCAAGGTTACCTTCATGATATCCTTGATATCCTCTACAGTCATCTTCATCTTGGCAGCCAGCTCCTCCACCGTGGCCTCCCGGCCTAACTCCTCGGCCATCATCTGAGAGATATCCTTTAGCACATTGACCCGGGCTGCCACCTCCTCAGCGGCTTGCTTTTCCTGGCTCTGCTGCTCTAAAGCCTCCTCAATCCTTGATACGGCCAAATCTTCAACCTGCCGGCGAAACTCTCCCTTCTCATATTGCTCCAAAGCCAGAAGCAAAGCCATATTGGCCTCCTGAACCAGATCTCCCATGGGAAGTCCGCGATTTTTGTATCTTCCCGACAGCTCCAGCACAAAATGAAGCATGCCCTCCAATAGCCGTTCTCTGGCGGATGCATTGCCATTGCGAATCTGGTCCAGAAGCAAGCGCTCCTCCTTTCTTGTGCAGGCAGGAATCCGCTTCACCTCCTCCAGATACATCTGGTAAACATCATCGTGCATACAGGCTCTCCTCCTTACCCCTCGGGATAGTTCAGGCGCTTCTCGTCAATCACCAGCAAAGTCTCTTTTAAAAAACGGTCTGCCAGATACTTTGCCATGGGCAGGTTCATGTCCAGATAATTGCCGCAGTCCCTGGCGGCCGCCCCCGGCACCTCCCCCTCAAAGCTCCGGATAAAGGTAAACATTTCCACCATCAGCGAAACAATATCCCTTGACTCATAATCTCCCGCCAGCAAAAGATAAAAGCCTGTCCGGCAGCCCATGGGGCCAAAGTACAGAACCTTCTCTGAAAATTCCTCGTGATTGCGCAGATAGGTGGCCCCCAAATGCTCAATGGTGTGAACCTCCGCCGTATTCATCACCGGTTCAAAATTGGGCCGGGTCATCCGGATGTCAAAGGTGGTGATAACCGCGTCCCCTGCCTTATCCTTCCGGGACACATACACACCGGGAAGAAGCTCTAAATGGTTGATGGTAAAGCTAGTTATTTTCTCCATAGGATAAGTTTCCTTTCCTCTTACTTTTTCTTTACAAGCTTTTCTTCTGTAACCTCTCGATTATACCGTTTCCGAGAATAGATTTCAATATGTCATTTACATTTTTTAAAAAAGATGTCTTTTGATATGTGAGCTAAATTTCCAGGATTCTGATACATTTCTTCAAGCAGTCTTTTAATGGCTGCACCTTATTTTTTAAATACCGATTATTTAAAGTTATATTAAATTCTTCCGCATTATTTTTTCCGATAGTCAATATGCCCTCTCCGTTTTGTATCAAAATTTTACTGGCAATCATAGTGGAAGTTCGTTTGCTTCCATCCCAAAGTAATTGTTGTTTGCAAACATATGCAAAATATTCTAATGCCCTGTCAACAGATTGGCTTATTTTATTTATGCGGTCAATCTCTTCCAAAACATCTTCTTCAACCGGAATCGTTGGTATATAATCGCCAACTCCAACCGTTCCTTTGCGCAATACTCCCCATTCAAGGCTTTCGTTTCTTGATACGTACTCATTCACCCTGCAAATATATTTTGCTCTCGTGTTAGCATCGGTTCCCTCCTGCTTTTCATTTTTCTGGTGAATTTTAAAGCAGGATTTCACATAGAAGGATAAGAACTCTCACTGACACAGCATTGCTGCAAAATCGGTCTTGTGGCCCCTTACGGGCCAACCGCAGAAATCATTGCTTTGAAAATATTATAGCATGAGCTCATGTGAGCTGCAAGAAAAATTTACTGTATGGGTTTAAAAAACGCCTCTCTAATTCCCCCGTCACAGGCAAACAAAGCCCCCGCAGACACACTCCGTGTGTCTGCGGGGGCTTTGTTTGCCTGTTATATTCCCTGCATCCTTTTACTTAGTCAGAACAGAAACTCCCGTATCTTGCACAGCTCCGCCCAGGGACTCCCCTTCCAGAGCCTTGACAGCAGCCTTCACGCCCTCCTTACCCATCACATCCGGGTTCTGGGCCATGGTGCACAGAAGATGTCCGTCATTGATCAGATTCATAATGGCATCCGATTTGTCAAAACCCACGCCCACGATACCAGCGTTGCCGGAAGCCTTGATGGCGTTTCCGGTTCCGGTGGTGGACCCTTCATTGCATCCGAAGATACCCACAACGCCCTGAGTGATATAGTTCTCCGCGATGGTCTGAGATTTGGCTGCATCGCCCTCGCCGTACTGAGTCTCCATCAGCTCATAGCCCTTGCCCTCAAATGCCGAGCGGAAGCCGGCCTCTCTCTTTACGGTGGAGTCGGTGGCCGCGTTTACATTGACAATTCCGATCTTTCCGGAGGTGACGCCTGCCGCCTCCAAAGCCTTGATCATCTCCTGGCCGGCGGTCTTTCCTGCCGCCTCATTGTCCGTGGAGAAGGTTGCCTCCGCGTCCACGTTTGCCGGGGAATCCACATAGACGATCTTCACGCCGGAGGAGGCTGCCTCCTTAAGGGCTGAGGAAATGGCATCCGGGCCGTTGGCCGCCACGATAATGGCCTTGTAGCCTCCGGCTACCGCATTGTTGACACACTCGATCTGCTGGGCGTCATCCTTGGTGTTGGGCGACATGAAGGTAACGGATACACCCAGCTCCTTTGCCATCTCCTGCGCTCCCTCATTTAAGGTAACCCAGTGCTGGTCAATGGAATCCATGGTGATCAGGGCAATCTTCCACTCCTGGCTTGCCTTTACGGCCTCGCCGGCAGAAGCTGCCGCGGGAGCTGCACTGCCGCCTGCCTTGATGGCAGAAACGCCTGTATCTGTAACCTTACCGCCGAGAGACTCGCCATTTAACGCGGCAACGGCTGCCTTCACGCCTTCCTCACCCATCACATCCGGGTTCTGGGCCATGGTGCACAGAAGATATCCATCCTCAATCAGGTTTAAGATGGCATCCGACTTATCAAAGCCCACACCCACAATGTTCCCATTGCCGGAAGCCTTGATGGCGTTTCCGGTTCCGGTGGTGGACCCTTCGTTGCATCCGAAGATACCCACAACGCCCTGAGTGATATAGTTCTCCGCGATGGTCTGAGATTTGGCTGCATCGCCCTCGCCGTACTGAGTCTCCATCAGCTCATAGCCCTTGCCCTCAAATGCCGAGCGGAAGCCGGCCTCTCTCTTTACGGTGGAGTCGGTGGCCGCGTTTACATTGACAATTCCGATCTTTCCGGAGGTGACGCCTGCCGCCTCCAAAGCCTTGATCATCTCCTGGCCGGCGGTCTTTCCTGCCGCCTCATTGTCCGTGGAGAAGGTTGCCTCCGCGTCCACGTTTGCCGGGGAATCCACATAGACGATCTTCACGCCGGAGGAGGCTGCCTCCTTAAGGGCTGAGGAAATGGCATCCGGGCCGTTGGCCGCCACGATAATGGCCTTGTAGCCTCCGGCTACCGCATTGTTGACACACTCGATCTGCTGGGCGTCATCCTTGGTGTTGGGCGACATGAAGGTAACCGTCACTCCCAGCTCGGACGCTGCCTTCTGGGCGCCTTCATTTAAGGTAACCCAGTGCTGGTCAATGGAATCCATGGTAATCAGGGCGATCTTCACATCCCCTTCCGCCGGCTTTTCGGCTGTCTGAGTGGCCGCCTCGGTAGCTGCCTCGCTTCCCGCGGGAGCCGCCGCTGACTCTGCCGGCTTGGAGCTGCTGCACCCTGTGACAGACGCTGCCAGAAGTACCGCGCAGCTTAACATGGCAAGTAACCTTTTCTTCATAAAACATCCTCCTTTTTAATAGGTTTTATAGATAACCGGTTGTCTCGGGACCGGTTAAATATCACTCGAATTACCGGTACAGCATTGCTTTCTCAGCTGGATTTCTTTCCGAAATTTCCGGACCGAACCACCACATCCAAAAGCACGGAGAACACCACGATAATGCCGATTACTAACCGCTGGATTCCCACCTGGGCGCCAATCATGTTCAGCCCGTTTTCCAGTGTCTGCCAGACGGCGGCGCCGGCGAAGGTTCCCAGTAAAAGTCCGGTTCCTCCCAAGGGGGAGATTCCGCCGATAACGCCTGCGGCGACACCGTACATCTCATACATATTTCCTGCTTCCA
>CAJUHR010000022.1:10491-82816 GCA_910586255.1 uncultured Lachnospiraceae bacterium | reverse complement strand
TTTTATTGAATTTTCAAGGTGCATAGGCACTTATGCAAGTGCGAAGTTTGAGTTCCTTATATTCTTTCGCCTCACTGCCTTTTAGCTCGTAACGGCAGCATATTTTAGAAACTTCTTTTAGTAGCTTAACTCCGCTTGTTTTGAAGTCCTTTTCACCAAAAGAAAAGAAAAACGGAGTTATGCAGCCACTTATAGACCATATACAAATAACAGTAAAAATATGGCACAAGCAGAGCCTTTTTATGACAAATTTTTAGCAATTATAGGATTTGATATTTCCAAAAAAGTCAGCACAATCCTTAATCTGATCCCGCAAAAGCCCCAGGGCGTGAGGAAGGGCGTCCAGAAATACGTCCATGGCCTCATTGCATGCCTTCGGGCTTCCGGGAAGGTTGATGATCAGCGTTCTCCCCCGGATCACCGCCACGGCCCGGCTGAACATAGCGTGAGGGGTGATCCTTAAGCTGGCTGTTCGGATAGCCTCTGCGATTCCCGGTGCCTCCCGCTCTGCCACGGCCATGGTGGCCTCCGGCGTCACGTCTCTCGGCGAAAAGCCGGTGCCTCCCGTTGTCAGGATCAGATCTGGCTGCCTCTGATCTGCCAAGCGTATCAAGGTTCTTTCCAGGGCTTTTCTATCGTCTGCCATCAGGATTTTCTCCACCACCTGATAGCCGTTTTTTCTAAGTCTCTCCGCAATAACCGGGCCGCTTTTATCCTCCCGCTCTCCTGCGGCGCCCTTGTCGGATAAGGTAATCACCGCCGCCTGCCAGGGAAAAATCCCCTTTCTCGCTTCCACCTTCACCGGCTCGCCCACATGAATCTCTCCGCCCTCTAGCACCCGGGCAAAGATACCCTCTCTGGGCATAATACAGTCTCCCACCGCGTGGTAGATGGCACAGTGGGAATGACATTCCTTGCCGATCTGGGTCACCTCCAAAAGCGCCGTGCCGGCCCGCAGAAGGGTTCCCACGGGAAGCTTCCTTAAGTCCAGGCCGGAAACCACCAGATTCTCCCCAAAAGCTCCAAAGTCCACCTGAACTCCCCTTGCCCGAAACTCCTCAATCCTTTCCAGAGACAAAAGACTCACCTGTCTGTGCCAGGTGCCTCCGTGGGCATCCCCCCGGATTCCCCATTCTTTCTCAAGGCTTGCACTCTCCGTGGCTGTTTTTTTTGTGCCTTTTTGCTCACTGATACAGATTGCTTCAATCTTTGCCATCTCTTTATCCCCCGATTCCTATCATATTTTTCTTTTCTGTGACCTTTTTCGGACTTTCAAAACAGTGAGCATCCGGCTTTCCCATGATTGCCTGAACCAGCGCGGCTCTCACACCCTCCTGATTTTTCTGCCGCAAAAGACCCTTTAAAGGAATCGTGTCCTCATAGCACAGACACGGCTTCAATTCTCCCTTAGCGCTCATGCGAAGCCGGTTGCAGCCATGGCAGAAGTTTCCGTGAATGGGGCTGATAAACCCGATGCTGCCTGCAAAACCGGAAAGCCGGTAATACACTGCCGGCCCGTTTCCGTGTTCCCTCTCATCCCTTTCGGCCATACCGTAGCGCTCACTGATTTTTCCAAGTAAAAGCTCGTTGGAATATCCGTCCATACCGGCCCCTGCCCCGATCGGCATAAGCTCAATAAACCGCACATCCAGAGGCCTTGTTCTGGCTAGCTCCAAAAGCCCCTGCCAGTCCGAATCCCTGACCTCTCCCCAAAGAACCGCGTTGAGCTTCACCCGGATCCCGCTCTTAAGGGCCAGCTCCACTGCCTCCATGACCTGCAAAAGCCGGTCCTGCCCGGTAATCTCTTGGTACCGGTCCCTGTCAAGAGTATCCAGACTGATATTGACTCCGTTAAGCCCGTTTGCCTTTAACTCGTCCAGATATTGGGCCAGCAACACTCCATTGGTGGTCATGGTCACAGATGAGATTCCCGGAATCCTTTTTAACATTCTGATAAGCTTTGCCGCCCCTTTCCGCGCCAGAGGCTCTCCGCCAGTCACCTTAATCTTTGAAATTCCAAGCTCTGCCCCCACCCGGCACACCTCTTCAATCTCCTCATAGGTCAGAAGCTCACCCATGGGAACCAGTTTTACGCCGTCCGGAATGCAGTACCGGCAGCGAAGGTTGCAGCGGTCCGTAATGGAGATCCTCAGATAGTCAATCTCCCTGCCAAATCTATCCTTCATGGTGCTTCTCCTCATCACTTTGTATAAATAAACTCTCCGCTTTTTCCGCCGGTTTTCCGGCACAGGTGTATATCGCCCATAACCATGGATTTGTCTATGGCCTTGCACATGTCATAGATGGTCAGAAGCGCCACCTGAACTCCCGTTAAGGCTTCCATCTCCACTCCCGTCCTGCCGGTGGTCCTCACCCTGCAGACAGCCCGGATGCTGCCGGATTCTTCTTCCGTCTCAAAGGTAAGCTCCACACCGGTCAGATTTAAGCTGTGGCACAGGGGAATCAGATCGGAGGTTTTCTTTGCCCCCATAATCCCGGCGATTCTGGCCACTGCCAGCACATCTCCCTTCTCCACGGCTCCCTCCTTCACCTTATAAAAACATTGCTGGCTCATAAAAATCCTTCCGCAGGCCTCTGCCTCCCGCCTGGTTTCCTTCTTGTCTCCCACCTCTACCATAACCGCATTTCCTCGGGAATCAAAATGGGTAAATTCCATATTTTTCGTCTCCTTCCATATAGCTGTCCCCCCGGGCCGCCAAAACAACCCCATTGCTTCTTTGGCTTTCTCAGCGCCCAAATCCGCACTGAGGAAAAGTGCATGAGGGGCAATTAAGACACAGCCCGCCCTCTCCTAACTCTGCCAGCTCCTCTGCCGTCACCTCATCATCTGCCATGATTCTTGGCAGCACAAGATCAAAGATGGTGCGCTTTGCATACATGACACAACCCGGCAGACCGATAATAGGAATATCCTCTAAATAAGCCAGCATAAACATGGCTCCCGGCAGCACCGGAGCCCCGTAGGAAACAACCCTTGCCCCGGTATTTTTGATGGCGAGAGGCGTTCTGTCATCGGGATCCACACTCATCCCGCCCGTACAGAGAATCAGCTGAGCCCCCCTATCTGCCAGCTCCTGAGCGGCAGCCGTAATTTTCTCATGGCTGTCGTCACACACCTTACAATCCAGAATATCCACATCGTATTCCGCCAGCTTTTCCATCACCACCGGGGTGAAGGTATCTTTAATCCTTCCATGATAGACCTCATTTCCCGTGGTGACAATCCCTGCTTTTTTATGTACAAAAGGCTTCAAATCCAGAGCAGTCTCCCCTCCGGCCGCCTTTTTTGCCTGCTCCATTTTCTCCTTTTCGATAACCAGAGGAATGATCCTGGTCCCCGCCAGCACGTCCCCCTTTTTAACCGGAAAATTGCCGTGGCGGGATGCAATCATCATCCTCCCAAGACCATTAATCTTCCTTAAAAGCTCTGTGTTGACCTTCAAAAGGCCGTCACAGTCTGCAATCAGCTCGATCTTGCCTTCCTTCGGCTTAGAGGCATGCATATTTCTCCCCATGCAAATTTGGCAAAGAATCTGCGCCGCTTCATTTTCATGAAGCATGGTCTCATCCTTTTCCCAGATGTAAACATGATCCTTTCCCAGATTCAATAGCACCGGAATATCCTCCCTAGTGATCACATGGCCCTTCCGAAACAGCGGACCCTTTGTCACCCCCTTTATAATCTGTGTAATGTCATGGCACAGCACTTGTCCCACTCCATCCTCGGTTTTTATCTGTTTCATTTTTCTGCCTCCTTTTTTGAAAATCACTGCACCATAATCTGCCTTTTTTCGGCCACTCCCGGATTTCCTGTCACCCCCAACATGGAGTGACTTCTCCTCCCTCCTCCCCGTCACGCGGCTTTTCGCCGCTTTGACAGCAGATCCCATAAAAGGGTCTGTCCAAAAAAAGAGCGCACTTCACCCTGAAAAAAGTGACTGTGCGCTCTGGTCCAGCATTTCTTTTTTCACGGTTGTGCAGATTCCCCTTTATCACATTAAATCTGCAAACGACAGGAAGGCCGGGCCGTTTCCGGCCAGACCCCGGAAGGGAAGATCCCTTCGGCGCAGTATCATGGATTTCTCTTTAGATACTTTTGCTCAAGAAATTGATTGAAGCTGTATTTAATATCTATATTGTAAAATTTTATCGCCGATTTTACAATATGTTTTTTAATTTTATGTATTTTGAGGGTAACATCCACGCCCTTTACAAAAGCTCTCCCCTCTCATATTTCTCCGCTATAAACTCCGCAATTTTTTCAATATCATCAGGCCGGAATACTGGAAGCTCTTCCCTAATTTCCAAATCACTGACATAGGCCAGCCTTCCTGCCATATCCGGAATCGGCATCTCCCCCGACTCTCTGCGAATGATCTCAAGCTTTGGATACCGGCTCCTTTTGAATCCTTCCAAAAGCACAAGCTCTCCCTCCGGCACCAACTCTACGACCTCCTCCTCCGTCCTTTGCTGCCGGACTGTCAGGGAATATTTCTCCCTGTCGTAAACCATGGACGCGGCGGCTCCTGCCTGAAAAAAACGGTAGCTGTCCGTCCCCGGCACGTCCGCCTCATAGCTGTGTCCGTCATGCTTTACGACCGCGACACCGAGCCCCCTCCCCTTTAACACAGGAATAAGCCTTTCTATCAGGGTGGTCTTTCCAGAATTTTTCCATCCGCAAACCGCAAGGCAGCTTCTCTTTGTCAGCTTTTCCCATTCTCTTGGCGTATTGATATTTCTCAGCCGCCAGGAATCTCTTCCTGCATGATATTTCTTTACCTCCAGCATTTTCAGTGCGTTTCTCATCTTGTAATCCTGTTTTTTGATGCAAGTCTCAAACACCTCTAAACAGCTCTTTTTGTAGACTCCGCATAAGGGATGCTCTCTTTCGTCCTCTGTCACCGCGATTGCAGCGTCCCCTCCCCCTTCCAGACAATCGCACAGTTTTTTTGCCAACCCTGCAGAAAAAAGCGGCACGTCACAGGAAACCACCACCAGAGCATCTGCCTGGCATACCATAAGGGCAGAGCAGATACCGCCTAAGGGGCCGCAGTCTCCGAAGGCATCGCTGACCATGGGATAATAAATCCCGGGATGCCGCCTCTCATCATCCACGGAAATCCACAATTCCTCAAATCCGCTTAATTCCCAGACCAGCTTATCCAAAAAGCGAACACCGTTTAAGGTAAGCTCCGCCTTATCCCTTCCCATCCGGCGGCTTTTTCCTCCCGCCAAAATCACCACACCGTAAATCATATTCCTCTCCCTCTTTATTGCCGCCTTCCCTTGACTTTTTACTTTTCTGTAGTCCCTCAGATTAGTCATTATGCCTGATATCATAATCCCAAACCCAGGCAAAGTCAATGACGCCTCACCCGCATTTCTCATCAATCAGCCCGTAAAGCTTCTGTAAGGCTTCCCGTATTCCTCCCACCTCATCGATCAGACCTTCCTCCACAGCCTGTGCTCCCACCAACACGGTTCCCAGATCTCTTGTCAGCATTTTCGTGTTGTGCATCAGAGCCTTCACCTGTTCGTATTCCATTCGGGAATGAGTACTGATAAAGCTCAATATCCGATCCTGAATCATATTAAAATACTCATAGGTCTGGGAGGTTCCGATCACCATGCCGCTCATGCGCACCGGGTGAATCATCATGGTTCCGGTGGGCACGATAAAAGAATAATTGGCAGACACGGCCAGGGGAACCCCGATGGAATGGCTTCCCCCCAAAACCAAAGACACCGTTGGCATGGTCAGGGAGGCGATCATTTCCGCTATGGCCAGCCCTGCGTCCACATCCCCGCCGGATGTGTTTAAAAGCACCAAAAGCCCCTCCACACTGTCATCGTCCTCCAGAGAAGCCAGCTTGGGAAGCACATGGTCGTATTTGGTGGCCTTGGCATTTCCCGAAAGATTCTCATGACCTTCCACCTCGCCGATAATGGAAAGCAGGTGAATCTTTCTCTTTCCCCGGTTATTCTCCAGGGTCATCTGTCCGTACTCCTCTAGCTTCTCATCTTCCCTCTTTTCCAGCTCCTTTTCCTTCTCTTTTGCCTCATTATTGCCATTAGCACTGTCTCTGTCCTGGTTCTCCACATACTCCCACTCTTTCTGATTCATAGCTTGCCGTCCTTTCCCTGTGCTTTTCCCTCCGTAGCCGATGCCGGCTGAAAGAATTTTCTGTTACCGTTCACTCCATGACTGATCACTCTGCTGATTAGTCATGAGCCAATACAGTTATGGAGCCAATTTTCTCTTTACCATTATGTACAGAAAAAACAGGTTTATGCGCATGCTGTATGGAAGAGCACAATGATGCAAAAAAGAATTTGTCCACAGAATCCTGGATACAGTCATAGAAAAGCTCGGCAAAATGAGCAAAACGAAATTGTTTCTTTTATGCATAAAGAACAGACATATGTTAAGACCGCACCCAGAGATGTGACTCTATTCAGGTATGCAAAAAGCCTGCAAATATAAGCTTTTGAATGTCGGCCATTTCCAGTTGCCGTTCTCCCCTCATCCAAAGCGCACCTCTCCGATTGCAAAAGCTTGGCTTGCTTTTACCGTGACTGCCGCCGGATTTCTACTTGAGAAACCGGTTCATTTGTGATAGACTAGCCCTTATGAGATATAGCCGAGAGCGCCTCAGACAAAAGCCACGAGGTGAATCGGCTATAATGCATATGCTAACAAGGAGGAAAATCATATGAACCGGAATCAGTCACAGGGCACGATCTGTGTTCAGGGCGGCTGGCAGCCGAAAAACGGAGAGCCCCGGGTGCTGCCCATTTATCAGAGCACTACATTTAAATACGAGACAAGCGAGCAGATGGGGCGGCTTTTTGATCTGGAGGAAAACGGATATTTTTATACCCGCCTTGCCAATCCCACCAATGACGCGGTGGCAGCCAAAATCTGTGCTTTGGAGGGCGGCGTGGCGGCCATGCTTACATCCTCCGGGCAGGCGGCAAACATGTATGCGGTTTTGAATATCTGTTCAGCAGGGGATCATGTGGTCAGTGCGGCCACCATCTATGGAGGAACCTCCAATCTCTTTACCGTGACTTTAAAGCGGTTCGGGATTGAGTGCACCTTGGTGGATCCGGATGCATCCGAGGAGGAGCTCTCTAAGGCCTTTCAGCCCAACACCCGGGCTGTGTTCGGGGAGACCATTGCCAATCCGGCCCTGGTGGTCCTGGACATTGAAAAATTTGCACGTCTGGCCCACAGCCACGGAGTGCCTCTGATTGTGGACAATACCTTTGCCACGCCCATTAACTGCCGTCCCTTTGAGTGGGGGGCGGACATTGTGACTCACTCCACCACCAAATATATGGACGGACACGCCATGTGTGTGGGGGGCTGTATCGTGGACAGCGGCAATTTTGACTGGGAGGCCCACAGGGACAAATACCCGGGACTGACCACACCGGATGAGTCCTATCACGGGGTGGTTTACACGGAGAAATTCGGAAAAGGAGCATACATCACCAAGGCCACGGCCCAGCTTATGCGGGACATGGGCTCCATCCAGTCTCCTCAGAACGCATTTTTACTGAATGTGGGCCTGGAGACACTCCATCTGCGGATGCCCCGCCACTGTGATAATGCAAAGCAGGTAGCCGGGTACTTAAAGGCCAGAGAGGATGTGGACTGGGTATGCTATCCGGGACTTGAAGGGGACAAATACTTTGAGCTGGCAGGAAAATATATGCCTGTCGGCACCTGCGGGGTCATTTCCTTTGGACTGAAAGGAGGACGGAAGGCTGCCGCAAGATTTATGGACCGGTTAAAGCTTGCGGCCATTGTGACCCATGTGGCGGACGCCAGAACCTCGGTCTTACATCCGGCCAGCCACACTCACCGTCAGTTAAATGACGAACAGCTGCGGGAGGCAGGCGTGGATCCGTCCATGATCCGGCTCAGCGTGGGGATTGAGGATGTGAATGACATTATAGGAGATTTGGAGCAGGCATTGAAGGAATGACAAGTCCGCCTGCTGCCGCAGAAGCATATTAAAGAGATATATTGTCCGGGCGGTTGCAGATGGGAGGCAGATAAAAAGTGAACCGGAAAAAGTGGAAAAAATTTCTGAGGGTGATCTTTGGCAGAACAGCATTTTTAGTGCTCTTTCTGCTGATTCAGATCGCTGTGCTTTTTGGGGCCTTCAAATGGCTGGGAGATCATATATTTTTTGTCTATGGAGGCTTTACCCTCTTAAGCGCGGTTGTGGTGATCTACATCATCAACAAGCGGCAGAATCCGATCTATCAGCTGGCCTGGGTGATTCCCGTGCTGGTATTTCCCGTGTTCGGCGCCATGTTCTATATTTTTATGGAACTGCAGGTGGAGGTCCGATGGATAGCCCGGCGCTTAGGGGTGATTTTAAAACAGACGGAGCCTTATTTGAGGCAGGATGAGAAGGTGATGGCGGCACTGGCAAAAGAAAGTCCCAGAACCGCCCGCCTGGCAGGCTATATGGGACGTTACGGAGGCTACCCGATCTGCGGGAATACCTACGGGGAATATTTTTCCCTGGGAGATGAGCTGTATCCGCGGCTTTTGGAGGAGCTTGAGAAGGCCGAGCGGTACATTTTTATGGAGTATTTCATTGTGGAGGAGGGCAAATTCTGGGATTCGGTCCTTGAGATTCTTGTCAGAAAGGCAGGGGAAGGGGTGGAGGTCCGTTTTATGTATGACGGGATGGGATGCCTTACCCTCCTTCCCCACAATTATCCGAAGCGTCTGGAAAGGCTGGGGATCCGCTGCAAGGTGTTCTTTCCCGTAAAGCCGGCCCTTTCCAGCTATCAGAACAACCGGGATCACAGAAAGATCACGGTGATTGACGGCCATACGGCCTTTACCGGAGGCGTCAATCTGGCTGACGAGTATATCAATGAGACGGTACGGTTTGGCCACTGGAAGGATACTGCCGTGATGCTTAAGGGGGACGGAGTCACCAGCTTTCTCATGATGTTTCTTCAGATGTGGAACGTGTCAGAACGGGGTCAGGAGGATTATGGCAAATATTTAAGGAGTCCCGATTATCACTATCCGGACCGCTTAAACAGAGAAGGCTATGTGATGCCCTACGGAGACAGTCCCTTAGACGATGAGACGGTGGGGGAATATGTGTACATGGATATTCTCAATGAGGCGGAAAGCTATGTGCATATCATGACGCCTTATCTGATTTTGGACAGCGATATGATCACAGCTCTCACCTTTGCCGCCAAGCGGGGGGTGGAGGTGATCATCATTATGCCTCATATACCGGACAAGCTCTATGCCTATCTTCTGGCCAGATCCTATTACGGGGAGCTTTTAGCCGCCGGCGTGCGGATCTTTGAGTATACCAGAGGCTTTGTCCACGCCAAGGTGTTCAGCAGCGATGGAATAAAGGCCGTGGTCGGCTCCGTCAATCTGGACTACCGCAGCCTGTATCTTCATTTTGAGTGCGCGGTCTATTTTTATAAAAACCAGGTGGTTGAGGATGTGGAAAAGGACTTTTTGCGAACTCTTGAAATGTGTGAGGAGATTACCCTGGAAGGGTACAAAAATTACCCGCTTCTGCGGCGGCTGGCCGGGGCGGGATTGCGGCTGTTTGCTCCGCTGATGTAAATAAAGAACCTGCGCCCGCCGGGCGCACATAAAAACCCACAGTCTGATGTGAGACTGTGGGTTCTACCTATGGGATCAGGCACGGATGTCCATATTCTGTCCAAGACCGGTGGCAACGGCCTCCATCATCCGGGTGAGAGCATCACCGGCAATCTCGGCAGTGTCAAGGGCCTTGGACATCATGGCAATCTCCAGTCCTGTGCTGACGGTTCCTGTATACGCAGGGATCGATAATGCAGAAATCTCCATATCTCCGTTTCTCCTCTCCTTGGTTTCATATATCATATCACAAGATAAGAAAAATTGCAAATTATTACTGCATGTCTAAATACACCTTTCTGGTTGGCGCCGGAAATGCCCGGTTGATCATTGCCAGCTCCTGTGGCGTCAGCGCCAGACTGTCAGCCTGGGCGTTTTCCAGGGTGTGGGCCTTCTTTCCTGTTCGGGGAATCGCAATCACATCCTCCCTGCCCAGGACAAATGCCAAAAGCACCTGGGATACGGTGGCTTCATGAGCCTTTGCAATCTCTGTCAGAACCGGGCTCTGATAAAGTCCCCGGCGCAGGCCTCCTGCCTGGGCCAGAGGGCAGTAAGCCATCAGCTTAACACCACGCTCTCTCATCCAGGGCAGCAGGCTGTATTCAATCCCCCGGGAAGCCACATGGTACAAAACCTGATTGACCTCACAGTTTTTTCCTCCCGGCACTGACCACAGCTCCTCCATGTCGCTGATATCAAAATTTGACACACCCCAGCGGCGGATCCTTCCTTCCTTTTTCAGTTCCTCCATACATTCCACCGTCTCCCTTAAGGGAACCGAACCGCGCCAGTGAAGCAGGTACAGATCCAGATAATCCGTTTCCATGCGCTTTATGCTGGCCTCACAGCTTTTAAAGATGTGAGAACGCCCGGCGTTATGGGGGTACACCTTGGAAACGAGAAACAGCCGGCTCCTGTCCGTTTCCTTTATGATTTGGCCCACTAACTCCTCAGCCTTGCCGTGACCGTACATTTCTGCCGTGTCAATCAGTGTCATACCGGCTTTAATGCCGGCTTTAAGAGCCTCCTGCTCCGCTTCCCGGCAATCACGCCTCTCCCCCAGATACCAGGTTCCCTGGCCCAGGGCAGGAACCTTGGTTCCGTCTGCAAATGTAACCGTTTTGTTCATGTGATTTCTCCTTCTCGCCTACATACTCCCGGCAATCTGTTTCATCAGCCTGCATTCACCGTCTTCGTCACAATCACATCGCTCCCCAGCCCCAGAACGTCTGCAATCACCACCTGTCCGGCCTTCACCGGAGCGGTCAGCTTCTGGCTGCGGATCTCCCCCATCACATCAAAGATCCGATTCTTGGGGACAGGACGGGTCAGGCGCACGCTGGCTAAGGGCAGCTCCCCGCCGGTCACCAGCACGGAGGTGGCAATGTTTCTTTGGGGGTCCGTCACCTCCTGCACCGCGTACTCCATTCCTTTCTTACAGGTATTTCCCGTCACTATAATATCATTTCCATCCGCACCCTGTCCAGTCTCGGCTCTCAAATCGCACCCCAAAGGACACATAATACATGTAAATTCTCTTACCATATCACGCTCACCTCCAAATCCTTCTCCCGTCTCAGCTTTTCTGCCTTTACCGGGATCTGAATCATCTCCGCCGGAATAACTTTTAGCATCTTCTTTTCCAACACAATGTTTTTTCCCTGGCTCAGGCGGATACACGCATTTCTGACTGGCTTTCTCACCCGCAGAGACAGCTTAAAATCCTCCGTTCCGCTGATTTTCTGAGGGATCGTGTAGGTCACATTGCCATCGGTTTTCACCTCCAGGCCACATTCCAAAAGTCCTTTGTCTGCCAGATAGCGGGCCACCGAATCCGCCAGGCTCTCTGCCTCCATGGATACAAAATCCACCAGGTCATGGACCTGCAGCACATTGCCGGCGGCAAAGATTCCCGGAACACTGGTCTGATGGTGCTCATCCACCACAGCTCCCTTGCTTCTCTCATCCAGCCTTACGCCGGCAGCCAGGGAAAGCTCGTTCTCCGGAATCAGACCGACAGAGAGAATCAGGGTGTCGCAGGCATATTCCCTCTCCGTCCCCGGTATGGGCTGCATCCACTCATCCACCTGGGATACCACCACAGCCTCCAGCCTCTCCTCGCCTTTTATATCTGTCACCGTATGGCTTAAATATAGGGGAATGTTGTAGTCATTTAAGCACTGCTCAATGTTCCGGGGAAGGCCGCTGGCATAGGGCTGTACCTCAAAGACTGCCTGCACATGAGCGCCCTCTAAGGTCATCCGTCTCGCCATGATCATGCCGATATCGCCGGAGCCTAAGATGACCGCCTCCCGCCCCACCATCTTATTCTGCAGGTTAATATAGCTTTGGGCCACTCCGGCCGTTAAGACGCCTGCCGGTCTCTGCCCGGGGATGCTGATGGCGCCGCGGGTGCGCTCCCTGCAGCCCATGGTCAGCACCACGGCCCCCGCCTGAATCTCCAGGATGCCCCCGCGGGAGGAGGCTGTCACTTTTCGGTCTTCTGAAATATCAATGACCGTGGTGTCCGTTATATAGGGAATCCCCATTTCTGTCACCTGATCGATAAAGCGGGCAGCATATTCCGGGCCGCTTAAAGTCTCCCCAAACCGGGTCAGGCCGAAGCCGTCATGGATGCACTGCCTTAAAATCCCCCCAAGGAAATGCTCCCTCTCCAGGATCAGGATATCCCGGACTCCCTTTTCCCACAAACGCGCTGCCGCTGCCAGACCTGCCGGGCCGCCGCCGATGATCACTACATCTGTCTGTCTCATTTATCCTCCCTCACCTTTCCAGTAAACATATAGCTTCCTTCCCGGGAATAGCGAACCTGCTCCAAAGTAATACCAAGCTCCTCCTCAATCATTCTTGTGATTCTGGTCTCGCAGTAGCCGCCCTGGCAGCGCCCCATGGTGGCCCTCGTCCGGTTCTTGATACCGGTCACTGTATGTACGCCCAGGGGATTGTGAATGGCCTGTAAAATCTCTGCCCGGGAGACATTCTCACACCGGCACACCACCTCACCGTAATCGGGATTTTCAGCGATGGCCGCTTTTTTCTCCTCCGTGGTCATCTCGCTGTACCGGCGGATTCCCCTGCGGCAGGGATTAAAGGACGGATTCTTTTGCAGCTTCTCCCGCTCTGCCACGATTTTCACGGCGCGGCGGGCCAGAGGCAGGGCACAGGTGATGCCCGGGGACTCGATTCCCACCAGATTCACCGTGTTGGGCTTATCCTCATCCGCCTCCAGAAGAAAGTCCAGGATTTCCCCGGTTTCCGGGTCATAGCGCTTCCAGCGGATGCCGGCAAAGTTGCGGATAAAATATTCCCGTTTCATGTGCCTGAACATTTTCTGCCCGTCTGCAATCAGCCCGTCCAGATGCTCCTTAGTGACCGCGTAATCCTCACGCCCCTCTGTCACATAGGAATCAGGCCCCACCAGCACATTGCCGTCAATGGTGGGGGTAGCGTGGGTGGAAAATCCCCCCTTGTCATTGGGCGCCGGATATACAGGAATGCTTAAGTGCTTTCCGGCCTTTTTATCCAGCACAAAATATTCTCCCTTAAAGCCCTTTGTGGGATAATTGGGGTAACCCAGCATTTCCGAGATCTCCGGCGCGTACATTCCTGCACAGTTGATGACCCACCTTGTCTGAAAATCTCCCTTTGTGGTCCTTACCAGATACTCCTTTCCTGCCCTCTCGATGGCCGTCACCTTTCGGCCAAAGTAAAATTCCACCCCGTTCATACAGGCATTTTCCGCCAAAGCGATGGTGTACTGCATGGGATCGAGAATCCCTGAATCCGGCACATACATGGCAAACTCGCCGCCAGCGCCAGAATCCAGCCGGTTTAACTCCTCCTTGTCGATGATGCGCATCCCGCGGACCCCGTTCTTCTCCCCCACTGCCTTGAACTTTAAAAGGTTTTCCCGGTCATGCTCCGTGAAGCCCACCACCACTTTTCCCGTCCGGCGAAAGGGCACATTAAGCTCCTTTGCCACCTGGTCAAACTCCTGATTTCCCTCCACCGCGCACTCTGCCTTCAATGTGCCCGGCTTGTAGGTAAAGCCTGCATGGAGCATCCCGGTGTTTCTGCTGGAATTACCGCACGCCACATCCAGCTCCTTTTCCAGAACGGCTGCATGCACGTTGTAGCGGGACAGCTCCCGTGCCACCGCGCTTCCCACCACGCCGGCTCCGACAATCACTACATCGAATCCTGCCATATCTTCCTCCTCCTTGCTTTCTTTTGGTATGTATCTCCTTTTTATCACATCAAAGAAATACTTTGCTGTCAACGTTTTTTATCAATGCTCCACCGTCTTTGTCATCAGATTCCCATCCTCATCAAACAAAAGCTCCTCCGGCATATCCAGAGCCTCCACCCCCGGATACTTCCCTGCCTTCACATCCTCATAATAGGCCTCCGACAGCATGATCTCCCCGATATGGAGACTGTTGGGGATCCGCACCACACGGACATTCTCCTGATCAATCTTGTTGCAGGTCTTGATGCAGATCTGAATGGCCTCCTTATCGTTTGCCACCACACAGGGAATCCTTGCCGATGCCAGTACCGTGCTGGTGATACAGTTTGGATACATTTTCTCCACATCCATATCCTCAAAAATCTTGCCTGTAATGGCGCTGGCCAGACCCACCCCCAGGGCATTCCCGTGAGATTCCTCACTGAGATTTAAAAAGCAGGTTCTCTGCACCTTGATTCCCCCGGTAGCATAGGGGGTAGAAAAGGTGCCTGTGATATTTGGGTCCACCCCGGTGCCGCTGTAATTCTTTCCCACCTCGTCCACCACCAGCACATCCCCCTCTCCCACGATCAACCGGGGCATATTGGAAAACGCCAGTTTCAAAAGCTCCGGCTCCCGTTCTAAAATATCCTCTGCCGGAATCGCCTCAATCCGCCAGGTCTCGTCATAGGCATTTTCCATGCAGGGAATAGCCATGAGAATCTTTGCCTTCTCCAGTACCACCTCTGCCATGGTGGGAATATTCTCCGCAATCACATCCATCCCGTCCCCATGGACCACAGAGGCGCCCACCTGTTTTCCCAGCCCCACGGTCATCATCTTGCAGGGACCGCTCTCATAGGGGCCCCGGAAGGCATTGTGAGGCTTTAACCGGCAGGAAACGATAATCCCGTCCGCCTCATAGGCATTCTTGTCAATGGCCACCAGCCTGTTCCTTTTGGAATACCCCAGTTCCACCACCTCCATGGAAGATTTGATCGGACACCCCATGGTCTCCGGGGTAATATTGTACCCTGCCAGGATCTCCAGCTGCCCCTGGGCTGTGGCTCCCCCATGGCTTCCCATGGCCGGAACGATAAAAGAATGGGCCCCCCTGGACTTGACAAAATCTACAATCGCTTTGGTAATGATATCCACATTGCGGATTCCCCGGCTGCCTGCCGTAATCGCAATGCTCATCCCCGGCTGAATCAGGGAAGCAAACTGCTCCTGCCCCATCTCCCTTGCCACCACTCCCGGAATCTCCTCCGGCGCAATCTTCTCCGCCGGAAATATCTGCCTGGCACGAAACATTTTCGGAATCGGAGTATCCCTCAAAAGCTTTGACACCATACCGCCATTTACTACTTTCATCATCTTCTCCTCTCATTTTCTTACAGAATCTTCTGTCCCGGAAACACCTCAGTTCCCGTTTCTCTGTGCTCTATATAAGGGAAAAGACAGACCTCCCAAGGCCTGCCCTTTCCCTCACACCCGTATCCAGTCAACAGCCAACCGCATCAGACAAGTTTCCGCCTGCTCCGTCTCAGTCCTTATTCCACTCGCTGCCCTCACGCACCAGACACGGCTTCTTGGAGTTGAACTTCCACCCCGGAATCAGATACTGCATTCCCACCGAGTCGTCACGTCCGCCCAGACAATTGTCCATATACAGCTTGTGAGCCTTCTTCACCTGCTCCATATCCACCTCAACGCCAAGCCCCGGCTTCTTTGGAACCTCCACGCACCCGTCTACGATCTTGAGCGGCTCCTTGGTCAGTCTCTCTAAGCCCTCCTGCCAGATCCAGTGGGTATCCAGTGCATTGTACTCACCCGGAACTGCTGCTCCCACCTGCGTAAACATAGCCAGAGAAATGTCGAAATGGTTGTTGGAATGGCTGCCCCAGGTATATCCGAAATCATGGCACATCTGAGCCACCCGCACCGAACCGGCCATGGTCCAGAAATGGGGGTCTGCCAGAATGATATCCACAGCCTGAGACTCCAGGGAGTGTCCCACCTCTCTCCAGTCCGTTGCAATCATGTTGGTAGCCGTGGGGAAGCCGGTGCGGCGGCGGAACTCACTGACAATCTCACGCCCGGAGTAAACACCCTCGGCGCCGCAGGGATCCTCACAGTAGGTCAGAATTCCCTTCATCCCCTTCACATACTCAACCGCTTCCTCCAAAAGCCAGCCGCCGTTGGGGTCCAAATCAATTCTTGCCTCCGGAAATGCCTTCTTTAACTCCCGGATGACCTCCATCTCCTTGTCGCCCCGCAGCACGCCGCCCTTTAGCTTAAAGTCCTGGAACCCGTACTTCTCATGGGTTGCCCTGGCAAAGGCCACAATCTTGTCTGCGGTCAGCGCCTCCTCATGGCGGATTCGATACCACTCACAGTCTGCATCCGGCTCATGGTCGTAGGGCAGATCCGTGCGGTTGGGATCTCCTACAAAGAACAGATAGCCCAGCATCCGCACCTTGTCTCTCTGCTGTCCGTCCCCCAAAAGCTCGCACACCGGCACTCCCAAATACTTGCCTAAAAGGTCCAGGCAGGGGGCCTCAATGGCTGTGACCACATGCACCCCGGTACGCAGATCAAAGGTCTGATTGCCCCGCACATCCTCCTCACCCTTGGAATCCAGATGAGCCTTCACCTTTAAAAGCGTGCTTTTATACTCAGAGATTCTCGTCCCCTCCACAATCGGGATACACTCCTCAAGCGCCGCGGTGATCTTCTTTCCCCCAGGGACTTCACCGACCCCTGTCTCCCCGTTATCCGCATGCAGCACCACAATATTCCTGGTAAAAAACGGAGAATGGGCCCCGCTTAGGTTCAGCTCCATGCAATCTTTCCCCGCCACCGGGTATACTTCCATCTTTGTAATCACAGGTACTCCCATCACATTATCCTCCTTCATTAAATCCTTTTTATTTACTACTCTTGTCTTATCAAAGCTATACACTTATTTCCCTTATGCTGCCTTCTTCTTACTCTTTCTGTCATCCCAGATCGCATAGGCCACGGAAATGATAATCAACACCCAGATAAACAGTCCGATGGGCCTGGTAAAGAACACCGTGAGGCTTCCGCTGGCCGCGGAAATCGCCTGAATAAAGTAGTTCTCCAGATCCTTTCCCAGAATAAACCCGATAAGGAAGCAGGAAGCCGGGATCTTGATTTTGCCGAAGATATACCCGATCACCCCAAAGGCCAGCAGAGTCCAGGCATCAAACATCCGCCCGTTCTTGGTGGCATAGGCCCCCACCACACAGATCATGATAATGATGGGATAAAGCCTTTGACGCGGAATGTAGATAATCTTGCTGATCCACTTGATCGGATAAAACATCACGATAAACATAATGATGTTACAGGCCAGAAGCGCAATCAATATCGTATTCCAGGTGTGAGGATTCTGGGTGATAAACAGCGGGCCCACCTGAATCCCTTGCAACATAAAGGCCGAGATCAAAACCGCCGTTGTGGAGTCTCCCGGAATGCCAAGGCTCAAAAGCGGAATCAGCGCTCCGCCCGTCAGGCCGTTGTTGGAGGACTCGGATGCCACCAGGCCTTCCGGAGAGCCCGTGCCCAAAAGTTCCGGATGCTTGGAAAAGTTCTTGGCCTGGGCATACGCCAGAATGGAGGCAGCCGAACCGCCAACACCCGGAAGCACGCCCATAAAGGTACCGATCAGGGAGGAACGCACCACATTCACGCCCTGTCCCTTAAAATCCTTTAAGGAGAATTTGGTGACTCCGCTGCCCTCAGCCGTATCCACCTTCTCAATCTTAAACCGCATCCCTTCTTCCGCTTCCTCAAAGATCTGAGCAATGGCAAACAGACCGATCAGTACCGGAAGCAGCTGGAACCCGTCCTGCATCTTTGCCTTCATAAACGCCGGAACCATACGGTAGGAATTGTTTACGCTGAACATTCCGCACAAGCTTATGAGAACTCCTCCAAAGCCGGCAAAGATTCCCCGCAGCATCTGTCCCTTGGACAAAGCCGCGATTACCGTCAGGGCAAACAAAATAATCAGAAACTTCTCCACCGCGCTGAATTTTAAAGCCGCCGCGCTCAGAAGGGGAGTGAACAGCCACAGACAGAGCAGGGAAATCATACCTCCCAGAAAGCTGGCCAGAATACCGACCTTTAAGGCCCGCTCCCCCTCTCCCTTCTTGGACATGGGATATCCGTCAAAAGTGGTGGTGATGGAGGAAGGAGTGCCTGGAATATTAATAAGGATTGCCGGCACCAGACCGCCAGAGATACCGCCAACATAGAGACCCAACAACAAAAACAGCGCTGTATCCATATCATAGGCATAGGTCATGGGTAGGAATACAGCCACCGCCATGGTCGCCGTCATGCCGGGGATGGCACCAAACACGATACCGGCCACAACGCCAAGAACCGCAATTAAAAGATGTGCTACCATACCGTTTTACCATCCTTTCTTAGTAAAGTGTAAAGCCAAACTGCGGGAAGGGCAAGGTGCAGATCCCGCTGGGCAGCGTGATATTGAACACCACACCGAACAGCACACTGATGATCAGCGCGCTGACTACCGACAGCACCGCGCTGAGAATCAAAGACTTTTTCTCTATTCCCGCATAAAGCACATTGAACAAGAATACAAACACAATGCTGGTCACCGTAAAGCCGATGACATTTAAACACCACAGATATGCGGCAAACAATACCAGTGTCCCCCAAAGCTTCACATGGTCACAGCCCTCACGAAAAAATTTCCCCGGCTTTCCAAAGAAGGTGCCGCCGGCCTTCACCCGGGCCATTCCCTCCGTTGCAATGATGGCAACCAATAAAACCGCCAGAACCGCCATCACGATGCGGGGCATTATCCAGTGCTGTGTAGAATAAACTACCTTAATCATATCCTTTCCCCTTTCGTTGTACTGCGAACCTGCAGAGTGAAGAGGCCCGCCCCGTCCGGCACGGCATAACCCGTCATGCCGTGGGGCGCGGACCCTTCCTGACCTGCTCAACTCTTAAGCCTTTTCTCTGCCTGCGGCAGCTCCTGCCGCATCCCCTGTTTTCTAAAAGCTAATCAGTTGGCCAGCTCATCCAGAGACGGAGCCTTCTCGATCAGTTCCTTACACATCTCACGCTTGTTGTAGATAAACTCCTTGGAAGCGTCCACTCCCACCTCATCTGCGGACAGGGCATTGTAGTAAAGCTTTGCCATATCTGCCTGGAAATCCGGATTCTCTGTAATCTTCTTCATGGCAGCCTCATACTCGGCCAGCACATTGGCATCCATCTCCTGCGGGAAATACATGCAGAAATCTTTTGCAAAATCAAAGGGCTCGCCGTTGAAGGTAACTCCTGACTCTGCCATAGAATCGATCTCAATGCCGTTTACCTCACCGCAGGAACCAAACATGGTCATTTGAAGCTGATTCTCCACACCCTCTTGGGTATACTGCTCAAAGGCAGAGGTATCGCCGTAGATAATGTCAGCGTTCCGATCCCACAGTCTCTGCAGCTTCTCTGCAGTGGTGCCGCCCACGATAGCCTTGATGCCGCTGGCAGCGTCATCTCCCAGAGCTTCCTTGATGTACAGATAGTAAGCCACAAATGCCAGATGAGAGGTGGCGCCGGACTCAATGTTGAAGGACAAAGGCTCACCCGGATGTTCCTCAAGATATTTGGTGACATCTGCCAGTGTGGTAAAGCCGTCCTCAGCCGCCGCGCCGAAGCAGGCGCCCGGATTCTGACCGATACGCGGACCCACGGTCATATTCTCCAGAGAATACATCTCGTCCACAGATCCAAAAAGCTGGCTTAAGAAGGTCATGTCGTGGAACATCATCACCAGCTTGCCGTCACCCTTGCCGTTCTTGATCTCGTCCAGAGCTGCCGCGTTTCCGATGGCATCTACCTTGCCGTTAAAGCCCATCTCCGCACTCAGATAGCGGGTTACCAGATCCGCGATCATGTAGGAATCGCCGGAGGTGGAGGTTGAACCGATGACAACCCGGACATTCTGTCCTTTCAGGCTGCTCTCCCCCGCGCCGGCCGGAGCCGGCTCCGCCGCCTGGCTCTCACCGCCTGACGCCGGAGCCGCCGCGCCGGAATTGGCAGAATTCGCGTTGTTTCCGCAGCCTGCCAGGGACATAAGCATCGCTGATGCCGTTGCCATTGCCAATACTTTTTTGATTGTTTTTCTCATGTGAAAAACCTCCCTTATAAATTTTTTATATTTATTTGGTAATGCATAACTACCTTTGTCATTTGCCCTGTTTCTAAAAGCAGGGTTTTATGGTACAATGTCCATGAAAGCCAATTACAGATTCTTATCTTATACTGATTCAGGAAAGGATATCTTCTATGAAACACTCCATTTTTGACCTTCAGCAAATGTACCGCCGATACCGCATGCAGGTGCTCCTTCTTCTGCTGCTCCTTATTGCCGCCCTGGTCTTTGTCTTCAAGAACCGCCTTCTGACCCTGGTCGTTCTGGCCATTGCCCTGCTCTTTCATCTGTTCATTGTCCGCCGCCGGCAGAAGACATATGTGAACGCCTTTATTCAGGCGAATCTGGAGCGCACCCTCTGTCCGAAGCTGGGCATGGACACCGTCTCCGAGAAAAATGCCTCCCATATGACAACGGATCTTTTAAAAAGCGCCCAGCTCATGCCCTTTCGTCAGGAATCCGGCACTCCCCTTCTGTGCTGGGAGCTCTCCGGCTGCCTGCGGGGGCTCTCCGTCTCTCTCTGCGATGCCACCCTGGCACAGGATTTCAAGCTGGTGGAAAAGGGTAAAAACCGCGTCCATTTCAACACAGGGGTCTGGACTCATATCGAGCTCTCAAAAGATACGGGTATGAATTTCCGTCTTCTCCACGAAACCTCGGTTCCCACCCCCATCCGCATGGAATTCTTTTCCCGGGAATCTCTGCTCACTCCGTCAAAGATCAGCGATCCGGATCTGGCCAAAAGCTTTGTCCTTTATCATCCGGTCACGGAGGAAGCTTGCGCTCTGCCCGGCCGTTTCCTTGGCGAGCTGAAAAAACTGGCGGAATATACTCCCGGCTATGTAGCAATCAGTGTTCATGGCAGTCAGATGGACGTCTTTATCCGCGGCCGCTTCCTGGCCCGTCCCGTTTCTGTCCGGCAGGCGCCCACCGAAGCGCTGCTGAGCTTTGACCCCTTTCCGGAGCTGCTCTATCTGATGGATCTGGCCGGCACCCTGTAAGTGATACCTGTTCTCTGTGGGCTGCTTCTGTCTGCTGGATAGCGGCTTATGACGACCTCTCCTTCGCGCCTTGTGAGCCCTGCTCTATGCTGTTTTTTGTTTCCTGTTCCTTATGCTTTTATTATACTGTATCTTATATAAGAAGTAAAATTACTAGTATTTCATATTCTCTTAATATTTTTAATAGTAATCCGTGCACTTTTGGCCAAAAAAGGAAATATATTACCAGAAAGGACACTATGGATACAAAGCAAATCGAGTATATCCTGAAAATTGCCGAGGAAAACAACATTACCCGGGCAGCGGACAAGCTCTTTCTCACCCAGTCCGCCTTAAACCAACAGCTTCTAAAGCTGGAAAAGGAACTGGGCACCCCGCTGTTTTACCGCTCCCGGACTAACTGGCGTCCCACCGAGGCCGGGGAGGTCTACCTGCGCAATGCCCGGGAGATCCTGCGCCTGAAAAAGGACACCTACAATCAGATAAGCGATATCGCCGCCACCCGGCGGGGGCGGCTCTCCATCGGCTTCACCCCCGGCCGGGGCATCAACATGTTTACCTCCATTTATCCGCTTTTCCGCCAGAAATATCCGGATATCTTCGTGGAGCCGGTAGAAAAGAGCGTGCGGGAGCTGCAAAAGATGATCGCCGATGACCACCTGGATATCGCCTTTCTTACCCTGCGCCAGGAGGATCATACCAATGACAATTACATCATTTTGGTAAAGGAGGAAATCCTTTTGGCCATCCCTGCCGGTCATCCTTTAGGCGCCTGTGCCGCGCCCCCGGGGAAACCCTTGGCTGTCATGGACATCCGGCAGCTACAATATGAGCCCTTTGTCCTTCTGGAAAAGGATTCCACCATGCGGGCCTTGGCCAATGATATATTTGAGCGGGCCGGCTTTACCCCCAATCTTTTGTTTGAGACCCACAACAACAATACCATCATTTACATGGTACAGACCAACCTTTGCTGCGGGCTGGTGCCCTCCTACTATATGCGCCGAACAAATCATGATATCGCTTTTTTCCGGATGCCCGATCACCCCAGCTGGCATGTTGCGGCCAGCTATAAGCGGAATTCCTATCTAAGCAAGCCCGCCCGCCTTTTCATCGAGATGGTGAAGGAGCACTGGAACAGCAATCCCTTCGACCACCCCAACCGGGTTCATCTGACCGATATTGATCTTGTCTGAATTTCCCTCTGCCGCATCAGGTGATCGGCGCCGGATTAAAGATGCACATGTCATTGTGGAACCCATATTTGTCGCTGTAAGGCTCCGCCTCGCCGCTGGCCACTGCCAAAATAAACTCAAAGATCTCCGTCCCCACCTGGGCAATGGTCTTTTCTCCGGTAGCCACATCACCGGCAGAAATATCGATCAGGTCAAACCAGTGATCCTTCATCTCATTGCGGCTGCACACCTTGATCACCGGGCTGATATCCAGGCCGTAGGGGGTTCCCCGCCCGGTCATAAACACCTGCAGGCCAATGCCGCTGGCTACCTGGCTGGGGCCGCAGACAATATCGCTGGCCGGAGTCGCCGCGTAGATCAGCCCGTGCTTCGTGGGCTTCTCCGCCGGGGAGAGCACCTCCACGATCTGGCTGGTTCCGCTCTTGGCAATGCTTCCCATGGCCTTCTCCACGATATTGGCCAGACCGCCCTTTTTGTTGCCCGGCGTAGGGTTGGCGTCACGGCCCACGCCACCCTGAGCCAGATAGTCATCGTACCATTTCATCTCCTCCGCCAGCCGGTCACGGGTATGGGCATTGGCACATCTGGCCGCCAGCATATGCACTCCGTCCCGAACCTCCGTCACCTCCGAAAACATGACCGTCCCGCCGCCCCGCACCAGCATATCCGCCGCATAGCCCGCGCTGGGATTGGCCGACACGCCGGAGAAGGCATCGCTTCCCCCGCACTGCATTCCCACCAATAGCTGGCTTAAGGGAAGCTCCTCTCTCGTCCGCCGGTTCAGTCTCTCAAGCTTTTTTTCTGCCATCTCCATGATGGCGTTCATCATGGCGTCATGTCCCGCATAATCCTGCAGCGTCAGCACATTCTCCGGATTGATATCCTCCGCCGGCAGCACCCGGTCATAAGTCAGCTTCTCACAGCCCAGTCCCACCACCATGATCTCCCCGCCAAAATTCGGATGGCGGATCACATTGGTGATGGCCCGAATGGGTATGTAGGCCATGGGCGCATTGATGGCCACCCCGCAGCCATAGGGATGGGTCACTGCCACCACCCCGTCCACGTTGGGATATTTGGGAAGCAGCTCTTTTTTTATCCGCTCCACTGCCACCTTAAGAACTCCCGCCGCGCACTGGACGGTGGTCACAATCCCCAAAAGATTTCTCGTTCCTGCCGGCCCTTCGGTATTTTTATACCCCATCCAGGTGGTGCGGACAGGCAATGGAAGCTCCTCCATGGGCACCAGGTTCGTGCCGTAGGGCATGTCCTCCACAGAAGGACTTTCCGGCAGCTCCAGCATATGCTCATTGATCCAGTCCCCCTTTTTGATATCCCGGATTGCATATCCTAAAACCACCCCGTACCGGATAATCTCCCCGCCGGCCGGTATATCCATAAGCGCCACCTTGTGTGCCTGGGGGACATCCTCATTGACCGTCAGCCCTTCCATAATCTCTGTCCCCTTTGCCGTGTCCTGCACCACCACGACCACATTGTCCTGCTCCTTGATTCGGACATATTTTCGTTTCGCCATTCCGCTCCTCCTCGTTTGACGAGAAAGCTGTCCGGAATGTGTCTGGCCCGCCTGGCATACTACCACAATCTCCGCCCTCGCTTCCCCGTTTGATTTGTTGTTCTGTCTTTATTTTACCCATAATACTTTTAAATGTAAAATTGATAAAAATTAGACGTCTCAAACTTTATTTTAGAGAACTTTTATTGGCGCAAATATTTTATTTTTCCTTTCCTTATGCTATGATACCAGGGTCAAAAATCCGACAGACCAAGACCGCCATTAAATTCCCAAATCTGCCAACACCAGCCTTGACCTCCCCACACAAGCAGGAGGCCTCCCATGGACACCCGACAAATCAAATACATCCTAAAGATCGCCGAGGAAAACAACATTACCCGCGCCGCCGAAAAACTGCATTTGACCCAGCCCGCTCTCAACCAGTTGCTGCTGCGCCTGGAACGGGAGCTGTATCTTCAGCTATTCCACCGCTCCCGCACAGACTGGCGTTCGACCCTGGTCTTTACTCCCGGCCGGGGTACCAATATGTTCTCCTATGTATACCCTCTCTTCCATTCAGAAGTATCCCGACATTCTCGTGGAACCATCCGAGCTGAGCGTCCGCAAGCAGCAGCCACTCATTGCCCGAGAAGAGCTGGATTTAGGCTTTCAGACACTTTGTGAGGGGCACCGCACTGATGACGAATATATTCTGCCGGCCACGTAGGAAATCTTTCTTGTGGTTCCTGACAGCCATCCCGCCTGGGATATTGTGGCCTCCTACCGAAAGGGCGCTTATCTTCCCAAGGCTGCCCGCTATTTCATCGAACTGGCAGCTGCCTACTGGAATCCGGAGAAAGGGTAGAATGGTCTGAGTCGCGACAGAACAGCAAAAAGGCCGGCTTAACGCCGCGCCTTATCACTTTCTGCATCATGTTTAATTCTTAAATTGTGAAAAATCCAGATGAAGAAGATCAGAAATATCAAGACAGGACTCTATTCTCAGGGAAAACCATGTTACTGCCCCTCTGTTTTCTGCAAGGTCTGCAATAATTCCATGGCCTTTCGGCACTCCTCCCTGCTTCTTCCCAAAACATTTACCGTCAGAAGTTCTCCCCTGGCAAAATACCCGGCATAGATATGGTGCACAGACCGCCCTCCCTCTGTCTCGCTGTTTTCAAAAAACCGCAGACGGAAGCCTGCAAGTCCACAGCCCTCCGGCTTCATCCCCACAGCCTGAGTGGGGATCGTTTGCAGAAACGCCTGCTCCATAACCTTTGCCGGGGCAGGCTTGCCGGATTTCTCTGCATAGAAAGGGGTTATCCGCACCGTAAGCTCCCCCTCCGGAGGATAAAACACTGCCTCCCCGCCTTCTCCTTCCTCCTGCCTCCAATCCCTTGGAACTGATAATTTCCACCCAAGAGAAAGAGCATGCTCTGTCCACAGATTTTCCGGCTGCCAGCATGCCTCATTGCTTCCGGTCTCATAATCCGGGCTGGCCATATGAGGATAGTCCGAGGGGGCTTTGTGGTGCTTTCTGGCCCATGCCTTCCTGGGAGCATACAAAATTGCCTCAAATTCCTTATCCCCGTCCAGCTTCCTTCTCCCATCCAGAATCTTTTGATAATAAGCCCGCCCATTTACCAGCGCCACGCACCGGGCATAGAGGAAACCGTCTCCGGAAAAATATTTATCCGACCGGTAGGTACGCCGGGCAATCTCTGGCCTGTCCAGTCCATGCAAAAGTTCTGCCATCTTGTCCTCAAATACAAAAATCACTTCATCCGGCCACTGGGACAAATATTGAATCAACGGCTCCAAAACCAGGTCGTCATTCCCCTGCTGTGACCAGTCAAGAGCATTGGTCATGGCAAAAAAATCCAGATCATGAAGGCCTTTTTCCTTATACATTTTCTCTATCACCGGCGGCAGATATTTCATATACTTTCCCCCTCACTTTCTGTAATATTTTCACTCCACTTTCGGAAAAACACTCCCGCTACTATGCCTATTTCAGCTTAATAGAAATGCCCGCAAAACAAGTATATGGCTTGATAATCCCTTCAAAATATTTCTTGTCGCCCAGGGCATATGGATTATCTGTTGCCAGCCAATCCTCCCATGCTTTGCAGAAACAATCCATTTCCCAGGTTTCCACCCTCTCGATTCTGTCGCTGCCGCCGATGAGTTCCTTCCAATGCTTCGGGCTCTTGAACAAATCGCTGTCCTCTCCAAGCCAGTCGAAAAGAAGTTCCCTGGCACAGCCTGCATATTCCTCCTTCAGGCCAGGGATTCCAATCAAAACCACACCGCCATCTTCCATAAACGGCAAAATCTTTTTCTGAAAAAATCCCTTGCTTCCCCCAAAATAATGGTAGGAATCGATACTAATCAGAGCACGAAATTGCCTTTCTTCAAAATGGAGATTGTTCGCATCTTCACAGACAGGCGTTATCTGTCCTCTGACCCCCCATTCGGCAAACCGTTTCCCGTTCTCTTCTGTACTTATCCACAAATCATTGGCAAAAACTCTTGCCCCGGTCTCTCTCGCAATGATCAGGCTCGTCAGCCCTGTCCCGCATCCTAAGTCGAGAATCCTGTCATCCGAAGCAAACGGTAAAGGATATTGATCCAATAACTCTGCCAATATCCTTGCGCTGTTTGGCCCCATCATAGTTTCCGCTGAAATATAGGCCTGATAGTCACCAATCTCCATATGTCCTGTCTCCTTCAATTCTCGGTTATATCGGGAAATTACAATTCCAAATCCACCAAATAGTTCTCATCAATCCATACCGGATCCACCTTATGTCTGCGGCACTGCTCCAGCATCCGGCCGTTTTCCTCAAGCACCGCTTCCAGGGTAAGCCATTCATCATCCACACGTGCTTCTATCACATTGGCAAAGCTTTTGATATCAGCAAAATGGCTTTTGATATATGGTTCACTCATCACCAGGCAGTAATATCGGATTTCCCTCAAATATTCTTCTCCAAAATCCTTTTCCCAGCCAAAGGGAATATAACAGCCCTCCACAATCAGATTCTGCCTGTTTTCAATCACTGTCTTTATGATCTCCTCCACCACCGGCCACAGATAATCCGTCAGTTTCTGTTCGTCACTCATTGGTGTAAGCGTGGTATTTTTGCTGCGAATCAAACCCATTTTCAAATGATCTATGGACAGATAGGGCATCTGATATTTTTCCAGCAGCCTTTGTGCCAGCGCGGTCTTGCCCGTGTGGGAGGCACCTGTGATCAAAACAACCATGGCTTAAACCTCATCACTCCTAGTATAAGCCGATTTAAATACCTTTCCATTTCGTTGAGGATGCTTTTTCGAGAGTGCAAAGGAAAAAGCGGAGGCGTAGTGGTGCTACGCTGAGCATTTTTTCTTTGTGCTATCGGGAAAGCAGGCCAGCGAAATGGAAGGTTATTTAAATCGGGTTATACTAGTTTTTGTATAAAGTATAATAGTCGGAATCCAGATTCTCCATCATCTGGCCAAACCATTTCTTTGTGTCGTCAAGAGCCCTGTTATAGATAATCGGCGCCAATTTTTCCTCAAATAATTCCAGCAATTGAAGCTGCTCGATCATCCCGATTTCTTCTCCCCGCACGTCCAGATAAAAGGCTTTGATTTCATCCTTCAGCTTGTCCTTCTGGGTATCAGACAGCTTGATCTGGGGTAGATTTTTTCCTCTTTTCATTGTGGCTTTTCCTCTTTCTCCTGCGTGATTCTGTTACGTTATCCCAAATAATAATCACTACATCTTTTCGCAAACAACGTCCTCAAATTCACCTCTTCCGCGGTACGCGTACTTCCAGGATTTTCTTCTACAAATCCAGCCTCATATAGACCGAAGTCTCCACCGGACTGTTATTATAGCTTTCCGTTTTATAAAATCCATATGTCTCATATAAGTGAATGGCTTCTTTCAGAAACGGCAGTGTATCCAGCAATATATGGGAATAACCGATTTCCCTGGCATCCTTTATTATCCTTTCTACCAATTCTTTCCCAATATGTTTCCCCCGAAAATTCGGCCTTACATATAGCCGCTTCATCTCACAATTTGGGCCGTCCAGTTTCCTAAGCCCAACACAGCCGGCCAGCTTTCCGTCCCAGTATGCCAGGTACAACCGGCCCCAGGGAGCGCCGTATTTGCTTTCTAAATGTGCCAGTTCCTCCTCATAATTCTGTATATCCAGATATTTTTTAAAGGAAGGTTCCCCCGCGATCAGCAAACTTGTATACTCCGAAAACAGTTCACCTACTTCCTTTACATGGTCATATGCTTCCATCAATTCCAATGGCATGTTGTCCCCTCCTTCCACAGAGCCGGGAAATCTTTTATCTGTTTTCATCTCTTTTTTCTATATACAATATACTATCCTCTTTTTGCTCTAATCCCTCCCCCGAAATTATTAGTTCGCAGGTCATGCTTTCACTGATTTCGTCAAATTCATGCCGATAAGCACTTATTTTTTCAATGACGAATCCCTGTCTTTTTACCGCATTCCTGTGGTCTGAAGAAAACAGAGTGTCACCTGATTTTAAATCCGTTAAGACACGACCATGCAATCTCAATTTCCCTTCATAGACATTGCATTTAGAGATAAGAAACGCTTTTTTCAAATTTATTTTGCCAATCATCCTTTTAAAAAATCGCTGAATTCCTTTAATTCCCTCTTTCTATTCTCCGAAAGAGCGTTAAATTCCACGTTTTCAATGGCTCCTTCCAAAGCATACAGATGCACCAGACACACCTGGGGGTAGGTCTCCTTTAGCTTTAGAAAGGCCTGCTTTGCCCCTGTCTGAATCAGCTTTTCCGCCGAATCGATTCCCTCGCTTGTCAGCTTTTTTTCCATTTCCCTGCCGATATTTGCCATAGAATTCAGTTCTGCCATAATCTCCTCCCGAATTTATTGGTCCCTTCTCCTGTACTGGCTTTACTTTTTTCAACCAGAATTTCTCACCCAATCCTGTTGAAAAGAACTGTCTGCTTCTTCATGGATATTTTTCCCACCTCATATCCGTATTCTGTAAGTTCTTTTTTGTATTTTAAAAATGAATGGTCGATGGGCAGCCCTGCAATATTCTGGATCTCCTCAAAGGTTAGCTGGAAGGATTGCCGGCCGTTTTTCTGTATATGCTCCCATAAAGCATTATATTTACTCATGTTTTTTCTCCTGTTTCACTCTGGTATACAAACCTGTATTTTCCTTTTCCCTTTCCTCTCACTTCTGCTACAATCCCCATATCTTTCAGCTTTTTCACCATATCCATCGAGACAGTAACTGTACAACCAAGGATTTCCCTTACTTCTGGCGCACCAAATACCTGGTTGGTCTCAATGGAATCATACTATTACCCTATTTTATCCTAAAGCAATAGAAATCTCAACTGTTAAATTGAAAACATTGATCCTTTATAGTAGTATAATATTAAATTGTTATATTGAACATCCCCCCATATCTATTCCTGTCTCATTTATAAAAGGGTTAAAAATATGGCTTTAAAATTTGAATGGGATGAAGAAAAAGCCATCCTTAATTTCAAAAGCATGGTATTTTGTTTGAAACCGCTGCAAAAGTCTTTTTAGATACAAATCGAATAGAAATCTATGATGAGATTCATAGTATAGACGAAGACCGGTATATAACAATTGGTCTGGCAGAAGATATTCTGTTTGTTGTATAAACAGAAAGACATCCACACATCCGATTAATTTCTGCTCCGATTAATTTCTGCACGTCTTGCAACTGCAAGAGAAAGGAATTTATATTATGGTAACTTTTGAATTGCATGAAAATGCCACCTTGACTGACAAAGAAAAAATGCTGGCAAAAGCAAAATCTTTACCAGTTACTTATGACGAAGATTCTCCAATGTTAACAGACCGTATGGAGCAGGCGTTTATTGCCGCCAGAAAAAAACAGCCTTATTCCTTCCTTATCTGCACCCTGCTGGTACATTGACTCGCCTCACAGGACAGGCATCAGCCGGAGCACCTTGTGGCGGATATTGAAAAGCCATGGTGGAGATGGCTGATACGGATATGCCCCTTTCTTTTAAAACCGGTACAGATTCAGCCCGATCCCCTCGTCCATCCGCCGCTCCACGCATCCATCAAGCTTCGTCACCGTGATCTCCGCCGTGGCCGACACATAGCAGGCATTCATATGGCCTCCAAAGATTTTCATCTCCTCATCACACAGATTTACATGAAAATGTAGATAGATCTCGCCGTCCTTGGTGGAAATATTTCCCACCAGAGAGGTGATCTCCATGGGACCGGTCAGCTCCTTCTTCTTATAGACCTTATTCACCGTATCGAAAAGCCCCACCACCGCCCGGTTGGATGCCCCTAAGCCCACGGCAGAGCCCAGCCGGATCTCTTCTTTTTTGCACAGCTCTCCGATCTTTTCCAGGATCTCCTCCCCCGGATCCACCCGCATCACATAATGGTTCCCAAACTGGTTATATTCCATCATTTCCTCCGTTTCTTTTCTATTCCAGAAAGCTCTCCGCCTCTCTGGCCAAAAGCTCCTGTCTTTCAATTTTTCACGCCAAAAAGCAAGCATCCTTGGCCTCACCTTCCCCTGTCACAGCACCAGACACCACAACGGCACCGTCACCAGGGTCATCAACGTGGAAAACACCACACACTTGGTGGCAAACTCCACATCTCCCTGATATTTGTTGGCCAGAATCGCCGTGGTGCTTCCTGCCGGCATTCCGGCCAAAAGCACTGACACTCCGGTGACCAGCCGATCCACCCCGCAAAGGCGGCATCCCGCATAGGCAATGCCGGGAATCAGCGCCAGACGGATGAGAGTAAACCGCAGCACCGGCATACTGACCATCCCGCTCAAATCCAGATCCGCAAAGATCGTCCCGATTAACAGCATGGAAAGAGCCGTGGTGCAGCCTCCCACCGACTTGATCGTCATCCCCAGAAATTCCGGTAAGGAAAGCTGCCCGGTCATCAGCACCAGACCGATATACACAGACACAATGCAGGGATGGGTGGCCACCTTCCTCACCACCTCCTTGGGGCTGCCGCTCTCTGTAAAACAGGCGATTCCCGCCGTCCACATGACAATCCGCTGCGGCACCAGATAAATAGACGCATACATCAGTCCCTGCGCTCCAAACACGCCCTCAGCAATGGGATTCCCCATAAATCCGGCATTGGATACCAGAGTGGCATATTGAAACACCTTCTTCCGCCCGGCCGCCTCCTTATTATATAAAATCCGGCTTAAAACCATACAGAGAACCTGAATCATCACCGCCACCACGATCAGAACCAGCACGCTTTTCAGCACGTTTAAATCCAGCTCCATGCGAAAGGAATGGATAATGTTGCAGGGCAGAACAAGGCAAAGAATGAGATCTGTCAGAATATCCTTTGCTGCCGGCGGCAGGATCCCCTTTTTTCTCATAACGGCCCCTGCCACCAGCAAAAGAAACATCTCCCCCTGCAAATTCAGCAATCCTGAAATTTCCATCTTCCCTTATCCTCCCTGCGGTCACACTCTTTTCAGTCGAACCGGCCGCCTGCAATGTCGTTTTGCAATGCCGTCCCGTCCTTAAACGTTCTCCCTGCTTTTCATCTCCATGCCGATGCGCACCATCCGAAACATCCGCTCCGCGGCATTTGCATACAGCTCCTCAGCCCGGTCGCAGGCCTCCAAAATATCCATGGCCCCGTTGATGGTCGGCAAAATACTGTCAATGCCAAACTCAAAAATCTTCTCCGCCTCCTGGCCCATGCCGCCCACAAGGGCGATTGCCGGGATTCCTCTGGCCTTGCAGCGCTGCCCGATGCCGCTGGGCACCTTTCCGAAGGCCGACTGCCAGTCGATGCGCCCCTCGCCGGTGATCACCAGATCCGTGCCCTCCAAAAGCTTGTCAAAGCCGATCAGATCCAGCACCGTATCAATTCCTGATTTTAATGTGGCATGCAAAAATCCGCACAGAGCGGCTCCTAACCCCCCTGCGGCTCCGGCGCCTGCCTGATTCTCCACATCAATGCCCAGCCTGTCCCGCATCACCGCCGCATAATGCTTCATCCCGGCCTCCAGCTCATCTAAGATCTCCGGGGTGCCTCCCTTTTGCTTTCCAAAGGTATAGGCGGCCCCGTCCGGCCCAGTAAGGGGATTGGTCACATCACACATAACGGTAAGCTCCACGTTTTTCACCGCCGGATGAAGACCGCTTACATCAATATCCTCCACCTTTGCCAGATCCGAGCCAAAGCCCATCAGTTCCTTTCCCTCTCTGTCCAGAAAACGAATCCCCAAAGCCCGCATGGCTCCCATTCCTCCGTCATTGGTGGCGCTTCCCCCGATGGCAATGGACAGCTTTGTAAGCCCCTGCTCTAAGGCATCCCGAATCAGTTCCCCTGTGCCATAGGTGGTGGTGTGAAGCGGATTTCTCTTCTCCATCGGCACCATGGGAAGCCCGGAGGCCGCAGCCATCTCAATCACTGCCGAATCCCCATGGAATATTCCGTAAAAGCCCTCCACATCCTCCATCAAAGGCCCGTGAACCATCACCTTGCGCCAGCTGCCGCCGGTGGCTCCCACCACCGCCTCCACAGTGCCCTCACCGCCGTCCGCCACCGGAACCCCGGCAGTCTCACACCCCGGAAAAACTTTGCCTGCCGCCTCCGTCAGCAGACGGATGCTCTGTTCCGAAGTAATCGTTCCCTTAAAGGAATCCGAAGCAAACAAAAATCTCATAGCAATCCCCTCCTCATATACAGATTTTTACAGTCGCGGGTTTTAAGTCATCCTTATCATACCACATACCACAAGCCGACAGCAATATCCAAAGCTGTCGGCCTCAAATTCTAACCTGTCCCTGTTACTGTTCTCATACGCTCACAGCAACCTGTCCTTCTCAGATAAGCCCCGCCTTCTGCATCTCCGCCTTAATCTTATCAAGCACCGGTCCCTGCGGGGTTGGCAGATTGGGCGTATAGGGCACCCCGATATTGCGTCCCCGCAGATTGGCCATATCCTTGGCCGCCACCGGGAAGCTGGCGCCGTCCATGGACAGACGCACCGGATTCAGCTTAAACTGAGCCTCCAGAGACCCGTTTAAATCTCCTGCCACATATTTATTATACACATCCGTGATCAGCTCCGGCATAAAGTTGGCCGCCGTGCACACACCGCCTACAGCCCCGTGGCACATGGACGCGTACAAAAGGGTATCCTTGCCGCCGAACACCTTGAAGTCCGCGTCCCTGTTTCTGCGGATGAACTCGGAGGTCTGGGTGATATCCCCGCTGGTGTCCTTCATTCCCACAATATTGGACACCTCATGAGCCAGCCTCTCCACCAGATTGCCGGAGAGGGTATAGCCCACCCGTCCCGGATTGTTGTACAGAAGAACCGGGGTTTCCGGCACCGCCTCCGCGATGGTCTTAAAATGTAAAAACAGCTCCGCTTCCGTTGGCTTTAAGAACATCGGCTGCAATATGGAAATGCTGGCCGCGCCGTTTTTCACTGCCATCTTCGCCAGACGCACGCATTTCTTCGTGCTGATGGCGCCGATGCCGAAATAGATGGGAACCCGGCCCGCTGCCTGGTCAACCGTGATCTTTAAGCCCCGCTCCATCTCGTCCTCTTCAATCACATAAAACTCGCCGTTGCTGCCATACAGAAGAATCCCTGTCACGCCGCCCTCAATCACATAATCGATCTGGCCGCGAATAGCCTGCTCATCAATGCGCTCCTCAGCGTCAATGGGTGTGATCATCGGAACCACTACACCCTTAATAAAGTCCACATTCATCTTTCTTTCCCCCATATGTTATCGACTCTCAGGCAATTATTACTTTTCCACCGTCACGCCGGCGATCTTCTCATAATACTTCACAATGCTGGAATGATCCTCTTTGTCATGTCCCTCGCTCTTTAAGAACTGCATAACCTCCATCATCTGAGCGGTGAGAGGAGCAGGAGAGCTGATGGCATGTGCCGCATTGAGGGCATTGTTCAGATCCTTAATGTGCAGCTCAATCCTGAATCCGGGCTTAAAGTTGCGCTCTAACATCATGGGAGCCTTGGCATCCATCACCGTGGAACCGGCCAGGCCGCCCCGGATGGCCTGATATACCAATTCCGGATCCGTTCCTGCCTTCTTGGCAAAGGTCAGAGCCTCAGACACGGCCGCGATATTGATGGCCACCACCATCTGATTGGCCAGCTTGGCCACATTTCCGGAACCGATTCCTCCTACATACACCACGGAGCCGGCCATCACCATCAGCATGTCATAATATTTGTCAAAGGTCTCCTTCTTGCCGCCCACCATCACGGACAAGGTGCCGTCAATAGCCTTGGGCTCGCCGCCGGACACCGGTGCATCCAGCATATCAATGCCGAATTTCTCACACTCTGCTGCAATGGCCTTTGACTCGGTTGGGTCAATGGAGCTCATATCGATCAGGGTCAGCCCGGGCTTGGCCCCCTCGGCGATTCCGTTTTCCCCCAGAACTGCTGCTCTTACATGAGGAGAGTTGGGAACCATGGTGATCACTACCTCCACATCACCGGCCAGTTCCTTGCCGCTTACCGCCGCCTTGGCGCCGCAGGATACCAGATCCTTGACTGCCTCTTCATTAAAATCAAATACCGTAACCTCATGTCCGGCCTTTACCAGGTTCTTTGCCATCGGTCTTCCCATAATTCCCAGTCCTACAAATCCGATTTTCATTGTCGCGTCCTCTCTTTCTTAGATATCATTTTTATGGGCTTCGATTCGTATGTCTTGTCTCATTTACCGTTGGACTTATCGCCCTCGTCCGGGTATATAAGGTAAGACATCGGTGAGATGCTTTCCCTCACCTCGTGTCTGCATTATAAAAAAAAATACCGGAATATTCCATTGGCAAAGCCACTGAAATCCGGCATTTTTTCTGTGCAAAGGCAACATTGTTTCATATATACGAAATATATCGCCATTTTTATTTCATTTATATTTCATTATATTCTCATTTGTTTCATTTTTCCTTGCTCTTCTCCAATTACTTTCTTCGCTGTCATGAAAGATCCCCCCTCATACATCTCTACCGTACTTTTTCAATCCCGTACTTCTTCATATGACGCCACAAAGTTGCCTTGCTGATCCCAAGCTCTGCCGCCGTCTTTTCCCTGCTGCCGCCGAACCGGCACAGGGTTTCCATAATCCGCCTGGCTTCCTCCTGGCATACCAGAGCCGAATACGGGCCGAAGCCGCCTGCTTCGGGCATTTCCCGTGTCTCTCCATAGGTAAGGCTCTCACAGCCATCTCTTTCTCCACCGCAAAGCACTCCGGCTTGCCGGGGATACAGCTCCTCCAGCAATCCGGCCACCGCCGTTTCATCCAGAGACCGCCTTCCCGCTGTCAATACCAGCCGGTCGAAAAAGCTTTCTATCTGAAACAAATTCCCCGGCCACGGATACTCCTCCAACAGCTTTCCGGCCCCCTTTGTCAGCACGTGGTATCTGGAATATCGCTCGCAGCTGTTTTGAAAGGCTTCCTCCAGCTTTTGTTTCAGATCCTCCCTTCTCTCCCGCAGAGGCGGCACGAAAAGCTCCAGTCCTGACAAGAGATAATACAGATCCCTGCGCAGCTTTCCCTTAGCCGCCAGCCGGAAAAGGGGCTGGCTGACCGTCACCATGGCCCGGACATTCAAACGGCGCAGGCTTCCCACCCTTCCCCCATAATATACGCGAAAACGAATCATCTGATACAACCGGTATTGATTGGCCGCAGACAGGCAATCTACATCCTGCAAAAGCAAGGTTCCTCCGGATGCCATGAGAGCCGCTCCATGCTCCCCGAAAATCAGAGACCACTGTTCCTCCTCTCCCAGTCCCTCGCATGGCACATCCAAAAACGGTCCCTGCCTGCGCCCGCTGCTGTTGTGAATACATTCCGCCAGCATTCTCCGTTCCGTCCCCGGTTCCCCCATAAGCACCACCGGCTGCTCCGACAGGGCGTAGAGCTTTGCCAGACGCACACACTCCTTCATCCTGTCAGAGACGTGAACAATATCCTCAAACCGTGTCATAACCGGAAGGCTTTCTGCTTTCCCGCCGGCAGTTCTTCCTTTCTTTTCCCCGTTGCCCTGACTGTCCGGAGGATTTTTGCGGGCTTTATGACAGGTAAGGATCACCCCGTCCACACGGCCGTCATAGAGTACCGGCGCCATCACCGCAAAAACCGGCACACTGTTCCATTCCAGAAGGAGAGTTTTTTCCTTTCCCTGTTTCAAAACCTCCCGGAGAATGGCCTCATCGATCTCCGGAACAATCTCTCCGATACGCCTTCCCTTTAGTTCCTCCTCCTGCTGCCGAATCATATCCTCCATCATCCGGTTTACCGCCAGAACCGTTCCGTCACCGCCGAGGCGGATAATCCCGCTGTAAGAATAATCCAGCAAAGTCTCCATCTGTGCCGCTGACTTTTTCTCCTGATTCATGGCATAATCCACCTGCTCCGCCACCGCAAAGGCCTGCCTCATGGACTCCTCCGTCATGGAGAGAAACAAAGAGAAAAGCCCGGCCCTGGTTGCCGCCTCCACCGCCGTGTCCCCTCCGATGATCAGATCCATCCCGTCCGCCGCTGCCTCCGAAACAGCCTGAGGAAGCTGAGACTCCTCTCCTGCATAATAGATCCTCAGCTCAATATTGTAAAGCTCGTCAAAATAGGACATGTCGCAAAACATATTTTTAAAGCCCACAACCCCGATCCTTGGCCGGGGCTTTTTCACAATCTGCTTTGCCCGCATCACCAAAAGCGCCATCTCCTGAGCCGTCAGCACAATCTCCACCACCGGCACATCCGTGTAACGCTTAATCAAAGATGCCTGAAGTCCCCGGGCAATGAGTATTGTAGCTCCCTCGCTGATCTCCCGCCTGGCCTCCATGACCGTGTCCTCTGTGCGAATCACCCTCATCCTTGCAATCGGGAATTTTTTTTCCTGCATGATATTATGTGCCTGGTGCAGCATTTCCTCCCGAGCTACCAACAGAACTATTTTTCCCAATCCTTCTCCCCCTGTATTTTACGCGATTTTTCAATGCACCTGATGCCCCGTTATCCTCTCCGCCAGCGTAAGGATTCTTTCGGCACAGCCCCGGATTTTCTCTTCCGAAAGCTTTCCTTCCCTGAATGCCTGTCGGATATTTTCCCCGTCCTGCGGATTTCCCGGCATAATAATATCATTTCCCGCATCAGCACACAGCCATGGGATGCTTCCGTCCTCCGGGACCGTGGTATTCCAGTCCGACATGATCACTCCTTCAAACCCCCATTCGTCCCGGGCAAGAGTGGTGCAGAGACCGTAATTGTTGGCCGCGTGAACCCCGTTGATCTGGTTGTAGGAAGTCATGACGGCAGCCGGTCTGCCTTCTTTTACCGCAATCTCAAATCCGCGGAAATAGATTTCCCGCAAGGCCTGTTCCGAGACACAGGAATCCACAGACATCCTGTTGTCCTCCTGATTGTTGCAGGCAAAATGTTTAATTGTCACACCGCAGCCCTTATGGCTCTGGACGCCGTGTGTCACCGCGGCCGCCAACATTCCCGACAAATAAGGATCCTCCGAGTAATACTCAAAATTGCGCCCGCACAGGGGATTTCTATGAATGTTCATCCCCGGCGCCAGCCACAGGTCCACATGAAATTCCTCCATCTCGACAGCCACCGCGCTGCCGAAGGTTTTAAGCAATTCCAAATCCCAGGTCTGTGCCAGTGCGGTTCCCACCGGAAATGCCGTGCAGTACTGATAATAGGTGTCTGCATCCTCATGCCAGATGGTCTCTTCCAGAAATCCGTTTTCTAAAGATCCCAAAACACCGACACCGTATACTGAACCTGTCTGCCTGTTTACCTGATAGCTTTGCCGCAGACGGAGACCTGCCGGACCGTCCGCCATAATAAGTGAACGGATACCCAAAAGCTTCTCCAGCTCCTCCGTGGTCTCCCCGGCAGAACCGGGCACCCGCACTCCCGAGGATCCCAGAGTGCTTTTGCTGTCTGTGATATTCCCGTACAAAAGAGGAATCAATGTCTCCACAGGCAGCTCCCGGGCCAAAGTCGCCGCAGCACCAGCCGGATCTTTTCCCCCGTCTTCCTCTTCCTCACAAGGCAGGAAGGGAACCGTCACCACCTTTTTATCCTCAGCCATTCCAAGCCACTCTGCAGCCCGATCCTTTGCAAACAGGGCCTCTCCTTTATCCAAAAGGCCGGCTTTCGGGAGGCACACCGTCTTTGTCCGCTTAAGAACCGTCTTTTTTGAAACCTCCAGCAAAGCCGCCAGTTCCAGGCAGGCGGAATTTTTCCCCACCCACACGCCATATTTTCCTGCATCCACCACCCAGGCCGAATCCTCACGGGAATAGCCGGCGAACTGCCTTTGTTCCAGGAAAACCGTGAGTGTCTGGGCCTCCCCGGGGCCTAAAAGTCTTGTCTTGGCAAAGCCGGCCAGACGCTGATACTCTCTCGGGGCGCCTGTCTGAGGCGGTGTCACATAGACCTGAACCACCTCCCGTCCTGCATACAGCTTTCCGATGTTTTCCACCGTGACCGTAACCTCTGCCCCTTTTTTAACTGTCTGCAATTTTTCAAACCTGACAGAAAAATCCGTGTAGGAAAGGCCGTAGCCAAAGGGAAACAAAGGCTCGATGCCGAAGCTGTCGAAATGCCGGTATCCCACGTAAATTCCCTCCCTGTACTCCTCTGTCCGAAGGTCGCCGTTTAAATAGCTGTAGCTTTCCGCCGAGGGGTAATCCTCATAATGCTTTGCCCATGTGTCCGTCAGACGGCCGCCGGGAACGGTTTTTCCCAGAAGCACATCCGCAGCCGCCCGGCCTCCCTCCTGTCCCGGCAGACAAATATGCAGAATCGCCCGGATATTTTTTGTCTCTTCAAGAATGGCCGTCAGCTCCACCGGCGCCCCCACATTCAAAATCAAAATAACCGGAAGCCCCTGCCGGTCTAAAAACAGAAGGTCCTCCCGCTCCTTTTTGCTTAAGTAATAATCCCCCTCTTCCTTCCGCCTGTCCTTTCCCTCACCGGAGATACGGCTGATCACATAAATTGCCGCCTGTGCCCCCTTTAAATCCTCTGCCCCGATGGCACGCCCCTCCGGCAGGGAAAAGGGATTGGCTGCATAGGCATCAAAGGGATTGTCCATGTGCTCTGCATCCGCCAAGACCTTCTCCTTCCATTTTGTTCTGGCGGCCTCGTAGCGTCTGTCAAAGTCGGCAAGCCATTCCCGGCTGGTTATGGTCACTCCGGCTTCCTTTAGTCCCCGCCAGACAGAAATATTCTCCCGGTTATTCACATCTCCGGAACCAATGCCGCCCTTGACGGTTTTTCCTGCCCCTCCTCCCAAAAGCGCCACCGCAGCCGAAGGCTCCAACGGAAGCAATCCTTCATTTTTCAGAAGAACCATGCCATCTGCCGCCAGGCTCCTTGCCAGTTTTCCATGCTCCCGCTCCCGTCCGGAAACCGATGGCTCCCGGGTCCCGCTGTGATTTTGATTATGATTTATATCTTTACCTGTCTGTTTTACCATTCCTTTTCCCCTTTCTCTAATACATTCTTACCTGTTTTCCCGGTATTGCAAAAGGCTGATGCCAGGCTTTTACACTCTGTTTTCCTGGCATCAGCCCATACAAGATCCGGAGCTGTAGTTATTCCTTCACACCGCCTAATGTCACACCGGCAATAATATACTTTGAAAGCAGGAGGTACACCAGAATAATCGGCACAATCGCCACCAGAATCATGGTGTAGATCTTTCCCATATCAAAGTTCATGTAATCCGCCCCACGAAGTGTTGCAATCAAAATAGGAACGGTCATCCTTGTCTTGGACTGAATCACCAACGCCGGAACAAAATAGTTGTTCCAGGACCCCACAAAGGTAAAGATTGCCTGCACGGCAATAGCCGGCTTGGTGATGGGAAGGATAATGCTGTTAAAGGTCCGAAACTCTCCCGAGCCATCGATCCTGGCCGCCTCCACCAGGGACATAGGCAGGGAGGACTCTAAGTAGCTGTACATAAAATAGAACACGGAGGGCGATGCAATGGACGGGATGATCAGAGGCAGCAGGGAGTCATACATTCCCATATTGGTGATCAAGCGCAGAAATCCCATGGCCGTTACCTGTGTAGGCATAACCAGAATCGCCATAATAAAAGTAAACGCAACCTTTTTCAATTTAAAATTATAAGCATAAAGGCCATAGGCTGTCAAGGCCGAAAAATAAGTACAGATCGCCGCACTGGACCCGGAAACAATCAGGCTGTTTAAAATTCCCCGGAACATGGGAAAGCTTCCGTCATTGGCCACATTGCTTAAGTTCTTCCACAGAAAAGCCCCTGGCAGCGCCGAAAATCCCTTTTGCAGATCCGCATGGGAGCGGGTGGCGTTGACAAACAAAATGTAGAAGAAAAACAAACACATAAATGACAGGATAATCAGCGTCACATGAGCAAAAACACTCCGAAAATAATTTGGTCCCTTTGATTTCATAAACTCATCCCCTCTTTTCCTTTTTTGCTTTTTTCGCTGCTGCCTTGGATCCGTCCAGATCCTGATTGTTGGTCATCCGGTACACGAAGAAGCACAAAATACCGCTGACAATAAACAGGTAGACAGACAATGCGCCGGCCATGCCGTAGTTCTTACTCTTTAAGTGGCTGTTTAAGAACATGATCAGGGTCATGGAAGTCCTGTTGGGCGTTCCCTGTCCGTTGGTCAGAATCTGAGGCACATCAAACATCTGAAGTCCGCCGATGACCGAGGTGATCAGCGTGTAGGCCAGTATAGGCCGGATCAGAGGCAGGGTAATGGAGAAGAACCGCTGGAAGCTGTTGCACCCGTCCAGCTCGGAGGCTTCAAAAATATCCGGGCTGATTCCCATGATCGCCGCCATCAGCATAATGGTGGTGTTGCCAAACCACATCAAAAAGTTCATAAGGCCCACCAGGGATCTGGTTCCCCATACAGAGCCCAGAAAATCAATGGGTTCCTTCGTCCACCCCAGGGACATCAAAATGGCATTGATCGGCCCGTTGGTGGAGAACATGGTGAAGAACAGCATGGCAAAAGCAGACGCCATAATCAGGTTGGGAAGATAGATCACTACCTTGAAAAACTGAGTCCCGTGGATTTTCAGGCGGGCATCCACAAACCACTCCGCCAGCATCAGGGCGATGACAATCTGGGGAATAAATCCGATAACCCACAATATCAGGGTGTTTATCCCATATTTAATCATATCCGATTTCAGCAGTTTGACGTAATTGGCCATTCCGACAAAATTGGGACCGATCTCCTTAAGGCCCGAACGATAGTACTCAAAAAAGCTGTAGCGGACCGTGTCGATCATAGGAATAAAGGAAAAGATAAAAAAGCTTAAAAAAAACGGAAGGATGAAAATATATCCCCACTTGGAATAATCGATTTTTTTATGTTTTGCGTTCATATAATTGCCATTCCTTTCTTTGTGTATGCCCCAGGACATCACGCCCCGCAGCTTTTCCTCACAGAACCTTTATGAACATCAGTCCGGCCACTGAACCTGCTTGATCTCCGGATAGCGCTCCATGATTGCCGTCTCAAAATTGGATTTTGCTCTGTCATAATCCACCTGTCCCTGCAGATAGTCGCTGAAGGAATTCTGAATCAGCTCCACGCAGCCCTGATCGTAGGCAGAGAGAGGCGCCATGACAATATTCTCCGCAACCGGCGAGAAGTAGGCGAAAGCATTCTGACCGCCCAAAAATTCGGAGGCGAAATTTGCATCATCTTCTGCTGCCTGTCTCATACTGCTCTGGGTATTGGTAAAGTCGGAAAAATCACTGGAAATCTTTAACAGATTCTCCTTGTTTGCCGTCAATGCCAGAATAATATCCTTTACATGCTCCGGGTTGTCGGTGCCGGTACAGGCGTGGATGTAGGAGCCTCCCCAGTTGTATTCCTGAGGCGGGTTGGTCACTGCCCAGGCTCCGTTCTCCCCGTCCCAGTTGGGCTTTAAGGTAAAGTCAATGCCCCATGCCGGGAAAAGGAAGGCAAACACTTTGGAGGAGGAGCCCATGGCCTGATTCCAGTCTGCATTCCACTGCCCCTTGACAGTCTTATCCAGATACCCTGCGTCCAGCCACTCCTTTGAGTCATTGACCCAGTCCATGATCTTCTGATCCACCCGTACAACGGTATCTCCTTGTTTTACCCACGGCTCGGTAATGCTGTTGCCGTACAGGCGGAAGGTATCTGCATAGGAGGCAAAAGTATAGTAGCCCTTTGCGGCAAGCTCCCTGGCCGTGGCCTCCATAGTCTCCCAGTCCTTCACCTTCTCCCCAACCGCCTGAGGGTCATCAGTGCCGAACACATCCCTGGCAATATCCCGGCGGTATACCAAAAGCCCCGGACAGCACTGCCAGGTGGATCCTCTCTGAACCCCGTTCACATCCGATGCCGTCACCTTGGTAAATTCATACTGATCTGCTAAGTCCGTGGCCGGATCAATTCCCAGATCTGTCAGGGGCATGGCCACATTTGCATCGATGTCCGTGTACTTATTTACATAATCGGTCTCGGACAGAAAGATATCCACCTTCCCGTCAGCGGAAACATCGGCCTGATTTAATAATGCCTCATCCAGCTTCTGCTGATAAACCCCGTCCTGATTGGGATTTACGATCCAGTGAATCTCCGTTCCGTCCTTTAACTTGGTTATCGTGCCGTCCTTGGAGGTCTCCGCCACCTCCGGATAGACGGCCTCAACCCTTTCCTTAAATTCATTGTTCCAGCAGTAAATGTTGATGACCTTGCCTTCACCCCCGTTTCCGCCGGAGCCCTTGGAGCCGCTACAGCCTGCCAGACAGCCGGCAACCATGGCTGCTGTCAAAAAGATGCTGACCACTCTTTTTTTCATTGGAAAATCCTCCTTCTGCCGTGTTTTGTTCACGTTTTTTCATGGCTGCATTATAGCGTAAATTATTTTGGGGATATATTACGGATTTGAACAAAATGTCAGATTTATGACGCCTTTTCCCGCTTACTGCTTTTTATGTCATGATTCTGATATTTTTCTCATATTTCTGATTTTCTTTCCTTCGGATTTTCTATATGATGCCTATATAATGCTTTTTAACCACATTCCTCGCAGCGTTTACCGGGACGCCGTACGGCCGCGCTGCCTGTCTATGGAGAAAAATAACGGAAGGAGTATAAAGCTTGAGCACTTTACAATTTATGGATGAACAGGGAAGCTTCCTTATAGAACAGCCGGAAAATATCAGCTGTCTGTACTTTCCTCTTGCTTCGATGAAAGGATTAAAAAGCTCCGTCACGCCAAATCTCGGAGGAGATGCAAAAATCGACCAGGAAACATTTCTCTTAGAGCCGGTGAGTGCGGAAAACCTTCACAACAACCGGTCGGTCCGGAATTTCTGGTGTGTCCTGGACAAAAAACAGATCTGGTCCGCTGTCGGGGCCTCTGCCGGGCAGGAGGACTCCCGCTTCTCACCTGCCCAGGATAAAAGCCAGGTAAAAGCCGGACTGATGTGGCATACTGTAAGCCGCTGGTCCCAAAGCTGCTGTCTGTCTTCCACGGTCACCTCTTTTATCCCTCCGGATCAAAACGTGGAGATTATGTATATTTCCGTCACCAATCAGTCAGACATTTCCCGCAGTCTCACCGCCTGCGCCGCCGTTCCCCTTTACGGGCGCAGCGCTGACAATCTGCGGGATCACCGGAACGTGACCTCCATGCTTCACCGGATCAGGACCACCGGCAACGGGGTATTGGTCACTCCCACCATGTCCTTTGACGAGAAAGGCCACCGGCCCAATCGCCGGACCTACTACGTAATGGGCACCACCGGCCAGGGGCATTTGCCGGAAAGCTTCTACCCGACAGTGGAGGATTTTATCGGAGAGGGCGGCACCTTCACTCACCCCCGCTCCTTATACGAGCCGTATCCCGGATGTCCCTCCGGCGCCAATGCAGCCGGAAAGGAAGCCATGGGCGCCTTTTGCTTTGAGATGATTACTCTGGCCCCCGGACAGACGGCAGACTATATTCTTCTTCTGGGAGCGGAAAACAGCGAAGAAGAAATTGACGCCATAGCACGGCAGTACAACACGGCAAAGAAGGTGCAAAAGGCCTTTTCCGATACAAAGGCCTTTTGGCGGAATCAGGTACCGGTCTCTTTTCGCACCGGAAACAGGGATTTTGATGCCTGGATGAAATGGATTTGCTTTCAGCCGTTTCTGCGCAGGCTGTTCGGCTGTTCCTTCCTGCCTCACCACGATTATGGCCGGGGCGGACGGGGATGGAGAGATCTGTGGCAGGACTGCCTTTCCCTGCTTCTCATGGAACCTCGGGATGTAGGGCGGATGATTGCGGCAAACTTTGGCGGCGTGCGCATAGATGGCACCAATGCCACCATCATCGGTAGCAGCGATGGCAGCTTTTTAGCGGACCGCAACGGAATCAGCCGGGTGTGGATGGACCATGCCCTCTGGCCTCTTATGACCACCCGCCTTTATATTGACCAAACCGGAGATATTGATATTTTAAATGAGCCGGTTTCCTATTTTAAGGATGCCCAGTGTATGCGGGGCACAGAGGTTGATGTATTGTGGGAGGAAGGTCAGGGAAGCCGGCAGCTGACAGCCGGGAAGGATGTGTACATAGGGACGATCCTGGAGCACCTGCTGATTCAGCAGCTTACCGCCTTTTTTGAAGTGGGAGACCACAATATCTGCCGTTTGCGTGATGCGGACTGGAACGATGCCCTGGATATGGCCTCCGACCGGGGAGAAAGTGTGGCCTTCACCTGTGCCTATGCAGGCAATCTGATGGCTCTGGCCCACATGATCCGCCTTTTGGAAAAGCAGGATTCTTTCCCTTCCGTTGAGCTCATGGAAGAACTGGATATATTGCTGGATAATGATCCCAAAACCTTTGATGACGTCAGCAAAAAGCAGCAGATTTTAAAGAATTATGGGGCCCGGTGCCGCCACACGGTAAACGGCAGGCGCAAGCCCTATTCCCTGGCGGCCCTGGCAATCAATCTGATTCAGAAGGCCAACTGGCTGACGGAATATGTGAGAAGCCACGAGTGGATTGAAGCAGAAAACGAGGGATGGTTTAACAGCTATTACGACAATCACGGCCGTAAGGTGGAGGGCTTTTATCCGGATCATGTGCGGATGATGCTGACCGGACAGGTATTTGCCATTATGGGCGGTGTGGCAGAAGACCGGCAGATTCAAAAGATTGTAAAAAGCGCAGATCATTATCTCTACCAAAAGGAAATCGGAGGCTATCGCCTCAACACGGATTTTCATGAACTGAAGTTTGACATGGGCCGGATGTTCGGATTTGCCTACGGGGAGAAGGAGAACGGAGCAGTCTTCTCACATATGACCGTCATGTATGCCAATGCCCTGTACCGCCGGGGCTTTGTGAAGGAAGGGTGGAAGGCTCTCAAAAGTCTTGCCGACACGGCACTTGATTTTGAGACCAGCCATATCTATCCCGGCATTCCGGAGTATTTCCGCTCGGACGGGCGGGGAATGTATTCGTATCTGACCGGAGCGGCCAGCTGGTATATGATGACCATGATCACAGAGGTTTTCGGTATTCGGGGGGAGGCGGGAGATTTGATTTTGTATCCCCGGCTTCTGGCAGAGCAATTTGATGAGAAAAACCTGGCCTCCATTACCGTGCCCTTTGCCGGGAAAACTGTGACGGTTGTTTATGAGAATCCTGGGAGAAAGGATTTCGGAGAATATATTATAGGAGCAGCCGTCTTCGGCGGGGATCGTTCTGATTCCGAAAACGAAAAAAGACTGGCAGTCAATGAGGACGCCTTCGTGGTGATTGCCAGGAAGACGCTTGCCGGGCTGTCCGGGAAAGAGCAAACAATTTATGTACGATTGGATTAGACCGTATTTAGGATTTCAGCAATAGAAGGGATGGATGCAAATTATGAATTACGGATACTTTGATGACGAAAACCGGGAGTATGTAATACGGCGGCCGGATACGCCGGCCCCCTGGGTCAATTATCTGGGCTCCCCGGAATACGGGGCCATTATCTCCAACAATGCCGGAGGCTACAGCTTTGCCAAATCAGGAGCCAACGGACGGATTTTGCGGTATGTCTTTAATCATTTCGATCAGCCGGGACGATATCTTTATCTCCGTGACAATGAGTCCGGTGATTACTGGTCAGCCTCCTGGCAGCCGGTGGGAAAGGATTTGGAAAAGTATAAAAGCGAGTGCCGGCACGGACTGGGCTACACCAGAATGAAGGCGGACTATGAAGGGATTCACTCGGAAGCCGTATATTATGTTCCTCTGGAAAAAAGCTATGAGGTGTGGGCTCTTTCGGTATGCAATGAATCGGAAAGTCCAAGAGAGCTGACGCTCACCGGCTATGCCGAGTTTACCAATCATGATAATTACGAGCAGGATCAGGTGAATCTGCAGTATTCCCTTTTCATTGCCCGGACGCTGTTTGAGGAGAACCGGATTGTACAGCAGATTCACGGCAATCTGGATACGCTCTCGGCCAACGAACAGGTGGACCAGAAAAACGTGACAGAAAGATTCTTCGGCCTGGCAGGAGAAACCGTCTCCTCCTACTGCGGAGATAAATCACATTTTCTCGGAAAGTATCACGGATACGGCAACCCTAAGGGGGTGGAATCCGGAAATCTGGGAAATGTACTCAGCTACAATGAAAATTCCTGCGGCGCATTGTCCGGCAGGATTCTTCTAAAGCCCGGGGAGACGAAAACCCTGGTTTTCCTTCTGGGAGCCCTGCCCTCCGCACAAGCGGCAAAAATCCTTCAGACCTACGCACATCCCCGTGAAGCGGTGGACAGGGAGCTGGCCGGGCTGAAGGCTTATTGGCAGGAAAAGCTGGAGCATTTTCATGTCCGTACACCCAGCCCGGAATTTGATACCATGATCAATACCTGGAACGCCTACAACTGTTTTATGACCTTTACCTGGTCCCGGGCTGCTTCCCTTATCTACTGCGGCCTGCGCAACGGCTACGGCTACCGGGATACGGTACAGGACATCCAGGGCATTATCCATCTGGCTCCGGAAATGGCTGCGGAAAAAATCCGTTTCATGCTCTCCGCCCAGGCATCCAACGGAGGCGGGCTGCCTCTTGTAAAATTCACCCACAACCCCGGTCACGAGGACACTCCGGACGATGCCTCCTACCGTCAGGAAACCGGTCATCCGGCTTACCGTGCGGACGATGCTCTCTGGCTGTTTCCTACCGTCTGGAAATATATTGCAGAGACAGGCAATATGGCGTTTATGGATGAGGTCATTCCTTTTGCCGACCGGGGGGAGGGAAGCGTCTATGAGCATTTAAAACGCGCTGTCGGATTTTCCTTTGACCATCTGGGTCCTCACGGCATGCCGGCCGGGCTTTATGCCGACTGGAACGACTGCCTGCGCCTGGGCGCAAACGGAGAATCCTCTTTCGTGGCCATGCAGTTTTACTATGCCATAGCTCTGTTAAGAAAATTTGCTCATTATAAAAATGACGAAACGTATGAGGCGTATCTGAAGAAAAAACAGGAGGAAACCGCCGATATCATCCAGCGCTTTTGCTGGGATGAAAACCGCTTTATCCGGGGCTACACACAGGCCGGAGAACGGATCGGCGCGGCGGCCGACCCGGAGGCAAATCTGTGGCTGAATCCCCAAAGCTGGGCCGTCATCAGCGGGCTGGCCACAAAAGAACAGGCAGAATTGGCTCTTGACAACGTATGGAAACGGCTCAACACCCCCTATGGGGCGCTGCTGATGGATCCGCCCTATCATGCCCATGCCTTTGACGGAGCCCTGGCAGTGATTTACAATCAGGGCACAAAGGAAAATGCCGGAATCTTCTCCCAGTCCCAGGGCTGGCTGGTTCTGGCCCAGGCTCTGTGCGGACAAGGAGACCGGGCCTTTGCCTGCTTCATGGAAAATGCACCGTCCGCCCAAAATGACCAGGCAGAAATCCGTTGTCTGGAGCCTTACTGCTACGGACAGTTTACGGAAGGCAGGGACAGCAAACACCCGGGGCGTTCCCACGTCCATTGGCTGACCGGCACCGCCTCAACCATGATGGTGGGATGCGTGGAGGGAATCCTGGGAATCCGCCCCGATATCAACGGAATCCGGCTCTCTCCGGCGATTCCCGGGGATTGGGATCATCTGGAAATCCACAAGGACTTCCGGGGAAAGCATCTGCATATTGTGATTGACAATCCTCATGGGCGGGAATCCGGATGGGAGAAGCTGGTGGTAAACGGCAGTTCTCTGACGGAACCCTATATTCCCTCTGATATTCTGAAAAAAGACAATGAGATCCGGCTGACTCTCTGATAAAGCCGTTCCCGGTCAAACGCTCGTGCAAACACGGCGCCTGGCTCATTGCTCACAAAAATAAAGGGCTGTCCCCAAAACAGGCTCATACAATAATTGTATGAGCCTGTTTTGGGGCCGCCTCTTTGCCTTTTAACCGTCTTCCTGCCCGTCCGGCTGCGAACCAATCTCAATATCCCACTGAATCGCATGGTTTAAATCCCTGTATTTCTTGGGCGTCATACCCGCCACCTCCTTAAATTGCTGGATAAAATGGCTCTGAGAGGAAAAGGACAGGCGGTTGGCAATTTCAATCATGGAATACTCACTGTACTGCAGCAGGTTTTTTGCCATCTCAATCTTCTGTCTGCGAATATAGACGCTGACCGAATCCCCGGTCTCTTTCTTAAACAGCCGGGAGAGATAGCTGGCGGATACGCCCAATACTTCTGCCAGATCCTCAACGGTGATCCGTTCCTTTATGTGGGAGTATATATATTCCTTACAGATATTAATATGCCTGGAATTGGTATCGCTGCGGCAGATTCTGCGCATTTTTTCCGTATAATCCAGAACCATGACATCATGAAGATTCCTCACTCCTTCTATGGTGTGGATATCGTCCAGCTTCTGAATATAAAAATCACTCATCCGAAATGCCAGCTCCAGCTCCATGCCCTTCTGCTTGCACAGGCGTGTGATCATGGCCGTGGTGATGACAAAATGATATTTCAGATTGGTAATGGCATTTCTGGACAATACACCGACTCCCTGGCTGTCCAGGAAGCGCTCCTGTTCACAATTTTTTCTGACTGCATCCAGGTCCCCGTTAGCCACTGCCTGATAAAACAGAAATTCCTCTGTCGGAGGCCTGTGTTCAATCTCATCGATTTCATCCTCTGCTTCCCAGAGAAGCCATTCATTCTGATATGCCATCTTAACTCCCTCCCGCCTTCTGCGCCATCCCCAACGGCACCTTGTCCCTGCCGATCTGCCAAACCGTTATCTCCTGACCCTCCTTAAACAGAACCCCGTCCGCCCTCAAAAGGCCTTTCTCTACAAAAACCGTCTCCACAGGCTTCTCATCCACACAGATTTTCGAGTACTCGTTAAAGTTTTCCCCCCGCACCACAATCTTCTCCCCCTGCCGGGTGACAGATCTTTGGACCACCGGCAAAATCCCCATCTGCATCCGGGTGGCCTCAAAGGGCGATTTACCGTCATAAACCTCCTCATCTCCGTAAAGTATATCATATTCCAGCACCTGCATAGCCTCCAGATAGTCTTCCTCACTCTCGCTTTCTTCATTTAAATGATGCTGGTGAAAACGAAGCATGGTGCCCTCATGGATGTGAAGAAGATTCAGCACATGGGCCGCAAGCTGATAAGCCTCCAGATTCCTCTTTGTCTTGACCATTCCCACATTATTCCAGATCACATAGGGGGTCTGGTACAAAGAATTATTTTCCATCTCCTCCCTGCTCCACTCAAATCCCGGCAGATGATCCCCGTAAAGAACCAGCACCGCCGGCTTTTCCCGTTTCGCCAGCCGATATACCAGCTTTTCCACAAACAGATTCATGTCGTGGATCTGCTCGCAATAATAGGCAAAGGAAGGGTATTTTCCATGTCCCTGAACCGAGATTGCATAGATGAAATCCGGTTCGCCGTCCGAGTCAAGTGCCTGTATAACCTCATCCGCCAGCACCTCATCCCGGCACCAGCCCATAGGATTCCGGGAAATGTCATACATATATTCAACTGGAGTAAAGGTGTCAAAGCCCAGCTGGGCAAAAACCTTGTGCCGGTCATAAAAAGTACCTTCATTATTGTGAATCCCATGGGTGCGGTATCCCAATTCCTTCATGACAAAAGCCAAGCTCTCACAGGCCTTTTTCTGAAGAACCGTTTTGTAGGGATATTCTCCCGGCCCGAAAAAATCCAGGTTCATTCCGGTTATACACTCAAATTCCGTGTTGGCCGTCCCCGCCCCCACCGAAGGAACATTTAAATATCCGGAAGGGTAATGGTCTGCCAGATACCGGAAAAAGGGAATGGGATCCTCCTTCACCGGATTATTCTTCCAGAGCTCCGGATCAAAAAAGGATTCCAGCTGCACCATAATAATGTCCGGCGTCTCGTATTTCACACCGTTAGCCCCCGCAGGCCGGTAATACCCCTTCCACATGCCCCCGGTCTGACAATTTTCCGGCACCAGCTCTTCCTCCTCTAACTCCGCCACCACCTGCCGGTCATACTCCTCCGGCCTGGCAATCCCCGTATTGAACACCGAGTTGGCAAAGCAGTAAGGAAAACCGTAATCCATATAGGCCTGACCGATATTTCCGAAATGAAGAGCCACCAGCCCGCTCATCATGGCAAGGTTTAATGTTCCCCATATGGCAGCCATTCCCACTGCCGCCACACAGGCCGACTGGGTAAGATTCACCGGCTCCGGATCCACAGGCGCTTTTTTCCATATAAAGATGCAGAAAAAAGCCGCTGCCGCTGTCAAAAAAATCCCCGCCCCAATCTGCTGCCAGGACAGATAGGTAGTTAAAAGGGCCGCCCCGTACTTGATAAGCCTTAAGTCCGTGGCTGTAAAGGGCGTGGTCCGGAACATCAAAAGCACGCCGTTTGTCACCCCGGCCACAGCCCACACCACTACAGCCACAGCAATCACAAACCACTTTCGCCGCACAAAAAGAACCGGCAAAAACAAAGTGAGCACCAAAAGTGTATTTACAAGAAACACTAAAGGCCTTCCGGCCATATAATCAGCCAGCGACACCACTGATTTTCTGCTGACCAGCTCAATCATCATATTCATAAGAAATGCCATCAAAAAAAGCACTCCCAACAGTCTCCACAGACGCTTCATACTTTTCAAAATCTCCTTTTTACAGCAGAGCCTTAAAACACAGCTTAAGTCTACCATATTTCTCATTCCTGCGACAGAGGGATTTTCCATAAAATATTCCTGCAAAAGTCAGAAAAATGTGGTATACTGTTTCTGATTTTATATCAGCTGACATATGCCGCAAAGCGGTGCATACCCATACCGATTAGACAAGGAGGAATTTTTATGAACCCCATGAACCTGCTCCAATTCAAAAACACCTGGGATACGTTCCGTTCCAACCATCCGAAATTTCCTAAGTTTCTCTCTGCCGTCTGCCAGAAGAGCATTCAGGAGGGAACGGTCATTGAGATCCGCGTAACCACCCCCGATGGCCGGGAGACTGCCTCCAACATTCGCTTAAAGGCTGATGATGTGACATTGTTTGAGCAGCTAAGAGAATGGATATAAAGTTTTTGTATATTTTCATTGAATTTTTCTCCTTCTTCGCATATAATGTTAAAGATTTCCTGCCTCTTTTACCGGTATTTACCGGCAGTAAAAATGGCAGGATTCTCACAAGAATTGTAGAAACGAGGTTCATCCATGACCGATTCATTAGTACAATGGCTTACCTCCGCCCTGGGCGGAAAGGTTTCCGGCGAAATGATTATTTTCATCATCTCCATGATTCCCATCTTAGAGCTGAGAGGAGGGCTTCTCGCCGCTTCCCCTGCCCTTTTGAACGTGCCGGTTTTAAGGGCAATCCCTTTATGTATCATCGGCAATCTTCTCCCCATTCCGTTTATCCTTCTTCTTATTGAAAAGGTGCTTGATATTATGGAGCAGATTCCTTTTCTGGATCGAATTGCCGTGTGGGTGCGGGAAAAGGCGGACAAACACAAGGGCCAGGTGGAGACCTATGGCTTCTGGGGGCTGGTTCTTTTTGTGGGAATTCCCCTTCCCGGCACCGGCGCATGGACCGGTTCTTTGGTAGCCTCCCTGCTTCACATGAAAATCCGCAAATCCTTTCCGGCCATCCTGCTGGGAATCATTCTGGCAACAATTATTATGTCTCTTCTGTCCTACGGGCTTTTGGGGGCTTTGTTTGGCTGAAAATATATCCGCTTAGACAGGGCTTCCTCCTTCCTGGCTCACTGCCCGGTTATTTGCTGCCTGCGCCCCTCATTTTTCCGGCCTTCCGGTAAAAGGATGTCCTTGACATATTACATAGCTGGGCAGCTCTCTCCCCGGATATTTCCTTGGATATCCAAAGCCGGAATACCTTTGCGAAATTCTCCGGAAGAGGTTCCTCCGGCCTTCCGAACCGGACGCCCCGTATTCTGGCCGCCTCAATCCCCTCCTTCTGCCTTTGCCGGATATTTTCCCTCTCATTTTCCGCCACAAAGGACAAAACCTGCAATACAATATCGCTTAAAAATGTGCCCATCAGATCCTTTCCTCTCCGGGTGTCCAAAAGCGGCATGTCCAGCACCACTATATCAATCTTTTTCTCCTTTGTCAGCATACGCCACTGTTCCAGAATCTCCTCATAATTCCTCCCCAGGCGGTCAATACTCTTGATATATAAAAGATCATCCTCCTGCAGCCTTCCCACCATACGATGATACATGGGACGCTCAAAATCCTTTCCCGACTGCTTATCCATATAGATGTTTTTTTCCGGTACTTTTACCTGGCTCATTGCTATCATCTGCCTCTCCTCATTCTGTTCTCTTGTGCTCACCCGCACATAACCATACATATTACCCATTGCAGCCTCCTGACCTTTCGGAAATGCAGGGATAGGCTCCTCGTGCTTGGACATGTAGATACACTGGCCGACCACCCGATTTCTCCTGTGTAGTTGCCCGGCCTTCCTGAAATCAAAATAGCCGCAGTTCAGATACATTCACTGCAGACCTACCCAAACAGCAGCTCAAAATACTCATGAAATATGTTTTATTTCTGATATTACAACAAAAAGGCAGACTTTATTATGATTTTCCATAATAAAGTCTGCCTTTGCCCTTCGTCAATATTTTTACTCGGCGGATGCTCAGAAAATGGGAGTAAAAGATGTCACTTCGCGCCCTCATTTTCGCAAAGTTCAGCGCCGGAGCGCCAAACTTTCAAAGTAATCCAAAACTCCACTCCGCCCTCCACATTCCGCACTCCGCAGCTCTGGTGATGGGCATCCATAATCGCCTTCACAATGGACAAGCCGATTCCGCTTCCCCCGTATGCCCGGGTACGGGCCTTGTCAACCTTGTAAAACTTTGTCCACAAATTCGGTATATCCTCCTGGGGAATCGCCTCTCCCGAGTTGTACACCCGAACCACTGTCTGATCCTTAAAACGCTCTGTCCATATGCGGATCACCCTCTCGCCGGACAGATGATTCATGGCATTATTCAGATAATTGGTCATAACCTCCTCGATTTTGAACTCATCCGCCTCCACATACAAGGGCCCGTCCGGCTCAAAAATAATCCTGGCTTCCTTCTGCTCAATCAAAATCCCCGCAGAGCTTAAAAGCTCCCCAATCAGCTCATGAACATCAAACCGTTCCATCACCGGCATATCACTTCCAAACTCCAAAGCGCTCAGGGTGAGAAGCTGCTTTACCATCTTATTCATCTTTCCGGCCTCGTCCATGATCACCTCACAGTAATAATCCCGGCTCTCCCTGTCCTCGCACATTCCCTCACTCAGCCCCTCGGCATAGCCCTGAATCAGGGCAATCGGTGTCTTTAGCTCGTGAGATACATTGGCAATAAATTCCTTCCGCATCTCATCAATCTGGATTTTCTCCTCAATGTCATGCTGAAGCTGCTGATTGGCCTGCTTTAAGGCCCCGATGGTTTCCTTTAGCTTGTCCGACAGAGTATTCATACTTCGCCCCAGCACCCCGATCTCATCCCGGGAGCTTCCCTCATACTTGACATCAAAATCCAGCTCCGACATTCTCTCTGACAGAGCCGCCAGACGCAACAATGGCTTTGTCACCTGGTTTGTCACAAAATACATCAAAACACTGCCAAATATCAGAGCAGCCAATCCCACACAGGTGGTAAAACGGTTGGCAAGCATCACGCTTTCCCGAATACTGGCAAGAGGCATGGACATGATAAACAAGGTCCGGTTATCTGACAAAAAGCCCCAGCTCTCCATATAGCTGGACCGGGACCGAGAATCATAGTTGGTCTCTATCACATAATTCTCATGCTTTTTCAAGGTGTTGGCACGCTTTGCAGTGATACCCAGCACATACCTCTGAACCTTTTGCACCAGATAATCGCTGTCCCGTCCGGATCCCAGCACCGTGGCCCCCGTATTGCTGTCAATAAGAACCATATTAATGTTGTTCTTTTCCCCGTACCCCCGAATAAGCCCCAGAAGAGTCCTCTGGCCTTCCTCCCCGCCTGTCTTTTCCCCCTTATCCGAACCGGCCTCTTCCTGCTCTCTAAAATCAGCCTCCCTCTCCGGACCGGACGCCTCCAACCGGGACCAAGTATCCAGCTCCCTTTGAAGCTCCTCTGCAATTACAGTTCCGACACTCGCCCCGTCACCGGTCTTTTCCAGCACGGTTCTGTCAATCTCACTGTAAGCAGCCTCCATCTCCTTCCTTTTTTCATCAATATAATACTTTTCCAGCCACCAGTTGTTGATTGCCCAGACCAAAAAGAGCACTGCTGTCATCAGCCCTACAAAAATCAGCATAATCCGGTGGCGAATGGAATTCCTCAGAGAATCCTTCATCTATTCACTCACCTCGAATTTATATCCCATTCCCCAGATGGTTTTAATATAATCCCCCTTCTGACCCATTTTGCTCCGCAGCTTCTTCACATGGGTATCTATGGTTCTGGCATCTCCAAAATAATCATAGTTCCACACATTATTAAGAATCTTTTCCCGCGACAGTGCCAGACCCTGATTTTCCATAAAATAGGTCAAAAGTTCAAACTCCTTATAGCTTAAGTCAATCACCTGTCCGTCAATCGTCACCTGATGAGCGGACTTGTCCACCCGGATTCCCCCTGCCTCCGTCACATCCGTGGAACTTCCCCGGCTTCTCCGCAAAATCGCCTCCACCCGGGCCACCAGAATCTTCGGACTGAAGGGCTTGGAAATATATTCATCCACACCCAGCTTAAAGCCCTGCAGCTCATCTCTCTCCTCCCCGCGGGCCGTAAGCATAATAATCGGCACCTGAGAATACTGGCGGACAGACCTTAACACCTCCCATCCATCCATCTTTGGCATCATCACATCCAATAAAATCAGGGAGATATCCTTCTGTGCAAAAAACATTTCCACAGCCTGCTCCCCGTCCTCTGCTTCCAGGACCTGAAAACCCTTGACACTCAAAAAATCACGAACCAGCTTTCTCATTCTGGCTTCATCATCCACCACCAGCACCTTCAGCGAATCCATATCCATTTTCGTCTCCTTTTGCTCTTTCTGCTTTTTCTGTTTTATTCTGCTCTCAACATTTCATATCCATCAATCTTATGTGTATTTTATCAGATGGAAACTGACATTTCCACCACTTCACAGATATTTCACAGTTATGTCTGTAAGCAGAAGCTTTTCTGGATTCGCCTGCGCTCCTAAAAAGCTTCCTGATCAAATGATATATTGCAAGGGCAGAATGTTATTTGGTCTTACCCCATATAAAAATGCTGCGGAATATTTTTCTTTTAATGTCTATTCCGCAGCATGGCAATATATCGTTTTTCTTTTATTAATTAATTTATAAATCTTTTTCATTTCTTACAGAATCTGGAAAAAACAATCCGTAAATCGGGCGGCCACCCCGCAGGCAGACACCTCCGGAAGACTGCTTCCCAACCTCAAAAATGAAGTGTCCGGATCCAGGCAGTCGTACTCCGCCACTCTGCGGTCCAGTTCTTTCCTGAATCTTTCCAGAAATCCTGCCACCTGCCCTCCTAAAATGACATCACATCCAAACATCAGTCTCAAGTTGGAAACCGCCACTGCCAGACTGTCCAGATACTCGTCCAGCCGCTTTTGATACCCTTCTTCTTTGGCTTTTACCTTCTGAAAAAACACATTGAGACTTGTGTCCTCTTCCCGCAGAGCCCTGGCTGAACAGTAGGCATCCAGACATCCCCTTCCTCCGCAATAACAGGGACGCCCCCCTTTTTCAATCACCATGTGGCCAAACCGGGCACTGTAAAAATTCTCCCCCGAATACATGGCCCTGCCCAGATAAACCGCTCCATCCACCGTATCATTGAGCGACAGATAAACCCCGTCCCGCGCTTTTCCCGACAGCTCCATATATGCAGCCGCGCCTCCGTCACTGTCAATGATACAAGGATAGCCAATCATACTCTCAAATCTTTTGAAGCTTATATTATCCGCCTGAAGCACATGGGAATGAATCAGAAGTTTTTCCTCCGGCTTCACCAGCCCCGGAAGGGAGATTCCCACCCCCAATATCTTCTCCCGCTCCATCCCCGCCTGCTCTAAAAACACCTGAAGCCAATTGCCCATGGCCTCATAATAAGAAAAATCCTTGCTAAAGGGAAGGCGGATCCGCGCTTTTCTCACCAATTCTCTTTTTAGATTCATGAGCACATAAGAAATATAGTTTTCTGTAATGTCCATTCCCGCGGCAAACCCCATATCTCCCACAATAGACAGCATTTTTGCTTTTCGTCCCCCGGTGGAGCCATATTCCCCGCTCTCGGTAATATACCCTGCCTCTGTCAGCTCTTTTATATGCTGGAGTGTAGTCGGCATACTAAACCCCAGTCTGGCAGCGATCTCTCCCTTGGAAATACTCCCTGCCTCCATAATCAGCTTTGCAATACGGGCCTGATTCGTCCGCCGGACTTCCCTTCGCTCCTCTCCCCGTTCCGCCTTCATACATTTCCCCTTTTTTTAAATATTTTATAAAAGTTATTTTACTACAAAGCACGGGGTTTCGCAAGAAAAATCTTTTCCGCTTTCGCTGTTCATTTTTTGTTCACAATTGTTCACAGATATTCTATATTTCAGCTAAACTTCCTTCACATCTCCCACGTATACTAATATCATCAAACAAGACAAAGCAACACCTACTTAATTATGACATTCAGATAAATTTTTTTCATAATCGCCGGCAGCTATCGCAGTAGCTGTCGGCTCCTCCCTTTTTCCTGATCTTTATATCCTCTCTTTCCGATTCCGTTTTATCTGTATCACAATGATTGCTATGTTTGTGGTACCCACACGCAGATACCGTTTACGATAATTCAAGGGGGCGACCGCTTCAGGTTGCCCCTTTTATAAAAACTAATACTCAATCCACTCATCATCAGGAATATAGACCTCAGCGGGAATATTACCTCTTCGTCCTGTATTCGTGATGTGGAGCCTCTGTGATGGACTGCAGCTACTCATACACATAGTATTGTATATCAACTGATTCCTACAGCAAAATATCAGCGTTGCTTCTGCGTCATTGATAAGCTGTTTTAGGTTCTCGGCTGATAGAGATTTCGGCTTGACTATTTTACCCAACCTGACATACTTTTTACCACGATAATTATCCAGCCAATACCACCAGTGGCTCTCTAACCGGCTCTTGTAACTGTATATGGTTTTTCCAATATACAAATCAGAGATTTTACCCCCAAAATTACGAGTGATATAGTAAATACCAATATCGCTCATGCGGCTGTCATTCAGGATATTATCGATATCCATAGGGTAAGACCAATCGATTGTTATCTTTCGCATACTACATCCCTCCAAACATTAGTATTAACGGTTTGTCTTAACAAAATCACGATATTCATCCCTGATCAATGCATAGGTAATCAGCCTTTCGAGCAATTTAATAACATCCGGCTCATCAATATTCCACTGTCGGTCATTGACAAGACTTCCCATATAAAACCTTTTGCCTGCTACAATCTCTGGATATCGCTCTTCCACAAACATACGAAGCTCATCAACCCTACCGCTTCCTCTGTTCCCGACCGCAATTCTTCCATGATGGTAAAATCTCACCTCATCACCGATTACCTGGATATTGTTTTCAAACACTAACTGCAGAGCATGGTGAGTTTCTTTTTCGTCATCATGGGCTACGCATAAGCAGGTCTTTACAACATCTGGCTTATCCATATTTACATAGGTGCTAAAACTAAAAGAAACAAACTCCATGCTTTTGCTCCTCTCAATCAAAAAAAGAACGATATGGGCCATAAAATGAGCCGCCTCCCGCATTTCCATAAGAAAGCATACGAATCCCATAATCCTGAACTAAACGAAATAAACCATATTGACCCTCTGGCATCTTGTGGTCAAGATCCAAAAGAGCCTCACAAAGATTTAGCGCTGCTTTCGCAATGGGCATGGGAGTAGTCTTACTTATATCTGTTCCATAATAATCTTCTGAATAGCTCTCAAACTCTTCCTTCAGAAAATCCTCATAGTTTTCAAAAGGGATACGCTTTGGCTTTATACCCAAATCTCTCAACTCATATTTTCCTGTCAGTATTTCTTCATATAAGGGAAGTTGTGTTATCTCATCATACTGCTGCCTATCAGCATTATATTTATAACAGAACCATTCATACCCATTCACTACAACTGCATAGTCTGCGCCAAGTTCATCACAATAGTCAAAAACCTGTGTATGGGTCTTTTCATCCAGATACACATCCGGAGCTTTGCACTCAACCACCAGCACAGGATACCTTGTGCCATCCTCATTTCTTCCATGTACAATAATATCCGCCCTTCTCTTGGAACGGATACCATATTCTAAAAGACGCGCCTCCACTGTTATCATTTCTTTCGGCACATGAAGCTCATATAACAAATAGGATATCATTCTCTGCCGGACTATTTCCTCCGGGGTTATGTAGACTAACTTCCCCCTCACAGAATCCAGATAACATTGATGGCCTCTACTCATATAAATATCTGGCAGTTTTTGATTTTCTATATGGATATTCATTACCACCAACCTCCAATCTGTCCATTACCCAATGTCTATCACTTGTCTATTATATGTCTATTATGTAGCAAATTTAGGGCTTCCGCTGACAACCCACGTCAACGGAAGCCTTTGAAAATACGCTATTCTTTAGAACTTTCCAGCCTTCGCCGCTTCCTCCACAGTTGCAGTAACCCTTGATTTTACAGCATTTTTAAGCCATTTGAGTGCTACATGAGGGTTATCAACTCGCTTTATATTACTCAGCTTTAATATCTGACTACCGCATCTCTCTTACATTTTTCAAAAAAATTCTCATCTAAAATTAGCACATTATCTACTATAGGTCTTATACTATTTATATGCAAATCTAAACAAAAAGTCAACATATTTTTTGCACCAAAAATAGGTTATAGCATATGAAAAGCTGCTTTTTCCTGATTTGAGGTTGCTTTCATTAAATTTCCTAATACCCATAAAATATTCAAAAAATAAGGGTTATTAGTGAGGGTTGTATGAGGGTTACGAACTCAGCTTTATTTAATGCACAAATCTCTAAATCTCCAGAATCCGCACAAATTCAGGCTTTTTCATATTTCCTGTGGTTGGTGCACAAGATACATCTCTGCCGCTCCCACCCATAGTGTTCACAGCAAAATATATTGATACTGTATATAAAAACGCCATAATTCTTTTGAATTATGGCGTTTTGTATCTCTTTATATATTATTTTCTAAATTTTTGGTACAAATACATCAGAATTTGCCTGCTTTACTGGCTTCCTCAATCGCAACTGCCACAGACACAGTCATACCAACCATTGGGTTGTTGCCTGCGCCGATCAGGCCCATCATCTCCACATGCGCCGGCACGGAAGAAGAACCTGCAAACTGAGCGTCCGAATGCATACGTCCCATGGTATCGGTCATGCCGTAGGAAGCCGGACCTGCTGCCATGTTGTCGGGATGCAGGGTACGGCCGGTGCCGCCGCCGGATGCAACGGAGAAATACTTTTTGCCCTTCTCCACGCACTCCTTCTTATATGTACCGGCAACGGGATGCTGGAATCTGGTGGGGTTGGTGGAGTTACCGGTGATGGAAACGTCCACGCCTTCCTTCCACATGATCGCAACGCCCTCGGTCACATCATTGGCGCCGTAGCAGTTCACCTTGGCACGGGGGCCATCGGAGTATGCCTTTCTGTATACTTCCTTCACCTCGCCGGTGTAGTAATCCATCTCGGTCTCAACAAAGGTAAAACCGTTGATTCTGGCGATAACCTGAGCTGCATCCTTTCCAAGACCGTTTAAGATAACACGCAGCGGTTTCTGACGAACGCGGTTGGCTTTCTCAGCGATACCGATAGCGCCCTCTGCTGCTGCAAAGGACTCATGGCCTGCCAGGAAAGCGAAGCAGTCGGTCTCCTCTTCCAAAAGCATCTTGCCCAGATTGCCGTGTCCCAGACCAACCTTACGCTGATCTGCCACAGAACCGGGAATACAGAATGCCTGCAGACCCTCTCCGATGGCGGCGGCCGCGTCAGCTGCTCTCCGGCAACCCTTCTTAATGGCAATGGCAGCACCTACGGTGTATGCCCATTTGGCATTCTCAAAACAGATCGGCTGAATACCTTCAACCATCTTATATACATCAAGCCCCGCATCCTTGGTGATCTTCTCTGCTTCTTCAATGGAAGCAATTCCATAGCTGTTCAGTGCAGCATCAATTTGTTTGATACGTCTCTCATAGGATTCAAATAATGCCATGACTTTTAATTCCTCCTTCAATTACCTGTATTGGCTTCTCGGGAAACGCAAACTCCGCCCTGCGACCTTTGCTAAGCGGAAAAATCTGCATTCCGCGTAAATTTTCCCTTACTCCTGTCTCGGATCGATAATCTTTACTGCGTCTGCAACGCGGCCGTACTGGCCTTTGGCCTTCTCCCATGCGGTGTTGGGATCATCACCCTTCTTGATAAAATCAGTCATCTTGCCAAGGCTTACAAACTGATATCCAATAATCTGGTCATCTGCATCCAGTGCGATTCCGGTCACATATCCTTCTGCCATCTCCAGGTAACGAGGTCCCTTCTTTAAGGTTCCGTACATTGTACCAACCTGAGAACGAAGCCCTTTGCCCAGATCCTCTAAGCCGGCGCCAATGGGCAACCCGTCCTCAGAGAATGCACTCTGGGTTCTGCCGTAAGCGATCTGCAAGAACAGCTCTCTCATAGCGGTATTGATCGCGTCACATACCAAGTCGGTATTTAAAGCCTCCAAAACGGTCAGGCCGGGAAGTATCTCAGATGCCATAGCTGCGGAGTGAGTCATGCCGGAACAGCCGATGGTCTCTACCAGAGCCTCCTGAATGATGCCTTCCTTAACATTAAGGGTCAGCTTACATGCGCCCTGCTGGGGAGCACACCAGCCAATACCATGGGTCAATCCGGAAATGTCGGAAACCTGTTTGGATTTCACCCATTTTGCTTCCTCCGGAATAGGAGCAGCGCCATGATGAACGCCCTGTGCAACTGTGCACATCTTCTCAACTTCATGTGAATAAATCATGTTAAAACTCCTTTCAACTATGTAATTTCCTGAAGTACGCGGCTTAACAGCTCCACCGCTTAAATCCTCCTCCCGTTCGTTGGACTATCAGCCATGGAATCGTTAAATTAATCACATCATACCTGCTAGTATTTTCTCACAAAACCGCAAAATAGTCCAGTGGTTTTGAGAATTTTTTTACATTTTCTAACCATATTTGTTACTTTTCACGGGGGGAATCTTCTCAAAGCCGTACCTTCTCCCTGGACTTTATAAAATAGCACACCTCTGGATGGCCTGCCTTTCCCAGACGGGCCGCAATCCTTCGCATCCGCTGATTCAGGCGGTGATAGGCCATTTTCCGCTCCCAGCAAATTCCTCCTATATACTCCCTGTCCTCAGGCTCCAAAACATCCATAAGCCTTTCAAATCCCTTTGGATCCCTTCTCTTATACAGGCCGAAATCGCAGGAAACATAAGAAAATCCCTCCCCGTTTTCCCTTGATTTTCTTTCCAGAAAATCGGGAAGCCTTTCTCCTTTTGCGGCCTGGCAAAACCGGCTCTCCTTCCACACAACCGGCTCCGGGCTGGGCTCCTTTGTCACAACCCGCCGGAAGCTTTTTCTGCCATAGGCGTCATACTCTGTCACATAGTCATATTCTGCCTGGCCGCGCTCCCGCTCCGGCTCCTCTAAGAGTATAATGCCCTGATCCAGAAAATACTTCCAAACCGTCTGCTGCACCCGCTTAAAGGGCGTGGGGAAATCCAGCATCCTGACAATCTGGTTTGCCGTATAGCCCCGGTCTGCCAGATGGCGTATGGCCCCGCCGCTCGCCGCGTCAAGGGCAAAGTCAGACAGGGCCTTTTTGAAGTATTCCTGCTCTCTGTCATCCGACTCCGAAATCCGTGATCTCATACAGCACCTCCACCGCCGGGTCTGCCAGCAGCCACTGATACTCTTCCATAAACCATTTTACCAACTCCTCATCTCTCCGAATCCGGGTGGTGTTATTGTTGTACACATTGACTGTTCCCAGACGGAAATACTTCTTCAGACAGGTGATATCCCGGTCAATCATTTCCTTCGTCTGCCCCTGAATCCCCACCATCAGACAAGGCGAGTCAAAGTACTCCGCCACCTGCCGTGGATCCTTAAAATCTGCATTTTTGTTTAACACCCTCTGTCGAAAATCATTGTCAAAGGTCTCCACACCGATCTTAAAGACAGTGGGCACTCCCATCCTCTTTCGCATCCCCAAAACCAGCTTCCGGTACATCCAGTGGGACTCAAAAAACAGGCGATGGATACCCTTCTCTCCTGTCACACGGAAAATATCCGAAAGCGTCTCATCCGGAAGCTCAAAGCAGCTTCCGGAATTGATCACCTCCAAAACCCCCGTCTCCCCTGTCACCTGCCCTAACACCTGCCGGTTTAAGGATACCATCGCTTCCTCGTCTCTTCCGTTATCCATGGTATAATCACAGAATGCACATTTTCCCCAAGCACAGGGAAAAGACCGTAAAAGGCAGATCTCCCTCTGGTTCTTATCCGTGATTTTGCTGTAGCGGTTTTGAGGAATCCCCATATCCGGCGCCTCCTCTCCATCTGCATTTCAGATCATAGGGCAATGCCTTCAAAAACGTCCCCACAAAAAAGATACTGATCAACCGGTCCAGATACTCCGTGGCAATCTGCACCAGAAAAATGCTTGCGGTCATGCCAATGGGTGTCCTGGCCAAAAGCTGCACCAGAACCGTAGATCCGGAGGAAGTGATGCCTCCGAATACCACCGCGCAGATCACGGAGCTCATCAGAGTCCCCGGCAAGGTTACCAGAGCTGTTCCCAACCAAATCCGCTTCTTGTTTACCAAATGCAGCTTCCATGCCAGACCGGCCATCAGACCCGTCACCATCCCTGCCGGCGCAAAATACAGAGAATAAATATCACTGGTCATTCCCAGAATCACTCCGCTTAGCAGATTGGGAATCATCCCGTAAACCGGTCCCAGAAACGCTCCTGTAAGGATCGTCCCTACACTGTCCAGATAGACAGGAAGGCGGAAAGTCAGGGCAATCTGCGCCCCAACTATGTTGATCACCACTGCCATGGCAAGCAGACAGATTCGGTAGACCGAAGCCCGTCCGTTTGTGCTTCCCGCGCTTTTTCCTGTACTGTTATTCTCCAAAGCTCTCATGTTTTCCATCTCCTTCTATTCCTTTCGATTTTTCTCCTTCTCGGCCCTCTCTCATTCTCTGTTTTCTTTTACCCTCTTTATCTTTCTTTGCAGCAATTCACGCATCTCCCTGAGCTGTCTGTTTTCTTTTCTTCAAATTTCTCTTGTCCTCAGACTTTCCTGAAGAAGCTTTCCCGGTCACTCTTTCTGCCTTCTCATGACCTCACCAGCTTCTCCAGCAAATCCAGCTCCTGCTCATCCACCTTCAAAAGCCTCCCGAAAAACATTTTAAAAAAGCGCAAAGGATCTGTCCTTGTGAGAATCACCCCGTTGGCCCTTTTCCGGTAAAATCCCTCTGCATCCACCACACTCTGCCCTATGGAGATCCCCCCGGTTTCTATCTCCGTGTAGGCCTCAAAACCCTCACAGAGAGTCCTGTCCGCAAAATACGCTACCGCCAGCGGATCATTGATCACACAGCCAATCAGATGCTCCCACTGCCAGTGAAAATCAAAATAAAATTTCGTGATTGCCTGAACAAACTCTCCCAATTCCCCATCAAGCCTCTTAAGATATTCTAAAAGATCCGGCGTCAGCACAATCCTTCTGGTCACATCCAGCCCTACCATATGGATCTTTTTTCCAAGATCTGCCATGGTCCGGTAAACCAGAGCCGCTCCGTCCGGATCCGCCCAGTAATTATACTCTGCCACCGGAGAGCAGTTTCCATGGCTGCGGAAATTCCCGCCCATAGAGACAAGCTCCTCCACCCTGGCAAATGCCTCAGGCTGCTGCTCAATCAAATGGGCCAGATTTGTCATGGGCCCCAGAGCAATCACCGAGCAGTCCCCTTTTAAAAGCTCCCGGGCCATAAATTCCACTGCATCTATCGGCTGCTCATACCCAGGCACCTCTGCAAGAAAGCTCTCACCCAAAGCATCGGCTCCATGGGTATCCAGAGCACTGACATACTCCCGCTTTAAAGGTTTTTCGGCCCCCTTACATATGGGAATGTCCAGCCTCCCCAGCCTCTGCAAAATCTTCTTGGCATTGGAAAATCCCATATCCACCGGACCGTTGCCGCACACAATGGTGATTCCCGTCACCTCAAGCTCCTCCATGGAAAGAGCCAGCATCAGGGCCAGGCTGTCATCAATCCCCGGATCACAATCAATAATCACTTTTCGTCTTCTCATCTCTTTCCCTTCATCTTCTGACATGACATTTTTCGGGGTCTTATGCCTTCCTTGATGCGCCTGCAGTTTCAGAATGCTTATCGTTTCCCATGGGTAACAGTCCAAGATAACCCTTGAACTGTTACCCCGATGTCTCCGCTCGCAGAGCATCAAAAAAGGATGCTGTTTCCTGCTGAATCCGAGTTAAGTCCTCTTTAGATAACTACAGCAAAAACAGCACCCTGTCATAGCAAGATAGCAGCGTGTCCCTTGTGCCTAGTTTTTTATACTGGGAGGTTCTCGAACCAGTCTATTGATTCTGTCAGTATATCATATGGCAATATAAAACGCAAGATTTATTGCTCCCATCTTCTAATCTCTTTTGCCAAACGGTTACTGTTCACAGGTACCCTGTGAACGTAACGGCATATGCCCATTTGAAATCGCCTGCGGCGATGGGCATATGCTTTGGCCCCATCGCTGTACTGGCTCATGACTAATCAGCAAAGTGTTAGTCATGGTGTGAACAGTAACCCCGAATCTCCTGTGGAATCAGCTCCTTCTCGCAATTTTCTGCCAGATACTCCCGGATTTTCTCCACATTCACTTCCCCTTCCGTCCGGATGTCTGCCTGAAGAATGGTCTTATTTCCCTCTGTGTACTTTACGTAGGCCTCCGCCTGCAAAACTCCGTCATACTCCCTAAGCAGCCTTTCAAGCCGTTCCAAGTCCAAAAAGCTCCGCCCGGTGATTGCCTCCTGCATCACGACTCTGCCGCCGTTTTCCAAAAAGTCCAGCTTACCGTCCGGCAGAATCCTGGCCACCCGGCCGGTCTGATACAGCACTCCCTCCCCGTAAGGATTGGTGATCTTGTCCACCCATCCGGTTGTGGGATAATCCATGATATAGAGATTTCCCCAGGCTCCAAAGGGCTGTTTCCGGCATCCCTCATCAAAGACATAGGCCTTCACCCGGGTATCCCGGCTCACGGAGCGGATCAGCTCACAGCCTGCCTCCCGGTTGACCGCACCCGCGGTAATCTTGTAATGCTTGGGGAAAATCGGCTCCGGCAAATGCTTTTTAAGCCTCCGCACCGATGGCTCCTCCAGCATGGCGTCCACAATCGTCTCCAGACATACTAAAAAGATCCTCAGCTGAGCCCGGTCAAACCGGTTCTTCCAGTAGCGCAGCTCATAGAAATATCCCTTGTCATCGGACATAACCTGAAGATGGAAGGGCAGGGAATCCAGCTGTATCTTCATCCGCTCTGCCGGCTCGCCGCCGATCGTGTCAATATTCAGAATATCTCCCTGATACTGGAAAAACATTTCATCTGCATGGAGATTGGAAATATAGCAGCGCATGGTATCCATAATCTGGCGCCCGGATCTTTGCAAAAGCTGAGGCACCGTCTCGTGAGGCACATTGGTGTACCGGAAATAATAGGTCAGAAACAGAGGTCCCGCCAGCCTTGCCCAGCGGCTGTCGGTCCGGCCGCTGTGAATACTGGAGCTAATGGTATCCTTCTCATTGCTGAAAATACCGATGCAGTAATTGTAGGCGGTCAGAAACATTACATTCTCCGATACCCCGTGCTTCCGGCAAAAGGCTGTGATGTTTTTCCGGTTCAGATTGCGGAAGCGATCCTTTAACACCCCGTCCTGCCCTTTGTCCAGATCATAAAAATCCTTCAGATTCAGAATACTCTTGCGAATCCGAAAGCCATCCATCAATTTCCGGAAATAAGCCTCATTCTCTCCCCGAAGCCCTCTGGCGTCCCGATCCTTTTCATCAAGAATATACTCAAAAAAGGTATATTTTTCCTTCTCCACCGGCTCGCCGGCATAGAGGCGATTGATATCCTCAAAAAGCACATTCATGGTAATGCCGTCACCCATAATGTGAGCAATATCAAAAAACAGATAATTGGCCGAATCTGTCCGGTAGATGCCCACATGGTAGAGGGGATCATTTTCCCCGTAGAGATACGGCTTTAAAAGTCCTTTTTTGTGCTCCTCCCACTGCTCATCGCTCATGTCTGTCACCGGCACACAAACCCGGCTCTCGTCCCGGCGGAAGTTCTTAAATGCTCCCTCATGGAACTGTACAACCCCTTTCAGCCCCGGGTGCATGTCAAACACATCCTCCACTGCCTTTTGAAGCCGTCCCAAATCCACCTTGTCCCCAAGCTTAAAGAGGAACGGCAGATTGGCGGTTGTATTTCCCCGCATGACGTAGGCAAAGTAAAGCTGCAGGTTGGTGAGAGGATAAATATCCCGCACCGTAAAGTCCACCGGCTTTTTCTCCCTTGCCTCCTTCACAAAGCTTTCCAGCGCCAGCACGGTGGCATGGTCAGCCAGATCTCCTAAGGTGATGGCAATCCCCAGCTTCTCCTGTAAATCCGTCAGCAGCATGACGCTTCCCATGGAATCCAGGCCGGCCGTGTAAAGATCCGTGTCAATGCCAAAGCGCTGATGGCCCAGCACAGCTGAGATACACTCATAGAGCTGTTTTTGAAGCTCGTTTTCCGGACAGCGGACATTCAAAAGCTGTTCTTCCTCTTTCTTTTTCTGAGTAAAATACTGACTGCGGATGATTTTCTTTGAGGAGGTCTTGGCAAAGGGAGTGTCCCGAAGCCGGAAATTCATGATCCGCTTAAATGTGGGAAGATCCTCGTTATGCTTTTTGATGATCTCGGAAACCACACTCTCAATGTCTGTGATCCCTGCCACCTCCGCATATTTAAAGTTTGGGTACACCTCGGCCATGACCATATCATCTTCCCCAAACACCAGAATATCCTCGATCACCCGGTCATCCTCAAACAGATTTTCCAGCTGCTCCGGAGCCACGTTTTCTCCGTTGCTCAAAATAATCAGGTTTTTCTTTCTTCCTGTCAGATAGAGAAAGCCTTCCTCATCCACATAGCCTAAGTCACCCGTGCAGAGCCATCCGTCCTCTGTCATCACCTCGGCTGTCTTGTCTGGCTCCTTGTAATAGCCCATCATCACGGAGGGGCTCTTCACCTGAATCTCCCCGTCCACAATCCGCACCTGACAATGGTCCACAATCCGCCCCACAGAAGCCACCTTGTCCGGCCGGCTCCAGTCCGGAGAGGATATCTTTGGAGAACATTCGGACATTCCGTAGCCCTGGGCAATGGAAATTCCCAGATTTCTGTAATTGGCAGCTAAGTCAGGGGCCAGATATCCGCCGCCGCTGATAATCTTGTGAAGGTGCTTGCCCAGTACCTGTGAGCGGACCTTGCCCACCGGCTGTCCCGTCTGCCGGGATATAATGGCAATCCGGCTGTACAGCGTCTTGGCAATCATGGGCACCATGCGGATCACGGAGGGCTGGAACAGCTGAATATGGGCCGCCAGCTTGGCCATATCCCGGTTCAGACACAAAGTGCCTCCATAACGGATCACAATCATCACATCCCCGTTGATACAAAATACATGGTGTATGGGAAGCACATTCAGATATACCTCCCTCTCCGGGTGATCCGAATCTGTGGTACAGAAGGTATTGTCAATCAGATTTCCCTGGGACAGCATCACTCCCTTTCCTCTTCCCGTTGTTCCGGAGGTAAAGAGAATCATGGCCAGATCCTCAGGAGAAGTTTTGGGCGCTGTCTTTTTCCCTGCATATTCCTTTAAAATATTGTCTGAACAGGGCACATGTCTGCCGTGCTGCAAGGAAATATAGGTCTTTACGTTGGGACATTTGTCCTTTACTCCCTCCACCAGCACGTGATGATCCCAGTCATAAAAAAGAATATCCACATCCGACCGGTTCAGACAGTCGGCAAAAGTCTCCACATTCATCTGGATATCTAAGGGAACACTCACATTGCCACCTCCCATCACCCCCAGCATCACCGCCAGGTAGTGATGGCTGCTGCTTCCCAAAAGCCCCACCTTCGCTCTATGTCCGATTCTCTCATCCTGCTCAGCCAGCCATGCCGCCACCGCATCGCACTGATCTGCAAACTCCTGATATGTAACATCAAAAATCACGTCATTCTCCTCATAGCGAAGAAAAACGTGATTTCCATGTTCCTTTGCCCCATTGTGCACCAGGTCATAAATTGTCTTTGTATTTTGAGCTGTAATCATATCAAACTCCTTTGATTTCCAAATATACTAAGTAGTTCCATCCTTCAACAAAGGTTATAACACAAAACCTCCGGGAAATCAATAATAGTTTGAGAATCAAAATATTTTTAGACAACAATCTTTAAAGTACCCAGAATATTCTTTGCAAAACCGTATCCCCCTGGCCGAAGCTCCTTACCGGCGCCCATCGTCAGTTCCGCCCAAACTCCTCCAGCACCAGTCCCGGATTTCTTTCCAGCACCATGCCCACACTCCAGCTGTTCACAAACAAAAGCAAAGGATTGTCCTTTAAGTCCTTGATCCGCTTCATGTCGGAGGTTCCCTGAATCTTTGACACATCGATCTCCTCCCGGTTGCCGATCCACCGGATATATTCATAAGGAAGCTTTTCTAACTTTACCTCCACATTGTACTCATTTTCCAGACGGTAGGTCAGCACCTCAAACTGCAGCTCTCCCACCACCCCCACAATGATCTCCTCCATGCCCGTATTAAACTCCTGGAAGATCTGGATGGCGCCCTCCTGGGCAATCTGGCTGACCCCCTTTAAAAACTGCTTCCGTTTCATGGTATCCATCTGACGCACCCGGGCAAAATGCTCCGGCGCAAAGGTGGGAATGCCCTCAAACTGGAATTTGGCGTTGGAGAGGCAAAGCGTATCTCCGATGGAGAAAATCCCCGGATCAAAAACACCGATAATATCCCCCCCATAGGCCTCCTCCACAATCTTCCTGTCCTGGGCCATCATCTGCTGAGGCTGGGACAGGCGAAGCTTTTTGCCGCCCTGGATATGGTTTACCTCCATTCCGGCCTCAAATTTCCCGGACACAATCCGCATAAACGCAATCCGGTCCCGGTGAGCCTTGTTCATGTTGGCCTGAATCTTAAACACAAAGGCAGAAAAATCCTCCGTAAAGGGATCAATCTCCCCGGTTGTGGTCCTTCTGGGCAAGGGAGAAGTGGTCATCTGCAAGAAATGCTGCAAAAAGGTCTCCACTCCGAAATTCGTCAAAGCCGATCCAAAAAACACCGGAGACAAATTCCCCCGGCTGACCCGATCCTGGTCAAACTCATCGCTGGCTCCGTCCAAAAGCTCAATCTCGTCCAAAAGCTGCCCGTAATAATCCGCCCCGATCACGGCCTTTGTGTCCGGCTCGTCCAGATCAAAGGTGCGGGATGCCACCTCCCTCTGGCCTCCCATGGCAGCCGTAAAGGTGGTGATTTTTTTGGTATTCCGGTCATAAACCCCCTTAAAGCTTTTCCCGCAGCCGATGGGCCAGTTGACGGGACAGGTGCGGATACCCAAAACATTCTCAATCTCATCCATCAGCTCAAAGGGATCCCTGGCCTCCCGGTCCATCTTATTGATAAAAGTAAAAATAGGAATCCCCCGCATGACGCACACCTTAAAAAGCTTGATGGTCTGGGCCTCCACGCCCTTAGAGCCATCGATAACCATCACCGCGCTGTCAGCGGCCATAAGGGTCCGGTAAGTGTCCTCCGAGAAATCCTGATGCCCCGGAGTGTCCAGAATATTGATGCAAAATCCGTCATATTCAAACTGCATGACAGATGATGTGACCGATATTCCTCTCTCTTTCTCAATCTCCATCCAGTCCGAAACCGCGTATTTGGCCGCTTTTCTCCCCTTAACCGTGCCCGCCAGATTGATGGCGCCCCCGTAGAGAAGAAACTTCTCCGTCAGTGTGGTCTTACCGGCATCCGGGTGTGAGATGATGGCAAAGGTCCTTCGTTTCTTTATTTCTGCATTTTTGTCAGCCAAAACTCTTTCCTCCTTAACGCTTCCTGTCACTGCCTGTGACACTCTTTTTCCAGCGCTGATTTTCAATCCATGATTTTACCAGAGAAATCCAGCTTTGACAACCAGGTTCCAGATAATATTTCCGGTCGCCCGCGGTCTCCTCCGATGCCAGGGACAGTCCGTGACAGCCGGCCGGATAGAGATGCATCTCAAAATTCACATGGTTTTTCTGAAGAGCAAAGGCCAGAAGAAGGCTGTTTTCCACCGGCACCGTGTCGTCCGTCACCGTATGCCACAAAAACACCGGCGGCATCTGCTCCGTCACATGCTGCTCCAAGGATACGGCCCTTCTTATCTCCGGCCAGGTCTCCTTCCCCAAAAGAGCCTCAAAGGATCCCGGGTGGCAGTCCTCCCCGGAAGTAATCACCGGATAGCAGAGAATCAGCCCGTCCGGCCGCACATCCCTTGCGTTTCTGCCAATGCCCTCATAGGACACCGGACGGTTCCAGAAGGCTCCCATACTGCAGGCCAAATGTCCGCCTGCGGAAAAACCGCATACCAGCACCGATTCCTCATCCACATACCATTCCTCAGCGTGATCCCTAATGGTGGCAATGGCAAGCGCCAGCTCCCTTAAAGCCACCGGGAAACGGTTCGGCGACACACTGTAATCCAGGATGCAGGCATGGCATCCCATAGCGAGAAACTTCATGGCCACCGGCTCGCTTTCCCGGTCGGAGCAGCGCTCATAGCCTCCCCCCGGCACCACAATCACCATGGGACGCTTTTTGTCCGGCGACACACTGACCGGATCCAAAAGATGTATGGTAAGCTCCGCCTCCCCTGCCTTCTGACCATCCACCGCCATATTTATCTTTTCATACTTCATTATTCCCTCCATTCTGCTGCATCTGTTTCACAGCTCATATGGTAAACCTCCATACGCCCGGCATCCGGCGCGCCACCTCACATTCTTGAGGCTTCTTCAAAAATATAGTCCAGAATCCTGTGAGCAACCTCCGATTTGGCCATCTTGGGAAGCTCTCTTGCCCCGTCTTTGGTGATCATGGTCACCACATTGGTATCAGCGCCAAATCCGGCTCCCTCCACCCGCAGGCTGTTGGCCACAATCATATCCACATGCTTTTTGTCCAGCTTTGCCCTGGAATTTGCCAGCACATTCTCCGTCTCCATGGAAAATCCGCAGAGGAACTGGCCCGGACGGCGATGTTCTCCCAGCCATGCCAGAATATCATCCGTCCTCTCTAAGACGATGTCCATATCCCCGTCCTTCTTTTTCGTCTTTTCCGTTCCCACATGAGCCGGGCGGTAGTCAGCCACCGCGGCTGCCTTGATGATGGCATCCTGCTCCCCGGCCGCCTCCCTCACCGCCTCAAACATTTCCCTGGCGCTCATAACCGAGATCGGAAGAGCGTCGTGTAGGGAAAGAGTGTGCCT
>CAJUHR010000022.1:0-10481 GCA_910586255.1 uncultured Lachnospiraceae bacterium | reverse complement strand
CTGGCGCTCATAACCGGCGCCAGGCGGACTCCCACCGGAGCTGTCAGCTCCACCGGTCCGCTGACAAGGGTCACCTCAGCCCCCCGCCAAGCAGCCGCCCGGGCAATGGCATAGCCCATCTTTCCCGTGGAATGGTTGGTAATATAGCGAACCGGGTCAATGGCTTCCCGGGTAGGTCCTGCAGTCACCAGGATTTTCTTTCCTTTTAAATCCTTCCTGCAGGCAATCTCCCAAAGAATGTATTCTAAAAGAATGTCCGGCTCCGGCATCTTTCCGGCCCCTGTATCACCGCAGGCTAAATACCCCTCGGCCGGTTCGATAACCCTCATCCCGTATTTCCTGCAGATATCTAAATTATTCTGGGTAATAGGATTCTCATACATCCGTGTATTCATGGCCGGAACAATGAGCTTGGGCGCCTGGCAGGCCAGAAAGGTGGTAGTCAGCATATCATCCGCAATTCCATGGGCGACTTTGGCAATCCCATTGGCTGTGGCCGGTGCAAGCATAAATACATCCGCCCTTTTGGCCAGCTCCACATGCTCCACCTGAAACTGAAAATTCCGGTCAAAGGTGTCCACCAGACATTTGTTGCCTGTCAGGGACTCAAAGGTCACAGGCGTAATAAAATTGCAGGCGTTTTTTGTGAGAATGACCTCCACATTGGCATGAAGCTTCTTTAACATACTGGCCAGATTGGGAATCTTGTAAGCGGCAATCCCGCCGGTCACTCCCAGCACCACTGTTTTTCCCTGCAGCATCGCATCCTCCTTCAAGACAAACCGTTGTCTTTTTTTTGAAAATATGGTAGAGTGTTTTTGCATCCAAGATAGATGTCAATATAAAATATGGTTGATACCAGGGTCAAAAGACCTTTTGACCCCAACATCTACGGTTTAGTATAGCACAAATTTTTTCTATTTGAAAGGAGTTCCCATGATTTTAGCAATCGATATGGGCAATACCAACATTGTAATCGGAGGAATCGACTCGGACCGGACCTATTTTGTAGAGCGGATCACCACCGATCACGTGAAAACCGGCCTGGAATATGCCGTGAATATTAAAAATATCCTGGAAATTCACAATATCGAAAAATCCCAGGTGAAAGGCGCCATTATGTCCTCTGTGGTTCCGCCCTTAAACGCCCCCATCTCCTCAGCGGTAAACAAGCTTTTCGGCTTTCGCCCCAAGCTGGTGGGCTCCGGCATGAAAACCGGTTTGAACATTATTATGGACAATCCCAAGACTGTGGGAAGCGACATGATCGTAGATGCTGTTGCCGTGTTAAAGGAATATCCTCTGCCGGCAATCGTCATTGATATGGGAACCGCCACCACCATGTCCGTGGTGGACCAAAAGGGAAATTATGTGGGAGGCGTTATTTTTCCGGGACTGCGGGTTTCCCTGGATTCCCTAAGCAGCAAAGCGGCTCAGCTGCCCTCCATCAGCTTAGACATTCCCAAAAAGGTTATCGGGAAAAACACCATCGACTGTATGCGCAGCGGCATCATGTACGGAAGCGCCGGCATGATCGATGGAATCATTGACCGGATGGAGGCGGAGTTAGGACAAGATGCCACAATCGTTGCCACCGGCGGCCTTTCCCGCTTTGTTACGCCCCTTTGCAGACATAAGATTCACTATGATGAGGCTCTGCTGCTAAAGGGCCTCTGGATTCTCTATGAAAAAAATCAATAAAGGATAAAATTTTTTACATCCCCGCCATTTTTCATGGGAAAAATAGGAAGTATAAACCAGCTGCTTTCCGTAAATCATTTTCTTGGAAGATCACTTTGTGATTCCCATGGAAATGATTCTCAAATGCGGAGGTATATACTATGGCTGGTTATAAGGTTGAGATATGCGGAGTCAATACGGCAAAGCTCCCGCTTTTGACAAACGAGGAGAAGGAGGAGCTCTTTAAGCGAATCCTTGACGGAGATATGGAAGCCAGGGAGCAGTACATCAAAGGCAATCTGCGCCTTGTTCTCAGTGTGATCCAGCGCTTTTCCGGCAGCAATGAGAATGTGGATGACTTATTTCAGATTGGCTGCATTGGTCTCATCAAAGCCATTGATAATTTTGACATCAATCAGAATGTCCGCTTTTCCACCTACGCCGTCCCCATGATCATGGGAGAAGTCCGCCGCTATCTGCGGGACAACAATTCCATTCGGGTCAGCCGCTCCCTGCGGGACACCGCCTACAAGGCCATCTACGCCAAGGAAGGCCTGATGCGGAAAAATGCCAAGGAGCCCACCCTCATGGAGATTGCCAATGAGATCGGCATCAGCAAGGAGGAGATCACCTATGCCTTAGACGCCATCCAGAGTCCGGTCAGCTTATATGAGCCCATCTACACCGATGGCGGGGATCCGCTGTATGTGATGGACCAGATCAGCGACAAGAAAAATCTGGAGGAAAACTGGGTGGAGGAGATCTCTTTGCGGGAGGCCATGGATCGGCTGCCCCAGAGGGAAAGACACATCATAGACCTGCGTTTTTTTGAGGGGAAAACCCAGACCGAGGTGGCGGAAGAAATCCACATCAGCCAGGCCCAAGTATCCCGCCTGGAAAAGAATGCCTTAAAGGCCATGAGAAATTATCTGAATTAATATAGTCTGCCGGACCTTTCCAATGCAAGGAGACGGGCTTTTTTGTCAATTCCTCCCGCATATCCTGTAAGGCTCCCGTTGCTTCCCAGCAGCCTGTGGCAAGGTATTATGATGGAAACAGGATTGTGCCCCACCGCGCCTCCTACCGCCTGGGCTGACATATGGGGCAGGCCCCTTTGCCTGGCCAGGGCATCTGCAATCTGCCCGTAGGTTCTGGTTTCCCCATAGGGTATGCCTTTAAGAAGCTCCCACACATCCAGGCGAAACCTGCTGCCCGTAGGCCTTAAGGGAGGCATAAAGTCCGGATTTACCCCGCCAAAATATAAATCAAGCCATTTTTTCGTCTGCTCAAAGACAGGCAGAAACATCCAGTCCTCTTTTCCGGACAGATTCTGCCCAAAATACTTTTGCCCGTCAAACCACAGGCCCGTGAGGGCCTCCTCATCCCCTGACAGGGTTATGCCGCCCAGAGGCGACTGGTATTTCCACAAATATTGAGTCATTTTTTCCTCTTTTTCTTTGGCAGTTCCTTGGCCATAGTCATCTGATAGCTCAGATCGATAAGATTTTGCAGCTCATCCTCTGGCACACTGCCGTCCAGACGGATGCTGATCCACTGATCCTTATTCATGTGATAAGCCGGATGAAATCCCTGCCGAGTCCGCAGGGAGCCAATGAGAACCGGCTCGCACTTCACATTAATCACATCTATAAGGCCCTCCCCGGGAAGCCCCAGCTTATCCCGTCCTACTCTTAAAACAATGGCAAACCACTTTCTGTTCTCCGGATGCCGCAGCACCCCATTATCGTCATGCCAAGGATAATCAGGCTCAATGCCATACTTCTTTTTTACGTGAATAAATACCTTCTCTCTGTCCATCCTATCCTTCTTACTGCTTCCTTTCTCTGGTACTACGGCGAAACTTTGCCGCCGAAAAGGCCGCAGCCTCCTTCACCCAGCCCATCAGCTCCTCATCCACCTCTTCCTCTGACGCCACAAGGACATGATGGGTCCAGCGATTGGGATAAGGCTCCGTGGCCACATCGATACGAGGCGATTCCACACAATATCCCAGTCCGAAGGTAATCACAATATAGATCTTGGGCCGCTCCTTTGCCCTTCGCACCGGCAAAAAGGATACAAAGGCAAAATTGTATTTGTTGGAAAAAGTAATCTGCGTCTTCTGCACCTTTACGGCCACCGGATCTATCTCAGAAAAAACCTTTTGCTCAAAGACTTCATACAAGGCCAATGCCTCCGGCATTTTGTCAAAAAAACGAAGTATCTCCTGGTTCATTCCCTGTCCCTCTCTGCCTCGCCGGATTCCGGAGCTGGCTTTTCGTTACTGTTCACACAGAAAATCCCTTGCTTTTTCTTGATAGTTACTCCTATTTTATCATCTTGCGGACCTTCTTTCAACAAAAAAATCCATATATCTGTCTCTCTCCTTCCTTCAAGGCGTACCTGGACAGTCATCCCAAAGTTGCTCTGTTCACCGCCGGCTCCTCCACCACCCGGTCATACCGGTAAGCCGAAAAAATCAACCCCAGCATTGCCATATGAACCACAATGCTCATGCGTCCCTCGGCAATCATTGGCAGATTGGTAAAGGAGGCGTATTGATAGCCAAAATTCCCAAGAATGTAAAGAATCCCTTCCATTGCCAAGCAAATCCCACAGCAGCAGGACAGCGAAAAGGCCAACCTTCCCCGAATCTTACGAATACAGGCAAACAGCAGCAGATAAAATCCCACCACTGCCGCCAGCGCCATGGCCCCTGCCAACCATCCAAACAAGAGAATTAAGAGTGCGATCCGATAGTTGTTGTGATAATGCTGGGGCAGTATATCCCACAGGGTCACATTGGATTCATCAAAATGAATATAGCGGGGAAGCACCCCCTCCTCTCTCGCCCTGGCCACTGCTGCATCAAATTCCTGCTGTTTTTTTTCTGTGTCACAGACTGCATTGAAACCGATCTGCCGGGGATCTCGTTTCTCAAAATACCAGGCGCCGGTTCCGTAATCCATCAGCTCCCGGGGCGTCAGATCAATCCCTCCCACCAGAGGCGTCCGGGAAAGCAGCCGGCGAATGAGAGCGCTGTTGTATGTATCATCCCAGGTGGATTGGATATGATCATCCGGGTTGACAAACTGCCGAAAAATCTGCTGTCTGCTGTCCGTAAAGGTCAAAAGACATCCCATAACCGCCAGTCCTCCAAAAATGATTCCGTAATATCCCCTGCGCCCCAGGATGTTTTCGGCAAAAATATCCCGGCGGGCCATCATCAGCAATGCGCCTGCCACTCCGGCAGTCAGAACGACACAGGCCGAAAGATCACGGCTGTAACCGCCACCAAAACCCGGCACAAAAATACAAACGCCGCAAAGTGCAAAAATCAGCAGGATGGCTTTGCTCCCCTGCCGCCGCAGGCGATAAGCCAGAAGAATCAAAAAGGGCGCAAACAACAAAACCCCGAAATACCGTAAATAATTAAGCTGCCAAAGAAAAACCGCCTTCTGTCCGCACAGCAGCTCTCCTGCCAGAAACAACCCGCCTGCCAGCCACGGCAGCCATTTAAAGCATCGGACGACCAGAGTATAACCCTTCCAGGTCATGAACGCCAAAACAAGCAGCCCGGGAATATAATACAAAAAGCCATTGGAAAACTGCTCCGGGCTCCAGCGCATATAGGCAGAACCGGCAAATCCGCCAAAAAGCAGCAGAAAAGTCATAACCATGAGAGCCGGCGCCTTCTGAAGCCTGTGAACTGCGTTGAGCTCTGTGCCGACAACCATCGGATCTCCCATGTCCTTCACCGCCTGCTTTTCTGCCTCCTCCCGGGAAGCTCCGCCGGCCTCATACTCCTCCATTCTGTCCAGGATGTGCTCCTCCAGCTCCCGGCCAAGCACGCCGCGCAACGGCTTGTAGGCGATCTGTTCCTCCACCATATCCAGAAAATCCTTCTTATAATCCGCCAAAGAGCACACCTCCCATCACCTGATTGACCGCCGTCTCATAAATTTTCCACTCCTCCGCCTTCTCATGCAGCAGTCCTTTTCCCTGGGAAGTAATCTCATAATATTTCCGTGTGCGGCCATTATCCGCTGTTTTCTGAAAGCTGACCACCGCCCCCTGCTGCTCTAAGCCGTGCAGAACCGGATACAGGGTGCCCTCTTTAAGCCGGAATACCATCTGACTCTGCTGTTCTAGCTCCCGGATGATCTGATAGCCGTACATGCTCTGCTGCTCCAAAAGACGCAGCACCAGCATGGATGTGCCCAGGGCCATGTAACGTTTGTCCATAAGAAGCTCCTTTCTTTGGAATCAAAGCAAAAATACCTTGATAATCTATGTATATAGACTATTATACATAGATTATCAAGGTATGTCAAGCCAAGTTTCTTCTGAGTATATGCTTTGGCCCCATAGCTGTACCAGCTCATGACTAATCAGCGGAGTAATGAGATGTCCCCAATCCCATGCTCCATTGAAACACCTCCTAGTATAACCCGATTTAAATAACCTTCCATTTCGCTGGCCTGCTTTCCCGATAGCACAAAGAAAAAATGCTCAGCGTAGCACCACTACGCCTCCGCTTTTTCCTTTGCACTCTCGAAAAAGCATCCTCAACGAAATGGAAAGGTATTTAAATCGGCTTATACTAGTCATCCTTTGTATCCTGTGCAAGGATACCTTAATATGTTTCCTCAATACCATATACAACCCGCTTCAGATTCTTTTTCTTTGTTTTGCGAAGAATCTCGTTTAAAACGCCGAACTGTTATCCACATACTGTCCGGTCTTGACAGCAATACAGCTGCAAATGTCCGCTGGCTCCTCAATCAGCCGACATTGAGCTTCCTCACTTTTCCGCACTGAATAAAAGCTTGTAATGAGAAAATCATTTCCCTTCAGCCACCGCTTAATGTCCGGCACCTCCATGACTGTCACGTGCTCCACCTTTTTCAAAAGTCCACTTTCTCCTGCCAACACCACACTTTCCTCATACTTCAATGATATTATCATCCATTTCTATGAGGATACCGCTCTTATGGAATCCACCGGCAGACAGTTGGGAATTGACGTGAATCATGATTATTTTCTTGCCATATCCTTTCTGTATCCCTCGGATATGGTGGTCTCCTGCGAAAACAAATGCCGTCTGATGGAGCTTCTTACCCCGGTTTTGTCCTGCGGGCCTCTCAACAGTACCATCGATTCCCCGCAATTTCTGGCATGTGACAAGGGAATCCTGTTCTTTCTGATGGCTCACACCAAGGAAGAGCTACTAAACGCCAACGTCCAGGTATGCGAAAAAGCCATAAGACTTCTGGAAGAAAACTTCCCGGACACCTTTATCCGCATTGGCATCGACACCATTGAAAACGGCTTATCCGGTATCGAGCGCTCTTATCAGAACAGTATTCACGCCATCGATGCAGGCGAACAATTCAAAAAAGAACGGCGCATCCTGGACTTTATCGGCATGGAGATCTACAGCGCTATGAATGCCATAGTGCTGGCCCACGGCCAGACCTTAATCAGCACGATTTTGCTGCAGCTCTCAAAAGAGAAACAGAGACGCTGAAAACAAAGGAGAATACAGAATGGATACTTCCATGTTTCATCATAAAAAGGTCATCATCTTTGATATGGACAGCACACTAATTGATTCGGTAGGGGCGCGGAATGAGGTGGACGCCGCGCTCATCCAACACCTCCGAGGCTGCCCCATCCCGACTTCCGAGAACTGCCTGGACGATTCCGTGTGCCATCCGGATCCTACGGCCATCCAGCGACAGCGGGATCGCCTTCTTTGCCAATTCAACCAAGCCCCTATCTGGAATATTGCGCATACTTGGGGAAACTCTGCGGTAGCTCATTGAGACCGGAAAAAATCCATGCTTTACGTTACGATATTGCTCATGATTATCTGGTCAATATTATAGCTTACAAGAAGGATGCTGACCTCTTTATCCGAAGGCTAACGGCTGCCGGCTATCCTCTGGTAATTGTCGCCACAACCAAGCGCGGCAACATGCACCACCTGGCATTCCGGTCCTTTTCCGCCTGTCTCCATGGGAAGCAAAACTGATACAGCCATGCTTCTTTATATGCTATTCTCTTTTGTACTTCTCAATCACACACTGGTGAACCTTTTCCCCCTTATCATAGTTCACCCCCACCAGCAGGATTTCTCCCGTATACCCTGCAAGCCAGTCCGTATATCCCTTCTCCTTAATCTGTGCTATGGCTCCCCCGGCAGATTTGTCCCACTTCAGCTCCACCACCAGCGCCGGCTTATCTATGCCCCGTTTGGGAATATAGACCACATCGGCAAATCCCTTTCCGGCCGGCATCTCCATCACCGGATTGGCATAATATGCCCTGGCGCTGTAATACGCTATGAGTATGGTACACGTCAAAGAGTTTTCGTTATTGTATTGTAAAATGGACGCGGTCTCATTGTGGATCCTTCCCAAGCCTTCCGCCACTGCTTTTTTGTCCATTTCCCATGTACTGCGAACAAGCTCCTCCGAATGGTTTAACGCCTGGATTAGTCCATCCCAGCCAGGTCCGTCAACAACATTCAAAAACTCCTGGGCGATCTCCTGGTTTGGAATATAGACCTCCTCTGTCATTTCATCAAAAGTCAGATAACCAAGATGAACCAGCAAGGTGAGAACATCATCCTTTGTGGCAAAGGTAGTCATATCATTCTGGAATTTGCGGGTATTGATCCTGCACCGCCCATTCCCCAGCATTGTAGTGACAGCCTCCTTCAGGCCGTCAAAATTCATGTCAATATAAACCTTCAGCGCCTCATAGGTCTCCGTTCCCGTCCAATAGCTTTTGATCTTCTTCCACGTCAGCGCATCAACCACAGACTTGGGATTATAGATATGAAGCCCCCCTAAAAGATACCCGTCATACCACCTTTCTATCTCCTCATAATCCACCCCGTGCAAACAGCACTGCTCCTGTACCTCCTCACCGGTAAATCCAAAATATTTTCCCAGATTCTTAGGGTCAACCATGGAATACTCGCCAAAAATATTGATCGCCGAATGCTCCCCATACTTCTTAATAGGAAGTATCCCCGTCATGTACGCCAGCTCTACATACTCTGACCCCTTAAACAATCCACGCAGAAAATCCAGGTACTCCTTCTGTATCTCTTTCCTGTCCTTTGCCATGCGGAACACACAGTCCCATTCATCGATAATAAATATAAAGCCCTGGCCTGTATTTTTAAATATTTTTGTCAATGCCGTTTTCATTCTGATATTGCCGCCAGAATCAAGGTTTACACAATCTGGAAATTCTTCCGCCAATTCTTCGGTGACGGCTCTCTCCATCTCCCCAATAAACGTATCCAAATCCCGCTTCGACTCCAAAAACCTCTGCACATCCAGACGGATCACATGATGCTGATTTAAATGCTTTTTAAAGCTTGGAACCTGCTCCGCCTTCTTTCCCGCAAACAGCTCTCCCGACTCACACCCCCTGCTGTAATACGCCACCAACATGTCCGCCGCCATGGACTTCCCAAAACGCCGGGGACGGCTCACACACAAAAAACAGTCCGGCTTTTCGATTTTGTTGTTGGTCTCAAAGATCAGATCCGTCTTGTCAATGTAAATATCCCCGTTTAACGTCCTCCGAAACGCCACATTTCTTGGATTCACATAAATTCCCATAGGTCCGCCTCCTCATAAAAATCCCGAATGTCCTCACCACTTCCGAAGCCTCTCCACACTTTCGCAGCCTTCGCAAATCCGTAGGCTTCAGGGGTCAAAAAGCCTCTTGCAGGCAAGCTGATATCATCATTATATCAAATAATCCAGACCCCCTCAACCATTCCTTCAATTATTACATTCTGCTGTCTCAATCTCAACCCGTGCCGGATAAAACCCACAATGAAGAGCTATATTCCATTCTTTTTTCCTGAGCTTCCCCTCTCCCCCAGTCCCAAAATATTCCTCACCATATAGGGAAGCCCTACCAGAACAACCCCCATCACAAAAAAACCGGGAAAAAGCCACCAGCAGCAACATTCTTAAAATCTCCGGCTTTTCCCCCACTATAAACCGGACACTCTCCAGAAAATCCTTTTTTCGCCACCGCGTTCCCCCGGATAATATTATCTCCTGTCAGCATCCGGGGAATACAAGCCTGCACCGTAGACATCTCAAAAGCCAGAATCACCAACAACACACCAATCACAGCAATCCCGCAGGAATCCGACAACACAATGCCGGCACATAAAACCGATATGGCAGTCAAAGCTTCCAATACCGCCATAATCCTTTTCTTGCCTGCCCCAATACCAGTAGAAGAAAATTTCTTGTAAACAGCTTCTGCGCCAAACCGCACGCCTCCCTTCTGTCCCCCCTACTATACCATTGCCTTCGTTATCCATACATCCCCAAACGTCCCTGCCAATCTATCTCCAGGCGCTTTCCCAAAGCAGCAATCCCTCCGCCTGCCTAAGCCTTTCATCCTCCAGGATAGGCAGGTCCATGGCAGAAAGCACCTCCGCCACAAACCGCAGCTTGTGGGAAAGCTCCTCCTTATCTGCCGGATATAAAGAAGGCGTCAGCCAGAAATTGACCAGGGGAAGCAGCTCAGAAAGCTCCCTGGCATACTCCGTCCGAATAGAACCATCCTGCCTCCCCTCCTCAATCAGGTCATGGCGAATTAGAGGTAATCAAAAGAGGAAAGGAAAAGCACAATCCAGACGGAACCGGCGATACCGTCAAGAAATATTTGTGAGTTAGCAAGAATCCTGATATAATGGGTTTAAACGCCCATCCGGGGCAGAAAGGCAGGGAGAAAAATGCACATCAGCTACAAAC
>CAJUHR010000021.1 GCA_910586255.1 uncultured Lachnospiraceae bacterium | reverse complement strand
TCCATAGTAAAAACCTCCAAAACCCAACTTCTAATAATCCCCATTATCGGAAGTTGGGGACTATATTTTCCACTGGCATCTCCACAGACATGTCCTGTCCGAACAGGCGGATGCCGATTTCTACAACATTCTTCTTTACTTTCCAGACAACACCCGACATATTTTCAAATGCTCCGGAAATCACTTTTATATGGTCACCAACCGCGAATAATGGCTCGCCTTCCAAAAAAGTCTCTACCGGATAATGTTCCGGCACCTGCAAGGGAGCTTCTATTTTTCCGAACGCAATTTCCTGTCGGATGTCTTCGTCAAGGAAAATCCCCAGGGATACAGTTTTTTCCTCTCCCAGCAAGGTTAGACGGATAATTGCATAGCGCTTTTTAAACTGGAATCGTACCACCTGTTCCTCGTATAATTTTAATGGCCCTGCGATCTGCAGAGCCCTTCCTTTCCCATTGGTTTTGACATAGGATAAGCGCACAACATGATTTGTCTCCAACATTTCCCGGAAAAAGTTTTCTTCCTCCTGTTCCAGAGCAAGGAAGGTAAACTCTCCATCTGCCATAAGCTTAGACATAGCCGGCACCTGCTTTAATTGAAGAAACAATTGCTCTGGTGTTTTTGATATGATAAAAACATATCCCGGAAACAGGCGCTCTATGTGTACAAGACTTTGCTGTTGCTTTCTCCATATACGTTCATAGTAGGCAACAAAGCAATCATCGTACCAGTCAGGACGAAGAATCTTCCGAATCATACAAACAAGTTCTTCTTCTTTTCCGGTCATTGTCTGTAATACATACCACATAGGAAACCTCCTTTTGGACAGGCTTCGCCATCTCTGCAGCTAACTAAATAGCTGCCCCAGAGTCTTGCCTCCCGCTTATCCTGCGACCATATAACCCCATCCTTATCGGTGCAGCCTTCAAACTCTCACCAATATGTCCGGTTTTTATCCAAGCAATTATAACACTGAAAGTATATTTTTTCAATCACTCTTTCTGTGTTGTGTCCTAGTATATCACACTTTTTGAATTTCTGTCATGTCAATATTTACAACTTTATTAAAAAACCTGTAAAAATGTTAAAAGCTACTAAAGAAATGGTGGATTTTCTTTGCAAAAATGGCGAGTCTCAGCTCCCACCTGGTAATTTTTAGATTTCGGCAAACCATCTGATCATTTCCGCCCTTTTTCTTTGTAATCTGATTATATTGTGCAATTAATGCTAATCTTTTCAATTTTGATTCATATTCAAGCTGTTGATTTATTACAAAGGTATATCCCCGATAATTGTCAATCTCTTTGTTTTCTGACCTGGTAAGCCCATCATCTCTGTATTCACAGACACAAAGTGCATCCGGATACCATCTCAGATAATAACCGTCCATTCCAATTCGGTCCCAAACAGCACATTCACTTAAAAACTTTTCTCCTTCAAATTCAGGGAACGGATATTTTCGTAAAATATCTGTTCGGTATACCTCCGCCTTATCTCCCACTAAGCCTGCTCGACTTCTTTGAATATTGGTTGCATCAACATAGGCTTTTTCTGTTGGATATTGTCCTATTATTTGTCCATGTTTGCTTATTCTTGTTCCAGAAACACCAGCGCATTTCGGATTGGGTTTGACCTTATTTATCCATAATCTTATTAATTCTACTGCGTTGTCTGTCAAATAGTCATCACTGTCGATTATATAAATAAAAGGCGCCTGTGCCAGGGGAATTCCCTTATTAAGTGCTCTGTGCTTCCCTCCGTTTTCCTGCCAGAAATACCGCACTTGGAAATCTGCTTCCTGACCCCATTTTTCACACAATTCTTTCGTGTGATCGGTTGAGCCGTCATCAATTATCAACCACTCAAAATCCCGCTCCTGCTGCCTGCACAGAGAATCATATAGGTTTGCTAATGTATTTCCCCTGTTATAAGTAGGAGTCAAAACCGTTAGAATCATTTTGTTACCTTCCGATCATTTTTTTGACAGCCTTTTTACATTTTACAATTCTCCTTGTCCAGGTTTCTCCTAAAACATGTGACATTTTATTGGCGAATCGTTCGTAAGGAGTGTACCAACTAGCAGAGTAATAGTGAATGCTATGGGTATGAGGTGTAATGGAAACTTTTCCTGTTTTGTAATGCTGTGGAGCAAAATATTCTCTTGGATAAACTGTAAAATTTCCTATTTTTTGTATCCCTGGTATCTCTTTTAAACCATGCCGCTTAAATAGACAAGTGGTATATTCCACCACAGTTGTCATATTCCGGCTCCCATCTGCATTCAGAAAATCGCGTTTTTTGTATTCTTCCACAATTTCTCTCAATAATTCGTCATGGGCGCAGGCCGCCATCCCAAGTCCCGGAGCTACAGTAATCCCTTTCCCTCCATCTTCCTCACATCCAATATAAGCGCCTCTTTCCAGAATATCTTCCATTGGCTTTAGCAATTCTACATCCGTATCCATGTAAATTCCGCCGAATTCCTCCAGAATATAAAACCTTGCATAATCGCTTACAAATGCGTATTTTCCCTGTTGGTATGCTTGTTGGGTATAGGGAATCTGATTTACGTCAAAATTCTTTTCATTCCATTCACGAATCTCATAACCCGGACAATATTTTCTCCAGCTTTCGATGCACTTTTTTGCCAGGGCGGGCAGCTCCTTCCCCCCAAACCAGCAGTAATGAATCACTTTGGGCATATTCATATTTTATTTGTCTCCTCGCTTTTTTCCGGAATAAAAAAACTGGTTAAAAGCAAAAAATAAATCAGGTTAAATGCTGGAAGAACTATAAAATTTTCAAATACGGATGTAACCATCAATCCAACGGCCATACATACATTTTGTTTTATGACCAAGGATTGCCCGGCATTTTTTTGTGCTTTTTTTAATACCCTGAACCACAATACAAAAATTATCAAAAAAATTATGAGCCCGTAAATGACCAAAAAATGCAACAGCCCATTGTGAACCTCTGTAAAAATTGCGTCCGGTATTTTGCCATAAATATCAGAACCGATTCCAGTCAAAGGCTCCTTTGCAAAGGCATTTAAAAACAGATCCCAGACCCGATCTCTTCCAGAATAAAAGTTTTTATTGAACACAATAAAGTTCTTAATTATTTCATGTTTCCATACATAAACATAGCCTATAGGAAATAATATACTTCCGCTTAGCAATACAAGCACAGCCGAATTGTAAAGGGCTTTTATCCTCCAGATACATCGTGGTATCAAAATACTTACTGCCCAAAATGCCGCGATACCAGCCATCACACATCTTGCCCTCTGCTTCCAGGACAAATTCATGGCCAGAAGAGTAATCAGGATTGTATAAGCAAAGTAGCCCCATTCCAGTTTCTTTTTATCCAGCCATATTCCCAGACCAGGCATGGTTCCTGCTGCCAAAATCATAATCATCATAGCAACCATATTCGTATTATAGCCTCTGACGTCCGGTCCGACCCAGGTCAACAAACAGCCTGCCGAGACAATGGCAATAAAATAGTAGTGCCATGGCCTTAATTTAATTTTATCTGCCAGATACAGAATCAGAAAAAAGCTGATCAGGTTTAGTAACACTCCAACCCCAGAGTGAGACAGAATAATATTACACATTTCAACAATTATTCCTATAGGAATAATCAAAAAGTCCCATGCTCTATCATTCAATTGATCAACCCAATTAATATGATTAAAACACAGAAGAATCATCACACAGGTTGCGATAAGAGGCATATATTGGATAATAGCTTTATAATATTCAACCTTTATATACCCGCCCGCCAGGCAAACGGCAATCCCCATCATTGCAATCCAGTCCAGTATAGCAAGCCGCTTTCCGCCTGCAAACCATTTATCTCTTAACATACACGCTCTCCCTTTATAGTTGCTTCATAAACCCCAAACAACTTACTCACAAGTGTCTCCTCGGAAAAAGATGTTCTCACGTTCTTCTGACCGATTGTACCATAGTGCCTGCAAAGCTCAGGATTTTCTATAGCTTCAGCCATCGCCTGAACCATCCTTTTTACATTCTGGGAAGGAACAAGAAAACCATTTTCTCTGTCATGAATCACATCCCGATTGCCGATCACATCTGTTGCCACCACAGGGGTTCCTGCTGCCAATGCTTCAATCAAGGTGTAGGGCATCCCCTCCTTTAATGATGCAGACACAAACAAATCAAAAAATTTCAAAAGCTGAGGCACATCATGGCGAAATCCTGCAAGCTTCACGGTCTGGCTTAATCCTAGTTTTTTAATTCTTTCTTCAACACTCTCCCGATCGGGCCCATCTCCCACCAACAAAAGTCTGCAGAAAGGATACTTTTTTACAAGCCTTGCAAATGCTGTCAAAAGACAATTATGTCCCTTCATCCGCTCCAGCCTCGCCACACATCCAATCACATATACATCTTCCGGAAATCCGAATTCCTTTCGATATTTGTCTCTGTCTATGAACACCTGGGCAAATGCTTCAGGCTCTACGCCATTGGGAATCACACTGGTATGACCTTTTTTGGCAAATTGCAGCCGCCTGGCTTCCTGTTGCTCACTTTGAGACACACAGATAAAATGGTCTGTCCAGAGTCGCAAAATATGTTCAATTGTACAATAAACCATTCTCAAAGCTCTTGCGTATTGTTCCAGATATATTCCGTGAAAGGTATGAACCACTTTAATACCTGGACACAGAAGCTTCAAAGGCCGGGAGTACATTCCAGCTCCTTTTCCGTGAGAGTGTACCAGCTTAATGTGATTTTTCCGAATATATTGACCTAATACCCATAGAGAACGGAGGGAATAAGGCTTTAGCCTAATGTTCACCATATCAGAGGCATATTCCTGAAGCCATAGGTAATAATCCCCATCATCCGGAACTGCAACGGCAATGGAATATCCATATTCTTCTGCATGCTTTAGCGCCTGCAATATATGCCTGGGCACCCCTCCCGTCTGAGAGCTGATTGCAATATACAGTATTTTTTTCATAGCTATTGACCACACAATTCTCGATATAATGTCATGATTTGTTCCAGCATTTTCTCCTGAGTGAACTGGGTTTTCACCCGTTGCCGGGCCTGCTCGCCCATTCTGGCACATTCCCGGGGATTGCGTTTCATCCAGAGAATCGCTTTGCAAAGGGCCTCTGAATCCTCCGGCGGGACCGTCAGTCCGGTCTCCTTATTCAGGCTTACCCAGGGCACGCCTGTGGGAAGGCTGGTGTTAATGACCGGCTTACCGTAGGACATGGCTTCCAGCTGCACCAGGCCAAAGGCCTCGCTGTTGGCAACGGAGGGAAACACCAGCACATCACAGCGCTCCAGTTCCTTCTCCAGCTCCTGATCGGATGCTCTTCCCAGGAAGCGAATTATTTTGTCCAGCCCGGCGCGGGCTGCCTGGGTCTTCATCTCGTTTTCAAGAACGCCTGTCCCTACAATAACCAGTTCTACCTGATGAATCTCCTCGCCAAGCTCCCTTTTCAACTTTTCCATGGCATCCATCAGGATGCTGCAGCCCTTATAATATACCAGGCGGCCTATAAACAGCAGATGCAATGTGGGGAGCTGCGGCTTTTTTTCTATCTGACCGGACGGCCCACCTTGTTTCGGAGAATCTGTCCGCTCCTTCCACTCCTCTGGCTGCACTTCTTGTTCCTCTGCCCGCTTCTGTCGGTTCTCCGGCTGCACTTCCCGTTCCTCTGTCCACGCCTGCCGGTTATTCTGTTTCACTTTCGGATTCTCTGCCCGCACCTGCCCGTTCTCCTGTTCCAGGCACCCGGCCTCCTTTTCCTTGGTCATGCGCTCCCAGTAAAGGTCGCTTTTTTTCTCCCAGGCCTTCCGAAGGCCAAAGGGAATCCGCACACATTTATTCTCAAAGGGCTTCACATAAGGCGAGCCGTCTATGTTTCCCTGGGTGGCAATGGCAATGGCATCTGCCCGCCGCAGAGTCCAGTTCATCAAAGGTTTGTAAAAAACCATTGCCTTTTTCTGTCTGACAATATCGCTGTGCCAATAGAGCACCAGCTTCCCCTTATATCCGGACAGAAAGCATGCCAGATCTCCCAGGGGAAAGGGCATATGCAAATGAATCACATCGTACTCGGATGCATGTTTGCGCAAATACCGAACCAGGTCCCAGGAAATGGGCAGAGAGGCGATGATTCCCAAGCTTTTTGCAAAATACACCGGAACACCGTTGATGACCTTTGCGCGGGCCGCGCCTCTGGCCTGAGAAGCCAGCACGTAGCTGTCTGCTTCCCCCTGAATTCCTTCTGCGATCTGCTGCATGGTTGCCTCAATGCCGCCGATGTGGGGATAATATTGTTTCCCCAGCTGCAGTACCTTCAGCTTACGCTTTTCCATCTTTGTCCTTCCACACCTCCTCCCGGATGCCGAAGGCTTCCTCTGAGGAGGTTACTCCTTCCGTGCTTTCTTTCATAAACAGAATTTTCACTGTCAGCAGCAACAGCTTCAAATCCATGACAAAGGAATAGTTCTGAATGTAGGTCAGATCCAGCTTTAGCTTGTCATAGGGGGTTGTGTTGTATTTCCCGTAAATCTGGGCATAGCCGGTCAGGCCGGCTTTCACTTTCAGCCTGCTTTTAAACTGGGGAAGCCATTTTTCGTATTCTGCCGCAATCTCCGGCCGCTCCGGTCTGGGTCCCACCAAGGACATGTCTCCTCTTAGAACGTTCCAAAGCTGGGGAAACTCGTCAACGCGGGTCATGCGAATCAGTCTTCCCACAGGAGTGATCCGATCATCATGCTCGCTGGCCAGGCGGGCCACCCCGTCCTTCTCTGCATCCATCCGCATGCTGCGGAATTTGTAGACGAAAAACTCTTTGCCGTCTAAGGTCAGCCGTTTCTGCTTGTACAGGATACTGCCTCCATCGTACAGCTTTACCGCTAAGGCCGTCAAAAGCATGATGGGGGATGCAATAACCACCATAAGCGCTGACACAACAATATCCAGACACCGCTTGCCGAACTGCTGCTCCCACGTAAGGCCATTATTCCTGGAAAGAAGCAGCGGTGTGTCAAAGGTGTGCATTTCCGTAGAATTTCTCACCAGAATATCCGATATTTTCGGTGTCATATAGACACGGATGGACTTTTGAAAGCAGTCCTTTAAGATATAGTTTCTGACCGGCGTGGGGATATCGCAGAGAATTACTCCGTCATACTGATCTGCCATTGTCAGAATCGCTTCTTCACCGATTTCCACAGAAATGATCTTTTCAATCTTATACCGGTCTTCTCTTTGTCTCAGCTTTCCCAAAAGCTCCAGTGCGTGAGGCTGGCCGTAGACCAGAAGTAGCCTGCGGGGCGGAAACATCTGCTGATAAATCATGGCGTAAATGTTTGTCCACACGGCAATGATTGTCATATCGCAGATCATAAGAAGAAGAAATATCCATATCTTAGGAAAACGGTACGCCAAAAGCGCTATCTGTATATAGGTGATAAAATTGACAAATACCATGGACAGGATCTGAGAATAAATCACGTTTCCCTTTTCCAGATCTCCCAGGCGGAATCCGCCGTACATTGTCATAAAAAAAAGAATTATGATTGTGTACAGTCCCATGATTACCCAGTTTCCTCTTCTCCAGTACCATACGCCTGTAGACGGGGAAATCAGCTTGTACCAAAATCCCATGTAGACCGCAACCAGCAAAACCACTAAAATCAAGGATGCAGCCAGGTGTATCATCCGTTTATAGCGTTCGTATTTTTTCACATTCTAACCTCGTATTTGTCTCTAAAACATGATGTTGGAGTCAATGGGTATTTTGGCCCCTGTTCACTATATTCTGCTCTGGTAAAAAACTTATATCGGCACGATAGGCCGCATCACAGCCGGATTCTCTGCCAAGTATATCATTTTATTATCTTTTCCGCAATTTAAACTTTTCTGTTCTTTTTATTATTATTTTTGGGGGATTACTGTTCAGACAGGAATGCACATGGTCTCCCTCAGCAAGCCATTCTCAATCCTTATTCTACCCGATTTTTTCTGTTTATAGTATAAAGCTCGTCAGAATCATTTTTTCGGGCCAATGTGCGGTCAAGTACTGTTCAGTTCACTCCATGATTAATCACTTCGCTGATTCGTCACGAGCCAATACGATTATGGGGCTAAAGCATATGCCCCATCGCCACAGGCAATTTCAAACAGACATATGCTGTTATGTTCACAGGTTACCTGTGAACCAATGCCATTTAGTTTAGCCCTGAGAATGTTCAGCCTTGGAAAAAGAATGAGCGGCGCCGGAAAAAGCCCCCGGCCAGGGACTTGGCCGGAGACTTAAAAACGAGAATGCATTGACAAGGTATTTATTATCCGTGGGACTGATTTTCGTATGCTGCCCACGCCTCATCGGGACTTCCAAAGCCGCCGGACTGAATGGCCTTAAAATCAACGTGGATAAATTCCGTTTTTTCATCGATCTGGCCTCCCACCACATTGGCAAATCGAACGGTGTCAAACAGCGGCGGGATGTCATGGCCGGCCGGAACCGGTATCTCATGCTGTCCACCTCCGGTATAAATGTACTCGTAAATATGGCAGCCGTCCTCTTCCTTAGGATAGGGTGACAAAGGCTGCATTCCGCAGTCTTCATTTACCATGTAGGTAAACAATTCTGTGTCTGCCTCCTCCCCGTTGTTATTTACCACTCCGTTGTCCGCAACCGTAATGACGGAAGCTACCGGCACCTTGACGGTCATTCGCAGATATGCATCATTTTTGCTGTTGTTTTTAATTGCCGGATTTTTGCGGATCACCTTTCCGGCGTACATGTTCTCAGCCTCCTTTATCCCCAGTGCATTGGAGGGGCTGGCATCGGACGAGGTGGCGTCAGACGGGGTGGCATCGGACGGACTGGCGTATTCTCCATTGGGAAGCTCTCCGTCCCAGTCGCTCTCGTAAAGGTTAAAATCCACCTTTCCTACGGTAAACCGGTTGCTTGCCAGCTCATAGTCGGTCATGTAAGCCATTGTCCCGCCAAGGCTTAAGAGAGCGATCAGACCTATGGCAATCATGGCCTTTGTTCTGTTTCTAATTTTCTTCTTCTTTTTTGTCTTTTCCATGATAACCTCCTTTTTCTGTCTTTTTTTATCAGATCTATTTTAATGGAAGAGAAGATAACCAATACCGGGAATATGAAACCGGACTTTGCCTTGAATCCTTTCCACGGGAACCGGCTCCGGATCACATACCTGATTTGCATCTCCTTTGGTTGTTGCCAGACCTTCTTTCTCGTCTACGGACACGATCCGATGTGTCACCATCACCTCCCCTGCCTGAAAGCTGACAATATCTCCCGGGAAAATCTGTTCCTGATCCTTATACTGACTGACATAAATAACACTTCCCGCCCTTATAGCGGGCTCCATACTGCTGCTTCTCACCACATAGGCCTTCATGTGGAATACTCCCGGCAGCCATACCGCTGCTGTCAAAAGCAAAGCTGCTGCCAATAACAGATTGGCTGTCCAACGGCTCAGGTTTTTTATTGCTGTTTTCATGTCATCTCCTCCTCTACTATTTAATCCGTCAGCACAAACATATGTACGATTATTTTTCCAGCTTTTTCCTGAGTTTTTTCAAAAGCTTCTGATGACGGGACTGGAGAGTGGTAACCGGAATCCCCTTTGCTTTTGACAATGCCCGCAGAGATTCTCCGTAAACGTAAATTCTGCAAAGCAGTTCCTGTTCATTTTCACTCAGCTCCTTGATACATTCTCGAAGCATTTCCCAGAGATAGTGCCGTTCTGCCTGCGCTTCCACGGATTCCGCAGCCGGGTCCTCAAACATCTCGCTGCCATTCATATCCTCCGTGTCCAGGGCATCATAGAAAAATGTCTTATTGTGATAGTCGCTTTCCCGAAAATACCGCTCTTTCCTGTATCCCTGGCAATACGCCTTGTAAACCTGTTCTGTGACCGGCACCTGAGTATCTTTAACTTTGATGTAATAGTCCATCCCTCTTCTCCTCTTTTGCTGACCCGCGCATACAAAAAGAGAGATATACTGCTTTCTGCAATACATCTCTCCTGCCATTTGGTAATTGGTTCATTCCGTTGCTAGGTAGTCCTTATTCTCTTTATATTCCGGAAATGTGATCCTTATGATCTTTCGACATCGGGTGCACTTAATCTCAATGCTCCCCTTCGTCCCGGGTGTCATGTCAAACAGCCTCTGATGACAATATTTACAGTAGATTGTAGTAGCTTTCATTCATATATCCCTTCTCCCTCCGCTTTTCCGAACATATGTTCTTTTATTAGTTTAGCAAGATCTTTGGAATTTGTCAATAGGGTTGTTTGAAAAATTTTAGAGGAATCATGGCATTGGGTCATATGCTGTTACAAATCTCTCAAATCTTTATTTTGGCCCCATCATTTCCAAACACATAAAATTTGTTTTCCGGAATGGAATTCCAAAATTTTGATATATCGAAACCGCATTTTTCCAGTCTTGAACCCAAGTTACCACAGCTTATCAGATCTCTTTTATAGTCCTTTTTTGTACAGCTGTGAGTAAGCTCTCCTATGTTTCTTATTTTACAGGCGCGAAGTATTTCCTCTTCCAGATTTTTCACTTGTGGAATGCAAAGAACGTCCTTTATCCCGCTTTGTGCTTTTAAAAACTCAATATTTTGTTGTATGATCTCAATATTTTCAACATCCGTATCATACACAAAAGCCACTATGGTTCCTTGTCTTAAAGGACGAATCCTCGTTATTGTAAGCTTATTTTGGATCACATTAAATTTTTCCACCTTTCCGCTTGCAATACATTGCAAATCCCTTTTTAATACCTCCAGGAATTTCTTTTCATCCTCTCCTTCCACATAATACTGATAATATAACCGCTCTTTCATAAGCAGGTCCTCCCCGAATTAAAGCATGGCAATTTCATACAGCCTGTCCAATTCAGGCGCCGTACAGAACAAATCATTTTCAACCGCATTCTTTAAAGAGTCTGTATTACGTTTTAGATAATCTGCCGCGCTGATACATTTTATGGGCATTTCTTCATCTTCTACTTCTTTTTTCAGAAAAGTAAAAGAATGTTTTGGTAATTGCATATCTAAAATATCAATGTTATGTGTTGTAAAAAACAGCTGTTTTTTCTCTGTCAGTTTTTCGATAATAATAGATAAACATGCTTTTTCAATGTCGCTATTTACATAAGAAAACAATTCGTCACAGTAATATAAATTATGTTTATTACATATAAGTGACGCGATGATATAAGAAATATCTAATCCTGCTTTTGTACCACTGGAAAGTATTTTTGTATCTGTAATTTCTCCGTCTTTAATTAGTATGGACTGATTCTTTAACATAATTGCATATGTATTATCCAGTTCAGCCACTTTGATTACTTTTTTAATCGATGGATCTAAGGTTTTCAATATTTGTTCCAATATGTAAAGATATCTGTCGTCATCCTCAATAGCCGAATATGTCTTATTTTTCCATGCATCCAATGGATAAGAAAAATACCAACCGCTTGTATTAATCTTATTATAAGAGATCTTCGGGCAATCCTCCTCATCAATTCTTTTCGCACAGGTTTCATAGCTGTCTCTTTTATTTATAGGTGTATAATAAATATCAATCTTTACATCATTTTTTCTATAGTTGCCACTTTCATTAGTTGTAATATTCATATCAAAACGATACAGATTCTCCTGGTTTGTCACAAAATCTATAATTAAAACTGCATTTTTCTTTTTGTCATCAATAATATTGATAAAACGGTTATAGTCCCCGTCTTTAAAATAGTTAGCAAAAAGCATCAATAATTTCCCAAGAGAAGTTTTTCCTGTAGCATTTCCTCCCATAATAATATTTACTTTTTTATAGCGAAAGTTAGGCTTGTCCTCCAAATGTTCTTTGGGGATGATCGGATTCACCAGCTTTTTAGGGTATGACATATTCATATGAAATTTTTTTAGTGCAAACAGATTATCTGTTTTGATATCCATAATTATCATCTGTACTCCTCCTTTGCTTATTTCTTCGTGTTTTGCGAAGTAATATCCACTCATTTATTATACCTCACCTTCCATAAAATTCAAGTCCTATCCTAATATTTTATTTTCCAAATTTTCAGATAGAACCGGAATCCTTCTATAATCGGCAGTCTATTGTATTGCACCAAAGTATCTTGCCCAAGAAAAAAAGCCGCGGTTCCCTGCGGCTTTTTGTTCTCATAATAAAATGCTGGTACAGTTTGATTTCTTTAGGCAATATTTAAGAAGTTCCTCCCTACAGCAGACTCCTGCGCAGCTCCTTCCCATCCAACGGACTGAGACAGGCCGGAGCCACATCAAATACGGTCTTACACCCGCTTTTGCCTTCCTTGTTAAGACGGTATGCGGCCCGGGCATAGGCTACCAGCACCGAAGATGTAAACTCTGGGTTGGAATCCAGCTTTAAGCGATACTCAATCACATGGTTATTGTCGTCCGTCCATCCGGTTCTTCCGCTGCGGATGACAAATCCGCCGTGAGGGATTCCTCCATGTTCCCTCTGCAGCTCCTCCTGACTGATAAAATGCACCGTTGTATCGTAGTCGGCAAAATAATTGGGCATATGTACAATGGTTTCCTCAATTTTCTTTAAGTCAGCCCCCTCTTCTGCCACCACAAAGCACTCTCTGGTATGCTTTTGCCTGGTTGTCAGCTCCGGATTGCTTCCGCTGCGCACTGCCTCCAAGGCACTGTCCACCGGAATGGTATACTGTCTGGCGTCTATCACCCCTTCGACTCGCCGGATGGCATCGGAATGGCCCTGGCTGACGCCCTTTCCCCAGAAGGTATAATCCTTGCCCCCGGGCAAAATAGCATTTCCGTATAACCGGTTCAGAGAAAACATTCCCGGATCCCATCCCACAGAGATGATTCCCACATGGCCGCTTTTCCTTGCCGCCGCGTCTACCGCGTCAAAATGCTGGGGGATTTTTGCGTGGGTGTCAAAGCTGTCCACCACATTAAAATACTTAACCATCTCCGGTGTCTGCTCCGGCAGGTCTGTGGCGCTGCCGCCGCAGAGAATCATCACATCAATCTCATCCTTCTTTTCGGGCGCTTCCGATGCCCGGTACACCTTCACGCCCTCTGTCAAAATCTTCACGCTTTCGGGATCCCTTCTGGTAAACACCGCCGCAAGCTCCATATCCGGATTATGCCTGATTCCGCACTCCACACCTCTGCCCAGATTTCCATAGCCAAGAATTCCGATTTTAATTGTCATATTCTGATTCCTCTCTTTTTGTTTTCTTACTTACTTTTGATTCCCTCTTCTGCATTTCTGTCTGCGCCTGTTTCCGTCCCCCCTACAATACATCTCTCAAATACTCTAAATCCTCCTCTGTGGTGGACCAGCTTGTTGCAAAGCGGACAACCGTGTGTTTATTACCCAGCTTCTCCCAAAATCCGAATCTCACCTGTTTTTTTAATGGCTCCAGCTTTTCATTGTCCAAAATGACAAACTGCTGGTTGGTGGGGGATTCCAGATAGAACCGATATCCTTTCTCCCTTATGATCTCCTTTAACTTTTCTGCCATATCAATTGCATGCTTACTTATGTCAAAATAAAGATTATCCGTAAAAAGCGTATCAAACTGAATCCCGATGAGACGCCCCTTGGCTAACAGGGCGCCCTGGCGTTTTACCAGAGTCAGGAAATATTTCGGCTTGTTGTTTTTAGTAAATACCACAGCCTCCCCGCACAGGGCTCCCACCTTTGTCCCTCCGATATAGAAAACATCGCAGAGTCTGGCAATATCAGGAAGGGACATGCTTCCTGTTCTGCTCATCAACCCATATCCCAATCTGGCGCCGTCAATAAACAAAGGGATATGGTATTCTCTACATACTGCATACAGCTTTGTCAGCTCCTCTTTTGTGTACAGTGTTCCGTATTCCGTGGGATAAGAGATATACACCATACCCGGAAATACCATGTGTTCGTGGTTGTCGTCCTGATAAAATTGCTTTATATATTGCTCCAGGACTGAGGCATCCAGCTTTCCCTCTGACTGGGGAAGCTCTAATACCTTATGTCCGGTGTTCTCGATAGCTCCGGCCTCATGAAGGCTTATATGCCCGGTTTTGGCCGCTATCACTCCCTCATATTTTTGCAACATGGAGGAGATAACCATCGCATTGGTCTGGGTTCCTCCGGTCAGGAAGAATACCTCTGCCTCCGGGCAGTCGCAGGCATTTCGGATCTTATCGCTGGCGGCTTTGCAGTAATCATCGCTTCCGTATCCGGGCTGCACCTCCATATTTGTCTCCACTAATCGCTGCAAAATCCTGGGGTGAGCCCCTGTGGTGTAGTCGCTTTCAAATGAAATCATCATCCGTCCTCCTCTTATTTCTTTTCTTTAAAAACCATAGAAAATACTCTCAGTTACGCAAAATCTTTCTCACAAGAGCGGCGACAGCAGCCGGCAGCCCTGTTCCCGGATACGCACCCACAGGCTTCGGGATTCATATACCTGGCGGGTCACCTCCCGGCAGCGGGCCAGATCCTCCAGAAATATTGCTTCCAGCTGCTCCGTGGTTTCCTCGTCATAAATCGTTGCATTGACCTCAAAATTCAGTTCAAAGCTGCGGATATCCATATTGGCCGTGCCATAGCAGCTTACCCGGCTGTCCACCATCACTCCTTTGGCGTGGAGAAAGCCGTTTTCATAAGTATAGCACCGGGCGCCTGCAAAGACCAGCTCCCCCACATAGGAATATGTGGCCCAATAGACAAAGGGATGATCCGGCTTGCAGGGAATCATCAGCCGCACATCGATTCCCGACCCGGCGGCAATCTTAAGAGCGCTTAATACTGCATCATCCGGGACAAAGTACGGGGTTTGAATGTAGATGTGATGCCTGGCCTTGTGAAACAGCTGAAGATAATTATCGCGGATCTGACGCCGTTGTGAATCCGGGCCGCTTGCAATAATCTGGATTCCAATCAGTCTTTCTGTAAACTCCCGGCCAAAAACATCTCTCTTAGAGGTTCTTACCTCCCCGTCAAGTACGGCCTGTTCTCTCCCTTCTCTCTGGGCTATCTCCTTCTCTGCCACCGGTCTGCCCTCAGGCCCTGGCACACCTTCCTCTTCCATCCTGCCGCAGTCTGTGAAATACCATCCGTTCAAAAACAGATTTTCCTTTCCCGCATAGTTCCAGTCCAGGGCGAATCGGATCTGCAGACTGATCGCCGCGTCTCCTGTAACCTTTAAATGGGTGTCCCGCCAATAACCAAAACGAGGATTTTTTCCCAGATATTCCCTGCCGATATTAAAGCCTCCCACATAACCAATCCGCCCGTCAATCACCACAATCTTCCTGTGGTTCCGGTAATTGACCCTCAGATTCAGCCTGCCCAGAAACGGCGGAAAAAAGCAGGCAACCCGGATTCCTTCTCTCTGCAGCTTTTGCCACTGGCGGCGGGACATAAATCTTCCTCCCATGCCGTCATAAAGGATTCTCACCTCCACTCCATGATGCACCCGGTCTTTTAAAATAGGCACAATCGAAGCAAAAAGCTCGTCATCCTTGATAATGTAATACTGAATATGGATAAAATGTCTGGCACAGGCCAGTTCCCGGCGCAGATCCGCAAACTTCTCCTCCCCGTCCGTGAATATCTCCACCTGATTTTCCAGCGTCAGCACAGAGCCTGCCTGCTCCAGATTATAGCAGACTAAATCTCCATAATCTGCCGCCAGGGGATCCTCCAGATAGAGCACATCATTTTTAAGGATCCTCTCCTGCTGCCGGGCGGAAGCGCTTAAGCGGTCCTCCACCTCCTTAATGCGGAACATCTTGCTTTTGTGATAGTCCTGAGCAAAAATCAGATAAAAGAAAAAGCCAAACACCGGAATAAAATAAAGAATCAGAAGCCAGGTCCACACTGCCTTGGGATCCCGCCTCTGAAAAAATACAATCACGATTGACAGAGCCAGATTAATATAGAGCAAATGCTCCATCAACCAATTCCAAACCATTGCCGCCTGTTCCACTGTCATCTGCTCTCCTGCCGCAAATATATCCTTCACACAAACTGATTGCGCTCCGGGTTATAGTGATAATCAATCCCTTCCAGCTTGTTCTCCAGCTCCCTCTGATCAAGCTCTAATGCCCTGCACAGAGCTTCTAAGGATGTATAAAAATCCCTCAGCTGAGTATTCACATAGCTTAACAGCATAAACGGATCCTTAGGAATCGCCGCCATATCCTTCTCCTCCCAATGCAATTTATTTTGTTTGGCCCCATAACTGTACCAGGCTAATCAGCAAAGTGTTAATCATGGAATGAACGGTAACTTTATTTTTCATCTGTCTGTATTAGCATTTTTATGGTAATATTATAATTACAGGTAACTGTTCGATGGGCAAGAAGATACCTTGTCTGAACTTTTACGAGCAAGTTTATTATCACTTATAAATCATACAACGTTTTCATGAAAATGTAAAGAAACCATGGAAAGGAGAAATCATGAAACGGATTCTCATGATCGCCACCGGAGGAACCATCGCCTCCAAAAGCAGCGAAAGCGGCTTAAAGCCTCTGATCACCTCGGACGAGCTTTTAAGCTATGTGCCGGATGCCCGCCGGTTCTGCCAGGCGGACACTCTGCAGCTGCTCAACATCGACAGCACCAACATGCAGCCCCGCCACTGGCTGATGATCGCCGCTGCCGTCAAAGAGCACTATGACGCCTATGACGGCTTTGTGATCTGCCATGGCACCGATACCATGGCCTACACGGCCGCCGCCCTGTCCTATCTGGTTCAGAATTCCCCAAAGCCCATTGTCATCACCGGCGCCCAAAAACCCATTGACTTAGAGATCACCGATGCCAAAACCAATCTGTCAGACAGCCTGTGCTTTGCCTCCCACGACAAGGCCCATGGTGTCACCATTGTCTTTGACGGCAAGGTGATCGCGGGAACCCGGGGCAAAAAGGAGCGTACCAAAAGCTACAATGCCTTTTCCAGCATCAACTTTCCCTATATCGCCACGATCCAGGACCAGCACGTTATCTTTTATCTGGACGACAAGGCGCTTTTGACCACACCGGTACAATTCTATGATACCCTCAACAGCCAGGTGGCTCTTTTAAAGCTGATTCCCTCCATGGAGGCCGGAGTGCTTTCTTATCTGGCCAGCCATTATGACGCGGTTATCATCGAGTCCTTCGGTGTGGGCGGTCTTCCCTCCTATGAATCCGGCGATTTTCATGAGGCCATCCGCCAGTGGATTCGGGACGGAAAGACCGTGGTTATGACCACCCAGGTGACCAACGAGGGCAGCAACATGTCCATATATGAGGTTGGAAAGACCATCAAGCAGGAACTGGGGCTTTTGGAGGCCTATGACATGACATTAGAGGCCACCGTCACCAAGCTTATGTGGATCCTGGGACAGACAAAGGAACCCCGGCAGATTCGGGACATGTTTTACCAGACCGTCAACCGGGATATCCTATATACCGCCACATGGTAAATCCGGATGTAACAGCTCATGGGTTATCTGAACGGTTACATCCGGCCGGTCTCATCCCTTTTTCTGCTCGGTCAAAGGCAGACGCCCACGCAAAAAGCGCTTTTTTAGCTCCCCCCATTTAAACGGAATCAGGGGATAAATATAGCTCTTTCCCGCAATGGTCTTATTGAAAATAATTGCACAGAAAGAAATAAGGAGACCCGCCCCATACCCCCATACATTAAAGAACGCGGTCAGAATCAGAATCAGCACCCGCATAAATTTCAGTGCGTATCCCAGCTCAAAGCTGGACTGACTGTAGTTAGCCACAGTGACAAATGCCATGTAGAGCATGGTCTCACTGTTGAACCATCCGGATTTCACAGAGTACTCTCCCAAAACGATACCAGCAATCACGCTTAAGGGGGTCGTCAGCATATTGGGGGTATTGATGGCTGCCAGCCGCAGGCCGTCAATGGCAAATTCCAGGATCAGAAGCTGCCAGACCAACGGCACATAGGAAGGGTCGGCCAGCTTAATAAATTCCAGCCAGGGGGGGATGATTCCCGGATTCATCATCAAAAGCAGCCAGGTGGGGGTCAGCAGCAGACACAAAACAGCTGTTGCCATTCGGGACAGCCGCAGATAGGTGCCGGTGATCGGAGGAAAATAATAGTCATCCGCCTCCTCGATAATGTCAAACACCGAGGAGGGCAAAATCATAGCTGCCGGGGAATTGTCCACTAAAATCACGATATTCCCCTCCAGTATACAGGCTGCCGCCGTGTCCGGACGCTCGGAAAATTTAAATTTGGGAAAGGGATTGTACCATTTGTGGGGATAGATACATTCTGCCAGGCTCTCCTGGTTCATGGTCAGAGCATCCACCTTCAGACTATGGATACGGGCCTTTACCTTGTCAAGTAATTTCGGATCCTGCCTTCCGTCCATATAACAGATGGCAATGTCCGTGTGGGAGCTCTCTCCCGCGGTCAGGATTTCCATAGTCAGCTTCGGATCCCGGATCCGGCGGCGGATCAGCGCTGTATTAAAGATCAATGTCTCCACAAAGCCGTCCCGGGAACCGCGCATAACCTTATCCTTCTCCGGCTCCCCCACGCTCCTGGCCGGATAGGTCCTGCAGTCGATGGTCATACATACATCAAAACCGTCAATAAACAGACAGGATATGCCAGCCAAAAGCTGTACCAGCATATCCTCTTCCTTTTTAACCAGTCCGATCTCACCATAAGGCAGGTATTTTTTTGAAAATCCGTGGGCATCCTCCGGCATGTCCTCTTCTTTGATGGACCACCAGGACTGCATCATTTTTAGCAGCACCTCGTCCTTGGTGAATCCGTCCACAAAGAACAATGCTGCCTTTTTTTCTGCTATTTCAAACGTCCGGTATACAATATCAAAATTTTTATCCGCCTGCAGAACCTGTTTTAGCCGTTCCACATTCTCTGATAGGGATTTTGAAAATTCCATGCTGCCTCCTTCACATCCGTTGAGATTTGCTGCGGATTAGTATGCACATGCCGCGCAAAATTTATGTAACAGTTCAGACGGCGGGAAATTTGACATGAATTTTGAGCGTCAAGCTTGCTTGTAAGTCAAAACTCATGTCAAATTTCACATCGGATGTCCATCCGATGCTTCTTGTCCGGCGCAGACGGGCAAGAAGATACCCGCCTGAACTGTTACAAATTTATCCCGTCTGCAAAATTTCAGCATGAAATTTTTCGATTGCTACAAAGGCAGGATTTTCCCAAGCCTTTCTGTAGTCTCCTCCATCTCCTGCACCAGCTCTCTCATAATATCCTCCACAGGCTTTATCTCCTTTATAAGGCTGCAGCCGGTTCCCACTGGGAATATGCCGCTGTCCACCCACCCGGAAGCATAGGCATCCCGTCCCCGCTTTCCGGAGATAACAGTCATCAGCTCCTCAAGAGAGGCGCCCTTTTCCTCCAGCCTCAGACATTCCCTGGCCGCCTGATTGTCGGCCGCCCGCATCATATTGCGGATAGATTTCTGAATAAGCACCGTGCTCTTTTCCGTGGCCTCTAAAAGCCATTGCTTATGATTCTCGCTGACAGGCGCCTCTTGGGAGGCCAGAAAGCGCGTGCCCATAATCACTGCCTCCGCTCCCAGAGCCAGGGCTGCCACAATGCCTCTCCCGTCCACAATCCCCCCTCCGGCTATCACCGGAATCTTGAGTGACCGGGACGCCTCATTGGCCAAAACCATGGTTCCGATGCCGTCCATTCCCGGATGACCGCCACATTCATATCCCACCGCCGTGACCGCATCCACTCCGCATTTTTCCGCGCTCAGGCCATACCGGGTAGCCGGTACCTTATGTATATGAAGAATCCCGGCATCGTGAATCAGCGGGGTCAGCTTATCCGGCTTGGTGCCTGCGGTCTCAATCACCTTTACCCCTTCCATAGCGCAGATATGAATATAATATCGAAGCTCATCTCCCACCTTCACATCCGGCAGAAGGCTCATGTTCACGCAAAAGGGCTTGTCTGTCAGAGACTTCATCTTGCGGATAGCGTCCTTAAACTCCTCCCCGCTGCTGTAAAGAGTCGCGTTGATGGTTCCCATACCCCCGGAATTGGAGACGGCAGCCGCCAGCTCCGGATAGGATACGTACTGCATTCCTCCCTGGATGATCGGAAAGGTGATTCCCAGCATTTCGGTTATTCGTGTTTTCATCATGGCTTCCCTCATCTACTGCTTCTGACGGTGGGTAAAAAGCTTCATGGCCTCCTCAATGATCTCGTCACTGATGCCGGAATCGATTTCCACACCCTTGATCTGAGGAATCCTGGTAACTAACTCCTTCTGAACCAGGCCCTTTGCCGTGTCGTCTGCTGACGGACATCCAGCACATTCTCCCTGCATCTCAACCCAGAGAATCCCATCCTCGTCCAGATCCACCACCTCCAGCCCGCCTCCGTGGTTGGAGAGCTGGGGGCGTACAAACAAATTCAAAACAGCCTCAACATCTCTTCTGAGTTCCTCGTCCATTCCTTTTTCCTTTCTCTTGGATTCTGCTACCGCTTTTAGGAGGAAAGAGGGGGCGCAGCAAAAGCCGCGCCCCTTCTGACCTGTTCGGTACACTGTTTTTCTTACTTTTGCTCCTTCTTGGCTGCTGCCATGGCATCAAATCTTGCCAGCATGGCTCTGGGGGTTGCCGTCTTGGCGCTGCGCTCATATCTGGGGCACTCCTCATATCCGGGAAGTCCTGCCAGATACTTGGCAATCTTCTTTAACTCCTCCAGGTCATAACGGCTCATCATGGTGATGGTCTCCATCAGCGGAGAACCGCCGCCGTGCACTCCGGCAACTGCCTGGGCGGCCTCGTAGGAATCACAAAGCTTATTCTCCATCATCCGCATTACCCGATGGGTGTCCTCCGCGCTGTAGGCCGGATTCCGGCGGATATATTTATTGCACAGCTCCGCGGTCTCCGGGGCAAAGAAGCTCTCCTCCGTGGGCAGAGACGCACAGACACCGCCGGTCAAGTCGGCAAGGGTCTCATATTCATGATAAATATTATGTCCGGCCAGTCGGCGCCCCGCGTTGGTCAGCACCTCATCCGGCACCCACTGTCCGGAGGGGAACTGCATGGCATGATAGGCAGAGGCTTCCCCTGCTGCAAACACCAGCTCCGCGGTCTGGATAATATCGCACAACTTCTCCCGCACATGAGACTCTCTTGCAATATCATTGACATCCGCTACCAACGCGGCCTGGGACGCGATTACCTCGGACACGGCAGTCTTACAGCCGGTGTAGGAATGGCGATGATAATGGGCAAACATCAGGGCAAGGTAGCCGGCGTAGCGGGCCACTCCTTCATGGTCACGGCCGCACATAAACACACGGTCATAGGGAACAAAGCAGTCGTCAAAAATGGTCAGGCTCTCCACGTCACCGATCTTGGCAAAGGGAGCTTCCAGATGAGTTCTCTTGTGGTGCAGTCCAGGAAGCGCCATCAGCTTTACTCCGTCCCAGTCGCCGGGAAGGGCAAATGCCACAGCATAGTCCGCGTCATCGGGCCCCATAAACTTGGTGGGGTTCACAATGATTTCATCCACATACGGCGCGTTGGAATTGCAGATCTTGGCGCCTCGGACAATGATTCCCTTGCAGGGCTTTCCGTCCACGCCGATTCCGTCCACATCGGTCTCTACCACATGGACAAAGGAGTCCGGATCCGGCTGCATGTGAGCTCTCTTATATTTAGGATTGCGGGAACCCTTTACATCGGTCTGGGCGCAGTTGCATACCAGGTCATATTTCTGGCAGTACTCAATGTATTTTAAAAGTCTCTGATGATATTCTGTACCGCATGCCTCGTCACAGTCATAGGTGACGGAGAACAGAGCGTTCATGGCATCGGTTCCCATACACCGCTGCATACAGCCCCCCACGCGGTGGCAGATGAGACGGGTCATCAGCTGCTTCTTTAACAAATCCTCCTGGCTGTGGTGAATATGGGTGCAGCGGTTGATCTTCTCTCCGGTAATGTGGGAGGTGGTCACACATACATCCGCGTAATCCGGGTCATTGGCTGTGTCATAGCACTGCTTCATCACATAGGTGCCGCCCTTGATCCAGTCAGCCAGATCTCTCTCTGCTCCTTCCTTGCCGTTAGACCGGTCCACACATTTGCCGTTCATATACACATTGGGCTTCATTTTCAAAAGACGTTCTTTATACTGCTCATATGTACCAATTGCCATAACTTTTTACCTTCCTTTTCTTGATTTATATTTAGACGCTTCTTAAGCACCTCTGTGCAGAAGTGTTGGATTATCTTTTTCCTGCCCCTTATTTTGCTTCCTTCTTCGCCGCCATGGCATCAAACTTAGCCAGCATGGCTCTGGGGGTTGCCGTGTGAGCGCTGCGCTCATAGCGGGGGCACTTCTCATATCCGGGAATTCCTGCCAGATACTTGGCAATCTTCTTTAATTCCTCCAGATCATAACGGCTCATCAGGGTGATTGTCTCCATGAGCGGCGATCCTCCGCCGTGCACACCGGCAACTGCCTGGGCGGCCTCATAGGAATCGCACAGCTTATTCTCCATCATTCGCATTACCCGGTGGGTATCCTCCGCGCTGTAAGCCGGATTGCGGCGGATATATTTGTTGCACAGCTCCGCGGTCTCCGGGGCAAAGAAGCTCTCCTCTGTGGGAAGGGACGCACAGACACCGCCTGTTAAGTCTGCTAAGGTCTCATACTCATGGTACATGTTGTGCCCGGCCAACCGGCGTCCTGCGTTGGTCAGCACCTCATCCGGCACCCACTGCCCTGAGGGGAACTGGATTGCGTGATGGGCGGCCGCCTCTCCTGCCGCAAACACCAGCTCCGCAGTCTGGATAATATCGCACAGCTTCTCCCGCACATGAGATTCTCTTGCAATGTCATTGACATCCGCCACCAGAGCGGCCTGTGACGCAATCACCTCGGACACGGCCGTCTTACAACCGGTGTAGGAATGACGATGGTAGTGGGCAAACATCAATGCCAGATATCCGGCATAGCGGGCCACCCCTTCATTGTCACGGCCGCACATAAACACCCGGTCATAGGGCACAAAGCAGTTGTCAAAAATGGTCAGGCTCTCCACATCGCCGATCTTTGCGTAGGGAGCATCCAAATGGGTTCTCTTGTGATGGAGTCCCGGAAGGGCCATCAGCTTAATGCCGTCCCAGTCCGCCGGAAGAGCAAAGGCCACTGCATAGTCACTGTCATCCTGGCTCATAAACTTGGTGGGGTTCACAATAATCTCATCCACATAGGGGGCGCAGGAGTTGCAGATTTTTGCTCCCCGGACAATGATTCCCTTACAGGGCTTTCCGTCCACGCCGATTCCGTCCACATCGGTCTCCACCACATGAACAAAGGAATCCGGATCCGGCTGCATATGCGCTCTCTTGTATTTGGGATTGCGGGAGCCCTTCACATCTGTCTGAGCACAGTTGCAAACCAGGTCGTATTTCTGACAGTATTCAATGTATTTTAAAAGTCTCTGATGGTACTCTGTCCCGCAGGCCTCATCACAGTCATAGGTCACGGAATACAGAGCGTTCATGGCATCTGTTCCCATGCACCGCTGCATACAGCCCCCTACGTGCTGGCAGATGAGGCGGGTCATCAGCTGCTTTTTTAGCAGGTCGTCCATGCTGTGATGGATATGAGTGCATCGGTTAATGGTCTCCCCGTTAATATGGGAGGTAGTCACACACACATCCGCGTATCTGGGATCATTGGCCACATCGTAGCACTGCTTCATTACATAGGTGCCGCCCTTGATCCAGTCGGCCAGATCCCTCTCCTCTCCTTCTTTTCCGTTTGAACGGTCCACACATTTGCCGTTCAGATATACATTGGGCTTCATTTTCAGAAGACGCTCTTTGTACTGTTCGTAGGTTCCAACCGCCATTTTGTTTTCCTTCCTTTCTTCTCATTTCTCTTGTTTATTAAATTCCTTACACCAAAATTAATGAGCAAATATCATGCCAGAAATAAAACGCTAATCTGCCGGCTTATAGCCCGGCCAATTGAGATTTTTTGTATAAAAACCACACGCTGTCCGGTTCCGTTGTATGAAAAGTATACAAATTCACCGCCATAAATGCTGGCATAATACTTGCTGTTACAATGGGATAAGAAAATTTTTAAAAATTTTTAATTGTCAAAGGAGGCATCTTATGATTATTATCCATGAAGAGAAATGTACTGGCTGTGGAACCTGCGTAAAGGAATGTTCTATGTTTTGCATCCGGCTTCAAAACGGCAAGGCCTTTTTTAAGGGAGAAAAGCGATGCATCTCCTGCGGGCACTGCATGGCCCGCTGCCCTGTAAGCGCCATTGAGATGGACTGTTATGACAACCGGGAGTCTCTGGAATGGTCAGAGGGCCTGGAGCTGGCCACAACCGATGGGCTTCTCAACCGGATGAAATTTCGCAGAAGTATCCGTTCCTATAATAAGAAGGTTCCGGGCAAGGCCGTGATTGAAAAAATCTTAGACGGAGCCCGTTTTGCCGGAACCGGCGGAAACCGCCAGGCGCTGCGCTACATTGCCGTCATGGACCGGGCAGGCGAACTGGCCGGACAGGCCGCAAAAATCCTGGGAAGTCTGGCCGAGAACGGCGGCTTTTATGCTCCCGCCTTTAAGAGGATCTGTCAGGAAAGTGAAAACGGGCGGGATGAGCTCTTCTACGGGGCGCCTGTGATTCTTCTGATTATCGGCAACCGGAAAGAGGGCTTTAATGTGAGAAAAGACGGAGGACTGGCAACCGCCTATATCCAGCTTTTGTGTGAGACAGAAGGCCTTGGCTCCTGTGTCAATGGATTTTTCGGCGATGCCTTTGAGGCAGATAAATTGCTGCGAAAGGGATTGGGAGTGCAGGAAGATGAATGTCTGGTCAATGCCATCGGCATTGGCTATACCGATATTACTTATCTGCGAAGCGCTCCCAGAAAAGATCTCAACGTAACCTGGATGTGATGCTTTTGGCACAAAATTTGCTGTTTTAATCATGCAGAGGAGTCGTCCTTTACGTGCGGAAAACTGCGGACAGAGCAAATGGCACAGACAGGTGCAAATAAAGTTTCTGTTTAGAAACAAGGAGCAAAAGGTTACTGTTTACAGTAACAACAAAAGAAGTTCCAAAAGTACATCAAAAAGGTAAAGGGGGTATCAGATGAATAAATATCTGATCAGAAAAATTATTGTTTGTCTCATTGGCTCATTTATCTATGCGGCCGGAATCACCGTAGTCAAGGTATGCAATCTGGGGATCTCACCGATCACAAGTGCTCCCTTTGCATTTTCTTTTGTGGTAGGACAGTCTCTGGGTACCTGCACCATGTACTTAAACGCCATTCTTTATGTAATACAGAAGGTAGTCCTTGGCAAGGAATACACCCTGAGAAAGTTTCTCACCCAGTTTATTTTAAGCTCTGTCTTTGCGGTGCTGATTGATTTGACCGGCATCCTGTTCGGCGGTTTTATCCCGCAGTCCTACGTGGCCCGGCTGGCGTATCTGATCTTTGGCTGTTTTGTCCTGGCTGTGGGCGTGTGCGGAGTGGTTATGTCGGATTTCGGCATGCTGCCCGGGGAAGGGGTGGCCGTTTGTATTGAACGGCTGACCAAAAAGGATTTTGGCACCTGCAAGATTATTTTTGATTCCTCTATGGTGGCGCTGGCTCTTGTAATCTCTCTTGTATTCTTAAGGAGAGTGGAAGGCGTGAGAGAGGGCACTCTGATCTCAGCCGTCATGATTGGCTGGTTTTCCAAATATGTGGGACGGTTCATGGGCCCCCGGCTTGCCGGTTTCCTGAATCTTCCTGCCAAAACAAATTAATTATTTTATAGAAAAGGAGATATAAAACCATGATCGAACTGAAAAACACACCTTTTGAGATCCCTGCATTTGACCTTACAGGAAAGGTCGCCATTATCACCGGAAGCTGTACCGGTCTCGGCTATGGTATGGCTGTGGCCTTCTGCGCCTACGGCGCCAAGGTGGTCATCAACGGCTTAGACCAGGCTGACTGCGACCGGGTTTCCGGGGAAATCAATGAGATGGGAGGCGAGACCATCGGCTTCAAGGCTGACGTCAGAAACCGTGATGAGGTCCAGGCCATGATAAAGAAAACCGTTGAGGCCTTCGGCAAACTGGATATTATGGTCTGCAACGCCGGTATCGGAATTACCAAGAGAGTGGTGGAAATGACCGATGACGAGTGGGATGAGGTGGTGGATACGGATTTAAAGGGCGTATTCATCTGCGGCGCGGAGGCTGCCAAGGTTATGATTGAAAAGGAAATCAAGGGACGGGTGATCAACATTTCTTCTGCCGGCGGCCTGGTGGGAACCAAGAATATCGCTGCCTACTGCGCCTCCAAATCTGGTGTGATCAGCCTTTCCAAGACAGAGGCTATGGAGTGGGGCCGCTATGGAATCACAGCCAATGCCATCTGCCCGGGATATGTTCCCACTGCAATCAATGAAGCTCCTTTGGCCATTCCCAGAGTTCGGGAACAGATTCTGGCAAAAACAGCTTTGAAGCGGCTGGGGGAGATCAAAGAGATCGCTGCCGTGGCTGTGTTCCTGGCTTCTGATGCATCAAGTATTATTACTGGCGCGTATATTGCTGCTGATATGGGGACTACTTGTAACTAAAGGATTTTGTTGTACAGATAGATTGTTTCAAGGGGTACGCCTTGGAAAACGGGGAGGAAGGTGGCCCGTTTTCCAAGGCTGAATGCCTCTGTGTCTAAATTATATAATATGATGATATTGTTTTACATGATTATGACAAATCGCACAATGATATCCTGTCTATATGTTGAAAATGTGCAAAAAATATACAGCGTTGTGCAGAAAGGATACAATGTTTAAGAGCAAAAGTGTATATTAAACATACATATTTTTTAAATCCGAGAAAAAAATATAGTTTTTCTTACTTTTTAAGGCTTTTTCGGGAGAGAAAAAAATTGGCAGGGAACTTGCTCTTTAATATTGTTGATAAATTAACAGAGACAAGGGAGGCAACGGCGGTTGTTCTTTTATCGCACGGGAAGAGCTTGCGGCCGCTGCCCGGCGTCTCACCTTAAAGGGGGTAAAGAAATGATAAGCATCATAGGTATTCTTCTGGCAGTGGCACTATTGATCTACACATGTTACAAGGGGATTCCCGCGGTTATCGTTGCGCCTTTGGTCTCCATCCTTGTGCTGATCTTCAGCGGCATGGATGTGGCGGCGGGCATGAGCGGCGCTTACATGGAAGGTATGGCCGGATTTATTCAAAAATATTTCCTGACCATGTTCACCGGCGCCATCTTTGGAGCCATGATGGGCGACAGCGGCGCGGCGAAATCCATTGGATTGAAATTTGGCCGCATTGCCAGAAAATTCCCCGGGCGGGAGAAGCTCATGGCTCTCTGGTCCCTGGCAGCTCTCTCCTTCATTTTAGGCTACGGCGGTGTAAGTGTGTTTGTTGCTTTCTTCACAGTCATTGCAATCGCCAAGGAAATGTTTCAGGAGCTGGACGTGCCGTGGAGGCTTTATGGCGTGAATATTCTGGGCGCCGGTGTGCTGGCTCTGACCATGGCGCCAGGCTCTCCCTCCGTAAATAATGTAATCGCCGGCGAGGCCCTGGGAACCAATGCCATGGCTGCTCCCGTGCTGGGCCTGATCGGGTGTCTGCTGGCAATCATCCTGGCTGGTATCTACTTTAAATGGGAGATTACCCAGGTTGAGAAAAACCATGAAGGCTTTCTTCCCACAGGCGAAGAGATCGCCAAGGTCAATCTGATGCAGGAGGACGAGAATTTCAAGGAGATGAATATCATCACCTGCCTGATTCCCTCTATCGTGCTGATCGTATGCCTGAATGTGTTAAAACAGCCCGTATATATTTCCGCAACTTTCGGTATTATTATAGGTTATATTATTTATTGGAAAAGACTGGGTGCCAAGATCGAGACTTTTAAGCGGGGCGCTATGCAGTCCATCAACTCCGTGTGTACCGCATCCATGGTTATCGCCTTTGGCTCTGTTGTGGGAGCCACCACGGGCTTTGCCATCATCTGCGGCGCCTTGAACAACATTCCGGGACCTGGCGAGTTCCAGGTGGTTGTCGCCGTAAATGTGGCTGCCGGTGTGGCCGGCTCTTCCGCAGGCGGTCTGACCATCGCTCTGAATGCGTTGGCCAACCGATTTATCGGCCCTGTGTCCGAAGGCGGACTGGCCATGAATCCCCAGGTTGTTCATCGTATTTCCACCATTTGCTCCGGAGGGCTTGACTCTCTTCCCAGCAACGGCACCATCATCAACGAGCTGACCCAGGCAAGACTTCCCCACAAGGTAGGCTACCGCCCCATGGGTGTCTGCTCCGTAGTGATTCCTCTCATCGTGGCAGTGTTCCTTTCCATTATCGCTCAGTTTGGTATTGTATAATTTAACTACACGCCAAACCACAAAAGTGTTTATCTGCTTAGCTTATATCACGATTTGCAGAGATCTCCCGTGAAAATTCGGGGTACTGATTTCAGTACCCTGAATTTTTGTCGTTGATTAACTGCCTATTTAAATCATTGAATTCCAACAAAAAAACAGCTATAATAAACCTATGTTGAGAAAAAATTAACAACTTTTTTACCAATCACTCACCAAGGGAGAAACGAATGACTTTAGAATCAAGACTCAAAACCACAAAGTACTTTAAGCGCTGGGAACTGGGCACCCTGCTGGATATCCTGGAAAACATGGAATACGCAGTCATTGTCATAGACTGCGAGGGAATCGTAGTCTACATCAACCGTTTTTATGCAGAATGTATGCGTGTCAAGCCGGAGCGGCTTTTAGGCCGAAGCCTTTACGACATAGAGCCACAGGCCAAGCTTTTGCGGGTGATGGAGGAGAGCGTTGTTCTCCTCCCCTCCGGTGAAGAGCCGGCTGGCAAAAAGGGCTATAAGGAGCCGGCCCTTCCCCTGCATTTGGATTCTTTAAAGGATGCCGAAACGCCGCAGGATGGCCCGGAAGCTATGGAATATATCCAGTCATTAAATATCGATTCTATCGGCCATGCATTTCCCCTTTATGACTCACAGAGGAAAAAAATCGGCGCGTGTGCTATTTTTAAAGATGTGACGGAGATCGTGCGTCTTACAAGACGCCTGCAGAAATCAAAGGAGATGGTTCAATACTTGGCTTCCCAGCTGGAAACGGCCGAGCTTCCCATCTCCTTTCAATCCTACATCAGCCTCAACCGAAACCTAAAGAGATCCTTGGAGCTGGCGGCCAAGGTGTCTCCCACAAGCTGTACGGTGCTCATTCAGGGAGAAAGCGGTGTGGGCAAGGAGGTAATGGCCAAGTGCATCCACGGAGCCAGCCCCCGTAAGGACCGGCCTATGATCAAGGTCAACTGCGCCTCTATTCCGGAAAATCTTTTGGAGAGTGAGCTGTTTGGCTATGAAGACGGGGCCTTCACCGGAGCCAAGCGTGGAGGAAAGCTGGGCAAATTTGAGTTGGCCAACAAGGGAACCATTCTTTTAGATGAGATCGGCGATATGAGCCTTTCCATGCAGGCCAAGCTTCTCCGGGTTCTTCAGGAAAAGGAGCTGGAGCGGGTCGGCGGCACAAAAACCATCAAGCTGGATGTGCGTGTCATCGCCTCCACCAACCGAAATTTGGAAGAGATGGTGGAAAAAAAGGAATTTCGAGGAGATTTGTATTACCGGCTTCATGTGGTTCCCATCTGCATTCCGCCCCTGAGGGAGCGGAGAGAGGATATCATGCCTTTGGTGCGGTACTTTATCAAGCATTATGGCGGAGATGAGAACACGGATCTTACTCCGGGCGTCACGCGGATACTGGAGGAAAATGACTGGCCCGGCAATGTGCGGGAGCTTCAGAATGTCATTGAATTTGCCATGATCGTCCGCAGCGGCAATATTATCGAAATCAAAGATCTGCCCCAGTATCTGCGGGGAGATTTCTACAAGGAAGAGAAGGAGCCCTCCGGCCCCCGGCGGCTTAAGGATGCCATTGAGGAACTGGAAAGACAGATGATCCGGGATGCTCTGGAAAGAAACAAAGGTAACAAAAGCATTGCCATCAATGAGCTGGGACTTTCCCGGCGTTCCTTCTACGAAAAACTGGAAAAATACGGTTTAAAATAACGTTACTGTTCACAGGTACCCTGTGAACGTAACAGCATATGCCCATTTAAAATCGCCTGCGGCGGTTCTAAGCGCCAGTGGCGCTTGTCCAGAACCGACCGAAAGGTCGTGCGGACCGGGGCATATGCTTTGGCCCCATAACTGTACTGGCTCATGACTAATCGGCAAAGTGATTAGTCATGGTGTGAACAGTAACAAAATAACTGTCTACAAAATATACACACAGAAAATGTCTTGTATATTTTTCTGTAAAAAACCACACAGGCAGAGGTGCCGATCCGGTGATTCATTTCGGTTCCTCAGCCTGTTTTTCTTTAGAATACGGAAAAAAATCAAAGAAATATCCTGTTTTCCGGGCCTGAAATTTTTATTTTCTTCTCTAAAAAACAAAATTTATTCATTTTTACAAACTGGCATACTTATTGCTCTTAAAAAATAGTAAGAAGGTATTGGTTCAGCTAAATATTCAGAAAGGAAGAACATTTTATGAAGATTATACGTTCCGATCAGGTCAGCGAGCTGATTCATGATGGCGACACAATCATGTACACTGGCATCACCTTAGGCGGCTTTGCCGAGGAAGCTCTCATTGAGCTGGAAAAGAGCTTTCTTGAAACCGGCCATCCCAGAGATCTTACCATGTACTGGCAGTCCGCCACAGGCAACCGGGGAGACAGAGGTCTGGCCCATGCAGCCCATGAGGGCTTTCTGAAAAGAGGGGTGGGCGGCCATCTGACCGGCTGCGGACCTGCCATGACCAAATTCAGCGGCGACAATCTGGGAGAGATCTTTAATTTTCCCCAGGGCGTAATGTCCGTTATGTGTCGCCATATAGCGGCCCACACTCCAGGTGTTATCACAAAGATCGGTCTCAAAAGTATGATGGATCCCCGGATAGAGGGAGGCTGCATGAACGAAAAGGCCAAGGCTGCAGAGCCTTTGGTAGAGCTTCTGGAGATTGGCGGGGAGGAATGGCTTCGCTACAAGCTTCCTAAGCTGGATGTGACCCTGATTCGCGGAACAATTGCCGATACCAAGGGAAATATTACCTGCTATAAGGAAGGCTATAAGCTGGGACAGTACTCGGCGGCGGCGGCAGCCAGATCCTGCGGCGGTATTGTCATCTGCCAGGTGGAAAATATTGTGGAGGCCGGAAGCATCAAGCCGAGAGATGTGATTGTTCCCGGTATTTTGGTGGACTATGTATTTGTATCCAAACCAGAATATCACTGGCAGACCTCAAAGACCTATTATAATCCTGTATTCTCCGGAGAGATTCGGATTCCTCTGGACGCAATTCCGGTGGAGAAATTCAGCGCCAGAAAAATCATTGCCAGAAGAGCTGCCATGGAGCTCACCAAGGGAGCCATTGTCAATCTGGGCGTGGGGATTCCGGAGGCCGTCTCCTCGGTTGCTGCGGAGGAAGGCTGCGGGGAGGACATTACGCTGACCACAGAGGCAGGGGGAATCGGCGGCGTGCCGGCCAGCAGCCATGACTTTGGATGCTGCTGGAATGCGGAGGCTACTATTGAGATGGCCGATGAGTTTGATTTGTATGACGGAGGGGCTCTGGATCTGGGTGTTTTGGGTGTTCTTCAGGTGGGACCCAACGGCAATGTCAATGTGAGCAAGCGCTACGGCGAGGGCATGGGCGTAGGAGGCTTTTTGAATGTGGCCGGCGGCGCCAGCACGGTGGTATTTGCCGCTACCTTCACCGGCGGTCTCAAAAAGGGCGAAGGCCCTCAGTATGAGATCGGTGACGGACATATCAAGGTAATAAAGGAAGGTAACAGCAAAAAGTTCGTCAATGAGATCGAGCAGATCTCCTTTAACGGCGAGGCCTCCTTAGATATGGGAAAGAGAATCCTCTACGTGACCGAGCGCTGTGTGTTTGAGCTCACCAAGGAGGGACTTCTGCTGACAGAGATTGCTCCCGGAATCGATCTGCAGAAGGATATTCTGGACCAGATGGAATTTTCCCCGATTATCAGCAAAGATTTAACCCAGATGCCGGCGGAGATCTTTAACGAGACCTGGGGCGGCCTGAAAAAAATCATGGACGTCAAGGAGAAAAAATAATTGTTGTTCACTTAAGGCAACGGTCCAAAAGTTGTCTGAACCGTTGCCGCTTAAACCATTACGGAAACAAATCGTAGTCATTCAGGAGGAAAAGGAATGCTTAGCAAAAAACATGAAATGATCAGAAAGCTTGCAAGAGAATTTGCAGAAAATGAGATTGCACCTTATGCCGCTCAGATTGATGAGACCGGCGTATATCCAAAAGAGCTTCATGACAAGATTATCGCCTGTGGCTTCCACGCCGTCACCATCCCCAAAGAGTACGGCGGCTGCGGCGGAGACACGGTGTCTGCCACCATTGTGACGGAGGAATTTACTCGGGTAGACGCCAGCGCCTCTTCCCAGCTGATGCCCAATTCCCTGTCCGGCGGATCCCTGATGCTGTTCGGCAATGAGGCGCAGAAGCAGAAATACCTGCGGGCCTTGGCCGAGGGCACCATGACTGGCGCCTTTGCCATCACGGAGCCGGGAGCCGGTTCCGACACGGCAGCCATCACCACCACAGCAGAAAAGGACGGAGACTACTATATTCTAAACGGCCGCAAATGCTTCATCACCCAGGGACCGGACTGTGATTTTGTAACCGTGTTTGCCAAGACCGACCCCTCCGCTAAGGGCGTCAAGGGCATCAGCGCCTTTATTGTGGAATCTGCCTGGGAAGGCTTCTCCCGGGGTGCTGTGGAGAAAAAGATGGGTATGCACGGCTCTCCCACCTGTGACCTGATATTTGAAAATGTCCGTGTTCCCAAGGAAAATCTTTTGGGCAAAGAGGGGCAGGGCTTTAAAATCTGTATGACAACCCTGGATTCCGGAAGGATCACGGTTGCCACCCAGGGACTTGGCATTGCTCAGGGCGCCTTGGATGAGGCCATCAAGTACGTGAAGGAGCGGGTACAGTTCGGCCGTCCCATTTCCAAGCTTCAAAACACCCAGTTTGAGATTGCCGACATGGCCACCCGGGTGGAGTGCGGCAGACAGCTTGTATATCATGCTGCCGAGCTCAAGGATGCAGGGCTTCCTTACTCCAAAAATGCAGCCATGGCCAAGTATTACTGCGGCGACCTCTGCAACAATATTGCCTACCGGGCCCTGCAGCTTCACGGCGGCTATGGCTACATGAAAGATTATCCCATTGAGCGCATGTTCCGGGATGCCAGACTGGTGGCAATCTACGAGGGAACCTCAGAGATTCAGAGAGTGGTTATCGCCAACCACGTTTTGGGAAAATAAAAACGACCCGTCTGTTACAATAAAAGTATGACAAGGAGGACAAAATGAAAGTATTAGTTTGTGCAAAGCAGGTTCCTAATACAAATGAAGTAAAAATAGATCCCGTTAAGGGCACGCTGATCCGGGATGGAGTGGAAAGCATCTTAAATCCCGATGACGCCAATGCATTGGAAGAAGCTTTAAAGTTAAAAGATACCTATGAGGATGTGACTGTGACCGTGGTTTCCATGGGACCGCCCCAGGCGGAGACCATGCTGAGAGAATGTCTGGCCATGGGCGCTGACGAGGCGATCTTAGTGAGCGGCAGAGAATTCGGAGGCTCCGATACCTGGGCCACCTCCAATGCTATCTCCTCTGCCCTGGCCAAAATCGGCAGCTTTGACATTATCTTTGCCGGCCGTCAGGCTATAGACGGTGACACCGCCCAGGTAGGGCCTCAGATCGCCGAGAAGCTTAATATCCCCCAGATCACCTATGTGCAGAGCTTTGAACTGAAAGGGAATGAGGTGGTGGTTCAGCGCCGGCTAGAGGACGGATATGAGGTTGTCAGCGTAAAAACACCCTGTCTCCTGACCACCATCAAGGAGCTTAACAAGCCCAGGTACATGACCATGAAAGGCATATATGATGCCTATGAAAAGGATATTACGGTCTGGGGTTTTCAGGATCTGGATGTTCCCCAGGAAAAGGTGGGCTTAAAGGCTTCCCCCACCAAGGTATTCCGCTCCTTCACCCCTGAACCAAAGGGAGCTGGCGTGATGCTTAACGGAAGCGCCAAAGACCAGGTGGCACAGCTGATGGAAAGTCTCAAAGAAAAACATATCATTTAATGTACATACAGGAGGTATATCATGGATTTGAGTCAATACAAGAATGTCTGGGTATATGCAGAACAGAGACAGGGAGTGATTACCCCTGTGGTAAAGGAGCTGTTGGGTGAGGGCAGGAAGCTGGCCGATGAGATTGGAACTCAACTGTGTGCTATTCTTTTAGGTAAGGATGTGGCCGGACTGGCCGATGAGCTGATCCGCTACGGCGCTGACAAGGTATATCTGGCGGAGCATCCGCTGCTGGAAAACTTCACCACAGATGCCCACACCAAGGTCATCTCCGATGCCATTGAAGAGTACAAACCGGAGATTCTCCTCTACGGCGCCACCCATATCGGAAGAGATCTGGCTCCCAGAGTGGCCGCCAGAGTCAACACTGGTCTGACTGCTGACTGCACGAAGCTGGAAATCGACCCGGAGGACAAAAAGATCATGCAGACCCGCCCGGCCTTTGGCGGAAATCTGATGGCAACCATTGTCTGCCCCAACCACCGCCCTCAAATGTCTACCGTCCGTCCGGGTGTCATGCAGAAGCTGGAGCCGGATGATAGCAGAACCGGTGAAATCATTCATGTGAATGTCCGTCTGGAGGACTCAGACGTGCGAACCAAGGTCCTGGACATTGTAAAGAGCGTCAAGGAGGTTGTCTCCCTTACGGATACGGAAGTTATAGTGGCCGGAGGAAGAGGCCTGGGCTCTGCCGAGGGCTTTGACGTAATCAAAAAGCTGGCAGACGCCATGGGAGGCGTGGTGGGAGCTTCCCGTGCCGCTGTGGACGCCGGCTGGATTGACCATTCCCACCAGGTAGGCCAGACCGGAACCACGGTCAAACCCAAAATCTATGTGGCCTGCGGCATTTCCGGAGCCATTCAGCACCTGGCCGGAATGCAGTCCTCTGATACGATTATTGCCATCAACAAAAATCCGCGGGCGCCGATTTTCGAGGTTGCAGACTACGGATTGACAGGAGACCTGTTTGAGATTGTGCCGATGATAACGGAAGCGTATGAGAATGAAAAAAACGTATGAAGATATAAATCGTTCTGATTATTTGATCGAACACAGAGAGGAGGTATCGCGGAGCACCTTTTGCAAGGTGTTCTGCGATACTGTCTCTGCTTATCCGGAGGAAACTGCCGTGTACTGTGAGGGCCGGTCTGTCACCTACAGAGAGCTTCTTTCCCTGGCAGAGGCAGCAGCTCACAAGCTGGTGGAGGACGGCCTTGAAAAGGAAGAGATTGTAGCCATCCGCACGGGACGTTCCATCGAAACCATAGCCGGGATTCTTGGTATATGGAAGGCCGGCGGGGCCTACGTCTATCTGGATAAGGCATATCCTCCCAGGAGAGAAGCCGCCATTCTCCAGGAATGTGGCTGCCGTTTTATCCTGGATGCCAAATGGTGGCAGGATGTGCCAAGGCGCCATGATCTTTCGCCCCTGGATCTTTCCGAGAATGAGGGACTGGCCCTTCTCATCTACACCTCCGGCTCCACCTCAAAGCCCAAGGGCGTCATGCTGGAACATAAGAACGTGATTGCCTCCATGTATGATTTCCAGATCTTTAACGTCCGCAGGGGAGACCACTACGGTATCTTTCCCGGCCTGGGCTTTGTGGCTGCCGTCAGCGATATTTTCTCCGGCCTGGCTGTAGGCGCTGCCGCCTACATTATACCAGGCGCCATCCGCAAGAGCATTGATGCTCTGGTGGACTACTATAAGACACACACCATCCGCATTACCTTTCTCCCTCCCCATATGGCAAGAAAGTTGATTTCCATGGATTTTTCCGCCCTAGAGGAGATCCCTCTCCGCCTGCTTTTGGTAGGCAGCGAGCCGGTGCGGAATCTGAACAAAGCTCCGTTTAAAATCTTCAATGTTTACGGGGCCTCGGAAATGTGCTCCATGATCGCCCACTGCGATATCTCCCAGTATGACACGGACGGCTTTTACCCGGTGGGAAAGGTAAATCCCTGGCTGAAGGGCTACCTGGTGGGAGATGACGGACGGCCGGTGGCCCCCGGAGAGCCCGGGGAGCTCTGGCTGGCCGGCCCCCAGGTCAGCCGCGGCTACTACAAGCTCCCGGAGCTCACAAAGAGCCACTACATCCCCAATCCCTTTTCCCGGGAGCCCGGCTACGAGCGGGTCTTTAAGACCAACGACATCTTAAAGGACGTGGGGGGCGGCAGTCTGCTCTACGTGTGCCGCAAGGACAATGTGTACAAGATCCGCGGCTTCCGCGTGGAGAACACCGCCGTGGAATATGCCATTCTCCAGTGTGCCCCCGTAAAGGAGGTGGCGGCAAAAGCCTTTATGGACAATGGCGGCTGCAATGTTCTGTGCGCTTATTTTACGGCGGATGAAAAGCTGGATGTGAAAGCAATCAAGGAACGCCTGAAGGAACGAATCCCCTACTATATGGTTCCCACCTGCTTAATCCAGCTGGACTCCTTCCCCCGCAACCTTAATGGCAAGATTGACCGGAAATCCATTGAGGCTCCGAAGGAGTTGAATGATCATAAGCTTTTGGAGAGGTTGTATTAGGAATTTGCTCTTATGTAATCATTTTCTGGCCATAACTAAAAAGCGCCTTTGTTGACGGTTCTCATTTAAACATCAACAAAGGCGCTTTTTATAAAGCATGCTATATCCCATCAAAGCATTGATTTATAAAATCCCCATTCTTCCGTTGGAATGTTCATAGCCGTCATAGCCTGCTCTGCAGTCCATTTCATATTAGTCATCAAATTGTTAATTGCCCCCAGTAAAGTTTGCCGTACTTTTTTCTCCTCCTCGGCAATTTCCTCTTTAAACAGTTCTCTCAATGCGTTATCCATTTCTGCCTCCCTTCTTAGCCTATTATATAAAATTTGATTTGCAGCAATGCTTACCCTTAAAACGGCTTCTGCGTTATTTCTGTCTCCTCCCGCTTTTCACTTTTTTGGTAGATTTAAAAGCAGGATTTCACATAGAAAGATAAGAACTCTCACAGACACAGCATTGCTGCAAAACCGGTCTCATGGCTCTGACGGGCCGACCGCAGAAATCATTGCTTTGAATATAGTATAGCATGTAGGTATGAGAGCTGCAAGGAAAATTTTTACTCACTTCTATTTTTATATTTTGTTTTTTTAATGTATTTTGCACAATTTTTATTGACTAATCGCAAAAAAAATGTTATATTCTACTCAGTAAGATGCACACCGTGCTGATTACGTTATATCTGGTATGGGGATGCCAGGAAAAGCTTTATAATGTAACGGTTTATGGTCGTGACTGGAGGGACTGCTTTCTGTGGGGGAAAAGCAGTTCTTTCTTTTACCGAAAAATTATTAATTATTATGGAGGTATTCTTCATGAACATTCTAAGCAGAAAAGCACACACAAGATATTTGGCAGGTCTTTTATCAGCAGTCCTGCTTCTATCCGCCCTTTGTCCCGTCCAGCCGGCCAATGCCCTGGGGGCTCTTACCCAGTCTGCCCCCGTTTCCACCCCGGCGTCCCTTCACGGAAAGCTGAAGGTAGAGAAAAACCGGCTGACCGACTGCCACGGAAATCCCTTTCAGCTTTACGGCATGTCCACCCATGGCATTGCCTGGTTTCCCCAATATATAAGCCGGGACACCTTTTGCACACTCCGGGACGACTGGAATACCAACTGCATCCGTCTGGCCATGTACACAGACGAATATAACGGCTATTGCAGCGGAGGCAATCAGGAGGAGCTGAAAACACTTGTAAAAAGGGGAGTTGACTATGCCACAGAGCTTGGCATGTATGTGATTATCGACTGGCATGTTCTAAATGACCGGGACCCCCATGTACACAAAACTGAGGCACTGGCATTTTTTAAGGAAATATCTGCCCTGTACAAGGATCATGACAATGTGCTCTACGAGATCTGCAATGAGCCTAACTCCGGCGTCTCCTGGGACAGCATCAAGGCCTACGCCCGGGAAGTGATTCCCGTCATCCGGGCCAATGATGAGGACGCGGTGATCATCGTAGGCACGCCTACCTGGAGCCAGGATATTGACCAGGCAGCTGCCTCTCCTCTGGAATATGACAATCTTTTGTATGCTCTGCATTTTTACGCCAATACCCACACCGACTGGCTCCGTCAACGGCTGGAAGCCTGCATTGCTCAGGGGCTGCCTGTGTTTGTCAGCGAGTTCGGCACCTGTGACGCCTCCGGAAACGGCGGAAACAATTTTGATGAGACCTCCCGGTGGCTGGAGCTTTTAGACCGGCACCAGATCAGCTATTGCTGCTGGAATCTGGCCAACAAGGCCGAGAGCAGCAGTGCCATTGCTCCGGGTTGTGGCAGGCTCTCCGGGTGGAGTCCGGAGGAGCTCAGTGAATCGGGGAGATGGATTCGGGAGTATTTCCGGTTGCGGAGTGATGCGGTTCGGTGACATTGATTTCCCGATGCTGCAGGTGCAAAACGGGCAGGGCAGATTCCTGCTTGTTTTGCACCTGCGCTGTCAGGAAAATATCACGATTGATTAAATTACTATTTCAAAATCTACAACTGCAGCCGTCCCGTCCTTCAGTTCACGAAACGGTACAGCACTATAGAAAACTTCCTTGACTCTTTTTCCTTTTGTATAAAAGAAAATTGCAGTTTCTCCTATATATACAACATTTTTTACAGCGATCATGACCTTTTTGTCGGGATCTTTTAAGTCTTTACATTGGAATCTCTTTTTGTCAAACATGATCCTCTGATTTTCTTCCAGATCATACAAACTGTATCCTCTGACAACCTGGTTTGTGTCAGTATCATTGCTTACCAAAAGATATCTATCTGACACCATCCCTAAGAATACAAGCCCTCCCGAATATGTCTGCATATCAAATTCCATAACATTTAAGTCAAGATAATTTAGATCTCCTTTCCTTGAGTATATTCTGTTTTTATAAATAAAATTATTTTCATCCCACTGGTAGGGCCACGATCTGGACGAAACATTTTTCAGATCAATGCCTTCTGATTTTTCCGGATTTGCCAAATCCAGCCTATACACTTTATCACATACAAAACGATCACCTGTATACAGATATCCGTTATAATAAAAAACCCCCCATAATGAGCCTTCACTGGAAGGTATCTCCACTTTTTTTGTCTCTCCTGTTACAAAATCATGGCAGTAGCAATAATAACCTTTCATCCCATATAGTTTATTCCCGATTACCACAAAACTACAGTTTTTATCTATGCATTGTAATATCTCCGGGCAAAAACGGCCTAAATCCTGTTTAGAAAAGCGAATCCTGTCCCCTTCTTTTCTGCAAGTAATAAAAGCATATTTATCATCGCTGCGAAAAGTGTATCTAATAAAAAAGCAAACATTTCCATTGTACAATAACAATTTCTGTATGTCTATTTCCTTACAAGTTCCTTCTTCTAAAGACGCCGTAGCTTCCATGACTCTCCATCTGCCCATATCATTGTAAATACAGGTAGCGATAAAATCATAGGGCTTAACTCCCTTTTTTGCTTTCACTCTCCACGCTTCCCTGCCATTTGAAATCAATCCTTCTTCTTTTAGCAACTGAATCTGCACAGGCTCCGGTGCTTTCGGTGCTTTCGCTGCTATATTGCTCTCCGTTTCTCTCGGTCTGTTAAACAAATTACGAAAAAACATGGTATTTGATCTCCTCCTTCGCCATTTTCACTCCATTAATACTCCTGGAGCATAGCCATTTCCAACTCCATTGCCAGATTTACATTGGATACAAAAATCTTCACGTTTAATCCTTCCGGAGATTGAATATAAATGCCGCCATACCAGCAGATGGGAACCTTTTTATTATCCTTGAACCGTTTATCCGGGCTTCCATCCCGATTCACGTACTGCCAGGAATAGCGCGATACAGAAGTATCGGATGGTATATGGCAATCACCGTTCTTTACCTCATCTCTGTTCACATCAATCCTGGTTTTCCGATAATCTACCGCTCCTAATTTTCCATTTTTCTCAATCAAAATTTTGTCCGGCAATATATATAGTGTCTCCTTCTTCAAATCGATCCGGACCACCTTGACATTTGTATGAATGTAGGCAGGCTTTCCTGATGAAATTTTTATTTTCTCCCTTTTAAAGCTTTCGCTCATCCCCGCTGTCAGTTTTTTGTTTTTTACTTTTCCTGATTGCACCACCTGCGTTAGTTCCTTACTTTTGTTGAGCTTTAACCATGCATCCACCCGGTTTTTATAAGCAGTCTCATATCCGTCCTGAAAATTATAAATCAGGCTTACACGCCAGGTGGTATAGATGAGTACCTTAAGCACCAGCCCGATTATTGGCAGCAAAATCAATGCCGGCTTGATCGGGCAAAATAAAAGAAATATAAAACAAATACTGGAAAGGGAGTTGAGTATTTTTAACTGTGATAATTTTGTCAAAATTTCTTTATACTCCACCCCTTGAAACGCTTCAATTTCTGCACTTTTTACCTCCTGCATCTCTGTCACATTTGAGTCAGTTTGTACTCTTACAATTGGCTCTTCTGACTCGTAGCGTACTCCTCGGTTATTTAAATTGATTGTAAAAATGTTCTTCATTTATTTTTCCTCTCAGCTTCCTATTCTTCTTCCTGACCATAATTCGGTAGGGTATTTACTGGTGTCTGGCGTTATTTTCCTTAAATCCTTAATGATGTCATATAGGGAATCTACCATGCCGGTTGCTGTCTGCTGCTGGCTGTAATCGCTCCTTACCATAGCGGCCCTTATCATATTTAACTGGACACCCAAATATTCCTCTTTATTTTTACATTTTGCAAAATTATTTTTATTATCACCAAACCAGAATTCTTCTGCAAAAAATGCATCCTCAAATACTCTCCGGGCTTTTTCATCTGTGACATTATACAGAACCCGATGGACATTGGGCCATCGCACATTCCCCTGTTCATAATATTTAAAAACTTTCTTTTTGCTAAAAGGATTGTTATTTTTATCTAATCCGAATCTCTTATATTGTTTCATACTATAATGTTCAGAAATATATTGCTCCAATATTTTAGGTCTGGGATATATTTCCATATTCAATCTTAATAATTCCCATACATCCTTCTTTATTCTTTTACCTTTAATACCTTTAAAACATTTTTCAATATACGGAGTAACAAGGTTAGAAAATCTGATAAGAAAAGCAGTTTCTATGCCTAGTGAATAGCTATTTATGGTATCATCCAGTTTAAAATTTCCTACAACAAAAGCCCCCATTGCTGATGTTAAAAATCCTAACACTTGTTTTGCAATATTAAAGCCAAATGCTATCTTTTCATCATGCTTTACCTTCTTGTCAAATTCCTCCTTATAAGCCTTATCCAATCGATCCAAAACGGGCTTCACCAATTGGATCCATTTTGCCATCTCGCCTATAGAAGCCTTATTAACAGAATACCTGCCATACTGCCCTTTTTCCATTTGCACCTGCATAGAATCTTTCTCTTTTTGTAATGAATTAATTTTTGATTGGAGATAATACATCTCTTTATTCATGTTTTTTGTGATTTTACACATATTAGTCATAAATTGACAGAGATCCTCATTAAAAACCTCATTTATTTGATCGACTCCTCCAAATCTCTCAATAACCTCTTCTAACTCTTTCATCAGATTTTCTATATCTTCTCTCGTATATCTTTCTTCGTCAAAGTCCTCCCCCCTCAGTATCATTAAATTTTTGTTTTCTTCTCTGACAATTTCCGCTGTCACCTTATACTTCAAATCGCTTCCGCCTGTAAGCCTCTGTTCTTCCGGACTGCGCATAGTAATACTTTTTATCTGCAATATCATCCCATCCGCAAGAAGAACCTCTCTTTCACCCCCATGTTTTGTAAATCCAAGCTCGTCACTCAGAGGTAAAAAACCAGCCAAAGTCCCCTTGGGTGTTTGAATTACCAATTCATATCTTTTCGAAGATTTATCATATGTAACATCTCCTACCATATTCTCACATATAGTAGTACTTAAAAATGTCGGTATCTCCAATGTTTTTCCTATGAATCTCCCCGGTTCTCTTTCCAACAAATACGCAATCTTTTTTGTATCCTCTGTCTGTGCTAATTCTTTAAAGTCCAATAAGGACGCGCTTCTATAAAGTAATATATTATCTGGAGCGGCCGCCTTCCCCAATGCTTCTTTTATCTTATTTATAATATCCGAATAAATTCCTGATTCATCTGGATTATCTCCTCTTAATGTATTATTTACCAGCTTATATATATCTGTCTGTGTTTCGTCTTTCTCAGATGTATATTTATGTATTGCAGCCTTTTCTTCATTTGATACCTGAACCTCATGCCAGTCTTTATACATTTCCTCAAACACTCTTATTCCGATATCCTTTACAACGTCTTTATATGTTTTATCTTTTATGTCTGCCCGCGCTAAAAATTGATATCCCGGTTTAATGGGCTGTATTTCTAATATTTTAAGAATCATTTGACCTGCCGTCTCACAAAAATGGGGATATTCATACTCTGAAGCTTCAGACATCTGAATTTCATTTTCAATCAAATCCTTTATTACCAGAAATCCACGTACCGTATTTCGATCTAACCTGCCCTCTCTGCAATTCCGTTGGATCAATCTGCTCAAATTTCTATAAATACCTGGTGAATATCTTTCTTCCCAGCCACTTTCTTCTTGAACCAAGTCTGGATTTTCTCTTACAAGAACTGCAATCGATTTATTGGTATATGTTTCCCATCCATTTGCACTTTTAACTTCCACTCCCATTCTGGTAAAATTAAAATATGTTTCATAAATAATCATTAATTGTGCTGCTAATTCTTCATTGGATTGACCGTTTCCTTTTTGCACAAAAACATATTTGGCTAAATATGCTGCTAATTTTTTCCATGCTTCATCCTTTTTATTATCATTTTCTTCTATTAATACTTTCGCATATCTCCTCAATACATCTTCTATAGACGTTTCTCTCCGAGGCGCAGCCCCTGCTGTATTCTGTCGTGCACCTCCACTTCCAGGTACTGCCGTTCCCCTGCTGGCAGTGTTAGCCGCCATTCCTGCTGCCGCTCCGGCTACTGCTCCCACTGCCCCTGCTGCAACAGAGGCTCTCCCGGACGGCCTTGGCTGCTCCGGTGTCCGTAACCTGTTTGCAACAAAATTATCCTTTTCTTTTTTCACAATATTTTTAATTATAGAAAAAAAATTTGTTGACATATCAAAAATAATCATTATAACCGGCTTTAACTGCATATATAACTGGTTTTCCTGATTTTTGTTATTTATAATATTATAATACTTGCCCCTTAACTGATTCAAACGATCTTTATACCCATTCAGCAACTGTATAATTTTATCATAGTCTCTGTCATCGCTAACCACTTCTCCGGTTAGATTTATTTGCAGCAATGCCATTTTCGCGGAACATTTGAGGGTGTCCTCAATTTTCGCTTCAATCATCCTGGCTAATTCTTCCGCCTTTGCTCCTGCCCCTATAGTTCTTAATGTGTTAGACAGAGAGGTCGAAGAATCATCTCTCCAGGCCCTCATCATCTTTTCTCTCAGCTTACCGTTAATTTCCTTATTATAGCTGTCAAAAATCTCATTTCCCAAATCCAGATACCGCTTATTGTTTGTTTCCCTAACAATCTTCCCATAATCGTTGTAAAGCGTTTTATTTTCCTGTTGAAACTCCTGCAAACACTTCTGCAGTATTGCAAATAACTCCTGAACAGCTTCCTGTGAAATTGATAGCCGGCCCATTTTTTCCTCCCCACCGTATTATTTAAAGACAAAGCGACTCCAGTTCCTGATCCGTAATACACGGCGCTTCACTTTCCTTAAAAAGTACACTGCATTTTTTAAAGGATCGTACCGTGTTCAGACTCTTGATTTTAAAATCTATAACAATTGAATCAATATCCTTCTTTGTATAAGGAATCTCAAATTTATCATAAAAGTCCGGGAAATTGCCTCCCAGGAAAATATACTCATTAGACAATCTGAGACTTATATCCATATCATCTGTAGAGGTTGCGAAGAAAACCAGCAAAATATTATATTCCAGGCCTGAACGCAACAGCTCATAATCCAATGCACTGCCTACACTTTCGCACCCACTGATCCACACAACCGTTGATTTAAAGATTTCTCCCATGCCTTCTGTCCGGGCATTGTAATAACACCGAAGCAGATATGCCAATCTGTCATTATCCATAAATTCGGTTATTTCGGGTATCTGATCACAAATCAGTTCCGTTCCCAGTATATCCATTATCTCATCAACCGAAGTATTGACAATTTGCAAATCAACCAGATTCTGAAGGTATTCTTTTTCATTACCGGCTCTCTTAATGGCCTCCGCTATATTTTTTCTGTCCTGGAAGAGAAGGTTAATGTCCTGTAATTCTTCTACGGAGTTCAGCACGGATACCTCGTCCAAATCCTCTTCTATCTCGTATTTATTCCGGATAATCGGATTGAGGGAAACATACACATGCTGATGCTGATACTGGTAAAAAGAATAAGAAAAATTAAGCGCCAGCAGCTTTTGCACATAAACCAGATCATCCACATTGGGAGAAAGGACCATAATATTTTTATTGACTCCCTTCTCTATAAAGAATGTTTCCAAATCTCTTTTCTTATTATTGTATACTACCGGATTTCCCAATACGATAATATCAAAGTATCTCCCTCCGCTGTTTTCTAATTTTCTGTCTTTTATGATCTGCATACCTGATAAAATATTTTCAAATTCTTCTATGCTGTCCTGTCTGTCCTCCTCATAAAATTTCCCGGTTTTCTCATATCCGCAATCGGCGGCCATGACCCGGAGCTTTTCTAAGAATCCGTCAAAATATTCCTCATTTCCATCATCTATAAACGGTACCTTAAACTTGCGGTTGTCCTCCTCTGCTCCCGATTCTGTATTAAGGAGAACCTCTCCTATCTTGATATCAGCAGCCGCAGAATTGCCGAGGACTGTGGTGGATATCTCCTTTTCACAGGTAAGTGCAAACCTTAGCTTAAAATTGGCAAATACATTTCCACTGAGAGTTTGAGACATTTCCTGGCTTGCAAAAAGCAGATGGTATCCGGTTGCCCGCCCTAACTTGGTAATCGCTGTCAGCATATCGCTGATCCGATCCGCTTCTCTACCGGTGGATTCCAAAAACATCTGCTGAAATTCATCTACCAGAAGTAAAACTCTCGGCATGACAATCTCATATCCAAATCGTTTTTTTACGGTTTCTCTAAATTCCTTTACACTCTTTACTCCCAGACATTTAAAGAAATTCTGACGGGCTTTCATGCAATCTACCAGATACTGAATCATGGATACCACATATCTGACCTCACTGGTTGCCGCACAGGCATTTACATGAGGGGTAAAGCCTTTGGTCATATAGCGGCTCAGCTCCACCATCTTGAAATCCACAAGATACAGATCCAATTCCCAAGGCGCATATTCCAGCAAAAGATTAAAAATCAGATTATTGATAAAAACTGATTTACCTGCTCCTGTACGTCCCACAATCATTCCATGGACATGGGCATCTCCCATAGGCGCCGCAATGGGATTATTTCTGTTGTAATTTAAAAGTCCGGGACGCAAATTAATCCCTTTCGCAGTGGTATTAAACCACATAAATTCCTCCGGCTTTTTAAAATAAATCCTCTCAAACCGGGTTTCATTCTCATCAATATCCTGTTTTAAAATATCCCAGTAAACCTCCTGGGATGACTTATGGTTGTCGCCCTCATTTTGTATTCTTTTTTGCTCAGAAATAAACCGCTCACTGTATTCCTTCAGGTATTCCAAAGGTTCCCCGCAGCGAATGATCTGTTTTTCAAAAATATCCTCCTGCGGAAGCTCCTTTGCAAATCGTTTTCGATTTTGTTGAAGCACTCTGATAAATCCCTTTTTAAAATCATCATAAGCCAATGTGTTATTTCTTTTTTCGATAAACTCATTAAACTGTGCAATTTCCTCGTAGGACATGGAAATATATCCTAATATCTCGATTCTCTGTTTCCCGTTTTGAATCTCTCTCAACAAATCTCCGTATGCGTCTCCGGAATCACATACATGGTTCGGACAGGGAACAAATTTCAAAACCCAATCTGCTTGTTCAAGAAGCTTTTCCGGAACATCTATGCCAATCAGGGGCGCCTTATATTTCTCACTATCCTCCTTGTGCTCCTTTTGCCTGAGCCAAAGCTCACCGGCCTCCAGTTCGGCAGCTCTGTCATCCCCCAGAAGCTTCTTTGACAGCTCTGCTTTGCTTTTCATCACAATCCAATTGTTGCACCTGGCGATAATATCTTCACTCATTTTGGCGTTGAGCTCTCTCTCAGACAACAGCAAATGGATGCCGCTCCTGGCGCCATCCTCCATGATATCTCCTATTAAACGATTTAAAATTCCGACTTCCTTTTCTGATGCCTCTTTATATATAGAATAAACTCTGTCTATTATGATCAATTTTCTTGGCAAAATAAGCTTTCCAAAATCCGAATCGGCCTTATCCTTTAATTCACTGAGCATTTCTATGCCCATCCGGTCAAATAAGCGGATTCTTTCCTTCATACAGGTTTCCGCATATGTGAGCAAATCAATGATATTTTTTACTTCATTATAATCCTCCAGAAGATGAACATAAGGGCGTATTTTTTCTTCCTCTCTCTCCTCTGCCTGAAAATTTGCCAGATACAGCTGAAGCTCATAGGGGGAATACTCTCTCATTGCGTTTAAGACAATCCCCCATAGCAGCTCTGATTTGCCTGCCCCTGCCTTTCCCACCAGAATCGCATGTCCGGACTTGTCCTCATCAAGCAGCAATGGCTCCACCTGATCACGATTGTAGTCTCTCAGCCCCACACGCAGCCCCAGTCCGCTGCAGGAAGAAAGAGTCCATATGGCATCCTCTGAATAATCTTCTTTTTCTATTTTCACAAACCCGTCATCCGACAGCATTTTGTTAAAAATACTCAGACATTTTCCCCGGTTGTTTTCGTATTCATCAAACTGTTTGATAAACCCATACGGCTCCGGACATATACACAATTGCTGGGGAGTGTTATAGTCAAATGTATTAGACTCCACTACATATTTAAAATTATCCCGGAAGGCGTCAAAGGTCACTTCCTTCCGTTCCTGCTCTTTTCTCCTCTTTTGAGCCATCATCTCCTGAAGTCTTTGCTCTGTTGTAGCCATTTTCTTTCTCCCTGTATATATGGTAACAGTCCGGACAAGCCAAACTGCTACCATGTATTTCTTTTGATGGTATTATATTAATTGAGATTCTATTGGAATCTTGGTTTGGGAAATTGCTCCAGATTTTTGGCACTGTTCGTCCCCTTTTGCTCCATGCTGCTGTTCTGATCACTCATAGCTTGCGCCCCCTGCTTCAAAATTTCCAAAAGTTCGTCTGCCAATCCCTTTACCTGTGTAGCTCGGGCTGCAAAGCCTTCACAGGCGGCTGTAAATGTAGCCGATACATGTCCCTGAATCCCGATAAACAATTGATTCTCTTCTGCATACTTATCTATTTTTGCCTTGTGCTTTTTCTCTGCGTCCTGTAACTTATTTACATAGTTCATAATCTCCTGCTTCAGCTGCTCCATTTTTTCCGGGTCAATATTCGGCGCCGTATCATCTACATTGATGGGATCAGGCATTCTCTGGTACATTTCCTCAATTTTATTTTTAAAATTATTCTGAAGCGCCTGTGCCTCCTGAACCGCTTTATCACCTGCCAATGACGCCTCCACCTGCTTTGCAATGCTTGCCTTTGAATCGACCCATGTCAGGTAGTTTGATACCATAATATTTTTTAAATCAGAGGCATAAAATTGAATGGATGCATTTCCTATATCTACGATTTGCTTAAATCTTTCTTTTTCTGCCATTTGAGACAAGGTTTTAATCAGCTTCTCGGTGTTGTTTTTTAATTCTGTCAGGGCACTTTCATATACCTTTAAAAGCTTCTCCTGCTCCTCTTTTTTTAAACTCATTCTTCTTTTTTGTGTACTCATCTTTATGCTCCTCTTCTTATAATATTAATTTTTACATCTTCTTTTCCGTCTTCCATTTCCAGATCGTATTTCTGATCCTTTACTACCTTGTCAACATCTGCATAAACACTCTCCCTCTTTTCTTTTATATACTCTCTCTCCGGCACAACAAACACCGGGACAAATCCATAATTGGCCCCTGAGCCAATTATATTCCACAGTCTGTCATCAAACCAATTGGATGTGCGGTTAGGCGGAATCAGGAAAAATACAAGTCTGTATGCAAGCTCCTTTGACATCTGACCTGACCGTCTGGCCCGTTCTTTTATATCTTCTTTCCATTTATTATTCTGAGAGTTCTTCTTTGTATACCGCTCAATATCCTCATATAATTTTGATATATTTTTTGAATCATAGATATCCAGCAGCTCTTCACTGGCTGCCTTCCCCAAATCGCTGGCACTGTTGACCGTGTCTACCACGCTGATTTTCAGAGCATCCCACGGATTATTTCCCAGGAATTCCACGATAAGCTTCTGCATTGCCTGATACAACAAGGTTCTTTCATCTGCCTCTTCCTTTTTCGGGTGATATACAATCAGAACAGGCTTCTCATTATGACACAGCTCCTGAATCGGCTTTGGTTCCCCGCTTTTCCATTCCGGAAGTATATATACACTGGGAGTAATCACTCCTGGAATATCTGCAAACTCCGGGAATTTACTTTCATCCAGCTCTTTTAATATGTCTTTCATTTCCTGTTTGTATTGCTTTTGATCTTCTTCTGCCTTTCTGGAACTATCCCTGACCTTCTGTATTAAGTCTTCATGCTTCTTTTCCTCGTCCAACAGCTTTTTGTCAAAGCTTTCAAGGGTCTTTCGGCACTGCTCCATCTCATCGGAACGCTTTTTCTGTTCATCCTCCCACTGTTTTTGATTGGATTCCCATTGAGATTTCAAAAATCCGAGTTCCTGATTCAGTTTTTTATCGGCGCTATTCCTTACCATCTGCTTCTTTGATTCTTTTTCCTCATAGAGCTTTTGGCACTGTTGATTCAGCATATAATTTTTGCTGTCATATTTTCTGCTGATTATCATGGAGAGAATTTCTCTGTAATTTGCCAGAATATAATATTTTGCAGCATTTCTCTCCAATTCCTCATTCTCTTTTTTTCTGGCAATATTACAAAGAGCCGGTACACGCTCCATCAATAATACGGAAAGAATCTGTGACAAAGGGGTTCTTGTAATCACCAAAAATGAAATCGCCACAATTCCTGCTACAATCGCAATCTTAAAAACAAGCTGGATGATATCTGTTACAAAATAAGGAAGTTCAATATCCCATTGAAGGGCAAGTAAAAAACCTATAATAGCTCCAATAATTCCTGTTATCTTTCCAATCTTTTTTGCTGTCTGGCCAATCAGGTAGAATATCCCTCCGGCAATAGCTGCTATAAGAAGCCATAATAAAAAGGATGCCAGGCCATTGGACACATCTCTGATAAAATCCAGTTCAACCATACTGGAAAAAATCATTGTAAAGCTAAAAAATCCTATCAAAATTAATATGAAAACATTTACAGCCTTTTCCATCCAGGCGGGAGTATATTTATCAATAGCGCCAAAGGGCACGGTGTCAGAGGCATATAATCTGACCATATCTGTATCTTGAAGGCATGCCTCTTCAATAACAGCCTCTTTGCTGGAATTTGCAAAATAACTTTGAAGACTGTCTGGAAGCATCCCTGTATCTAATTTTTCCTGCAAAAACCTATAATTTTTCACTACTATGGGGTCGCTTTCTATGACAGCAATTTCCTCTTCTATCTCCTGCTGCATACCTCTGTTATTTTCTGAAATTTCGGATTCTAATTGTGAAATTTTCTGATCATAATAGGAATCCAGTTCAGCTAACTCTCTTGCTTCCTCAATCTTCTTCCTTTCACGCAGTGGCTCTTCATTATACTCATGGGGAAGGTCTGTTCCCAATTCCTTTTCTGTCAGCTGATCCAGCCTGATTTGGCAAAGCTCTCTGTCTTCATTCAAGGATTCCTTTATTTGTTCTTTTTTCTGCTGCAATTCATCGATTTTTTTATTTCCGGATTCTATGTCTTTCTTTCTCTTATAATATTCTTCAAATAATTTTTTGTATTTTTCAAATAGTTCCTCCCTTTTGAACATTATTGTTCCGAGCCTCCTCTGCAATAGTAAATTTTTAAAGCAGACGCTTTCTGCCTTAGAGTTATTTACTCTAATTTTAGAGTAATATGCGCTATTTGTCAATACAGACAGTTTTTTTCTGTATAATCCATTCAGAGGTGAAAATATATGCTTTATTATGAAAGAATCCGTGAAATTCGGGATGAACACCGCTATACTCAGCAAGCCATTGCCAATATTCTGAATATAGGTCAAAGAACTTATTCTGACTATGAAAGCGGTCGCACACGGATCCCTGTAGAAAGCCTAATTATCCTTGCAAAATTCTATAATGTCAGTATGGATTATATCAGTGGAGTCAGCGATATCCGGGGTGTTTTTCCTCCAAAATAAAACGCCGCCAATTTCCTGTTTATTTCAGGATATTGACGGCGTTTTTGTCGCTTGTATGGTCCAATAAAATATGATAAGATAATTCCAATACGGACCATAACAAAAAGGAGGATCATTCTCTATGTCGAACATTACTTTAGGAAGAACCGGCATTACCGTTGACCGAAACGGTTTCGGCGCGCTGCCCATCCAACGGATTCCAAAGGAAGACGCCATAAAGCTTCTCAGAAAGGCCTATGACGGCGGTATTACCTTTTTTGACACAGCTCGTGCTTACACGGACAGTGAGGAAAAGGTTGGTTGCGGGCTGAGCCATGTCCGCAATCATATCTATCTTGCCACCAAGACCGCCGCTAAAACTGCCGAGGAGTTTTGGAAAGATCTGGATACAAGCCTGACACTTTTAAAAACCGATTACATAGATATTTATCAGTTTCACAATCCGGCCTTCTGTCCAAAGCCTGGTGACGGCAGCGGACTTTACGAGGCGGCCTTAAAGGCCAAGGAGCAGGGTAAGATCCGTTTCATCTCTATTACCAACCATCGTCTTGCCGTAGCCCGGGAGGCCATCGACTGCGGTCTATACGATACCCTTCAGTTTCCCTTCTGCTATCTGTCAGGAGATCCGGAGCTTGATCTGGTCCAAGGATGCCGGGAGAACAACATGGGCTTTATTGCCATGAAGGCCTTGTCCGGCGGACTGATCACCAACTCGGCCGCTGCCTATGCCTTTGCCGCCCAGTATCCGGACGTGCTTCCCATCTGGGGGATCCAGCGGGAAAATGAACTGGATGAATTTTTGAGTTATGTGAAGAATCCGCCTGCAATGACCCAGGAAATCCGTGAGCTGATCGCCAGGGACCGGGAACAGCTGTGCGGCAGCTTTTGCCGCGGCTGTGGTTATTGCATGCCCTGTCCGGCTGGCATTGAAATCAACACCTGCGCCAGGATGTCCCTGCTGCTGCGCCGCTCTCCCTCTGCCTCCCACCTTTCCCCGGAAGGCCAGGAAATGATGATGAAGATCAAGGAATGTCTTCACTGCGGCCAATGCTCCGGCAAATGTCCATACGGACTGGATACCCCGGAGCTTTTGGAGCGGAATCTGAAGGATTATGAGGAGGTTCTGGCCGGGAAGGAAATGACGCCTACCAACTTTTAAAAAATAAAAAGCCGTTTTCTGTCTGCCAATCTGCCATAGTAAACAACCGATAAATTTTCCGTTTACTATAGCCCTGCAGACAGGAACGGCTTTTTGTTTTTTCTTATTTCCACTCCAATCGGTGCAGCTTCCCTTCCATGGTCATCTTCTCAAACCCGTTTTGCCTAAGCGCCTCATACAGTACAATTGCCACGGAATTGGCCAGATTCAGAGAGCGGATATCTCCCCACATGGGGATCCTTACACAGTTCTCCGGATTTTCCACCAAGAGTTCCTCAGGAATCCCTGCGCTTTCCTTGCCAAACATCAGGTAGCAATCCGGCTCATATTCAGCTTCCGTATACACCTTTTCTGCCTTGGTAGTCGCCATATAAATCTTTGCACCGGGATTTTTTTCCAGAAAATCCTGAAAATCACAGTAAACCGTCACATTCAGCTTATCCCAGTAATCCAGTCCTGCCCGCCGGATCGCCTTCTCATTCAGCTTAAAGCCCAAGGGCTCTATCAGGTGCAGGCGGGTATTTGTCGCCACGCACGTCCTTCCGATATTCCCCGTGTTTAAGGGCATCTCCGGCTCGTATAATACCACATTCATTCGGGCCTGCATATTACAGCTTCCCGTCCAGCCGCTTCACGAACCTTTCAATCCGCCCCAGCGCCTCCTTCAGGCTTTTTAAAGAATAGGCATAGGAAACCCGCAGATATCCCTCTCCGCTGTCTCCAAAGGCCGTTCCGGGCACTACAGCCACCTTCTCCCCCTTAAGGAGCTGATTGGCAAACTCGTCCGATGTCATGCCAAACCGCTTAATACTGGGAAAGGCATAGAAAGCGCCCAAAGGCTCAAAGCACTCCAACCCCATCTCCTCAAAAGCATGGAGCAGGTACCGCCGCCGCTGGTCGTAGGATTCCCGCATGTGACGCACATCATCATCGCTGTTCTTCATGGCGTCTATAGCCGCATATTGACTGGTGGTCGGGGCGCACATAATGGCAAACTGATGGATCTTTAGCATCTGCTTTAAAATCACCTCCGGCCCGCAGGCATAGCCCAGCCTCCATCCAGTCATAGCAAAAGCCTTGGAAAAGCCGTTGATCAGCACGGTGCGCTCCTTCATCCCCCGCATAGAAGCAAAGGATACATGCTCCTCATCTCCGTAGGTCAGCTCTCCGTAGATTTCGTCAGAAAGCACAAACAGGTCGTATTTCTCCACGATCTTTGCAATCTCCGCCATGTGCTCCCGCCTCATGACAGCGCCTGTGGGATTGTTGGGGAAGGGCATTACCAGGATTTTTGTCTTTGGAGTGATCTTTTCCAAGAGTTTCTCCGGGGTCAGGCGAAATTCATCCTTTTCCTCCAGCTCAATGGGAACTGCCACTCCGCCGGCCAGAACCGCGCATGGCATATAGGAGACAAAACTTGGCTGGGGAACCAGCACCTCATCCCCCGGATCCAGCATGGCCCGCATGGCAATATCAATGGCCTCGCTGCCTCCCACAGTCACCAGAATTTCCTTGTCCGGGTTATAGCTCAGATTGCATCTCCGCTCCAGATAATTATGTATCTCCACCCGCAGATCCCACAGGCCCGCATTGGCCGTGTAGAAGGTCCTACCCTTTTCCAGAGAATAGATACCTTCCTCCCGGATATGCCAGGGCGTGTCAAAGTCCGGCTCACCCACACCTAGAGAAATGGCATCCTTCATCTCACTTACCAGGTCAAAAAACTTCCGGATCCCAGAGGGAGGAATCGTCACAATCTTTTCCGATAATGGGTTTCTCACGGTGTAATCAACATCCTTTCATCCTGGAACTCGTCACAGAGAATGGTGCCGTGATCCTTATATTTTTTTAAAACAAAATGGGTGGCAGTGCTTAAAACCGAATCAAGAGGAGACAGCTTGTCCGACACAAACTGAGCCACCTGGCGCATGGTCTTTCCCTCAAGAATCACTGTAAAATCATAGGCTCCGGACATTAAATACACTGCATTTACCTCGCTGTATTGATAGATCCGCTCGGCAATCTTGTCAAAGCCCATGCCCCTCTGGGGAGTCACCTTCACCTCAATCAAAGCCACCACCTTTTCCTCACTGGTATTTTCCCAGTTAATCAAGGTATGATAACCGCAGATAACGTGCTCCTTCTCCATCTCTGCAATCTCATTGGCCACCGCCACCTCGCTCTCCCCCAAAAGGATTGCCAAGTCTCTTATATCAATTCTGCTGTTTTTCTCAATGACTGCTAAAATCTTCTCTCTCATAGCCAACTGCCTCCTTTTTTGTTGCACGCTCTGTTTGGATCACCTTCTCCAGCTCGTCCGGCTGAGGCCGGTTCAAATATCCTCTCTCCTCCCCGTTAATGACAATTCTGGCAATCCCTTTTGTGATCCTTCCGATCACTGCTGCCGGAATTTCCTCTTCCCATAACTGTTCCACCAACCGACCGCCGTTATCGGCTGCCTGTACCCAGCAGCCCTCACTGTACAGCCGGTATGGGTTCAGCCCGAATACTTCGCACATCTCTATGGTTCCCTGCAAAACGGGGATCTTGCGGAGAGAAAACTCCACCCCCAGTCGGCAAGATCCTGACAGCTTCCAAATAGCTGTCAGAATCCCTCCTTCTGCAGCCGGTTCTCTCTCCGTCAAAGCAAATCTTTTATCATCCGCCTTTTTCTGGCGCTTTTCTGCATGCCAGCTGTATTCCAAAATGGAATCCAGATATCCGGCAGCAAAATGCATTTCCAATTCCTGCCTTTTTTCCTCCACGATGATCCTGGTGCCTGCCAGGCCCGCATAGCCTGCAGCCACCAGATCCTGTCCCGGTCTCATACGGTTATCACTCCGTTGGAGCCGGAGTCTCCCCGGAACCGGCGGCCGGCGCCGGGGTCTCTGGCGGCGCCGGAGTGCTGGCGGCGGGAGTCTCCGGGATGCTGGGAGCCGGGGGTTCTGCCGGGGCTGCCGAGGTGTCAGGAGCCGGCGCTGCGGCATTGCCGGACGGCGCCGGTGTCTCCGCCGCTCCGGACGAATCCGGTGTTTCTGCAGACCCGGAAGACGAAGTATCCCCGGTACCCGCAGGCGGAGTTTGTGTCTGTGTTTCGGCCGGACCGGCGGAGGAGGTTCCCGATGACGCACCGGGGCCTTTAACCGTGTTTTCCTCTGTCTCGACAGGCTCTGTCTCCTGGGGCTGAGCCTGAATTTCCTGAGGAATCTCAGGAACCGGCGGGGTCGGAACCGGAGCCGGCGGGCCTACCAGCACGATGGCCTTGGATGCATTATAGGTATCCGTGTGGAGCAGGGTCCTCTCTGTCTCCACACCGTCCACGGTCACTACCTTCCATAAGCGGGATTTGACCCCCCGGTGGGCAGATTGCACCTGCCGTCTTGCACCTGGAGCCATGGACGGATCCACCTGCTCCATGGGCTCTCCGGCACTAAAGGAGCTTAAGGTCTCGGACACATATTCCACCGTCCGGTTAGATGGGCGTGTCTCCTTTCCATAGATGGTAAAGGTCAGCTTCCTGTTCTCCGTATAGCCTTCCACATAAATCGGTGTACTGTAGTTGTTAGTAATCTTGATATCCTTCACTGTGCCTGCAATGGCCGCATCCATAGACGGCTTAACATATCCCACAATCATGGAATGATTCTGTCTCTGGGTAATCTCTAACTCCGCCCGCAGCGCCGCGTTGTAAAGTGTGGTGGCAATTTGACAGACACCGCCTCCGATACTGTCTACAACCCGTCCTCCCTCATAGGCCGCCGCTGTATAATATCCATTGGCCGTAGTGAAAGGATGCATACATTCATATCCGGATAAGGTTTCTCCCGGCAATAGTACATGGCCATTGATCTTGGAGGCCCCGTTGGAGAGATTTCCTGACCGGGAGGAGCCGCTGCTGCTGAAATCTGTCGTAAAGGTTCCAAGAACATCCTGAATCGATGCCAGATCCTCCTCCATAATATCCGGGTCCCGCTCATCGATAACAGCCACTGCCCTCACCTCATCTCCTGAAGTTTCAAAAAGCGCCTGATCAAGAGCAAGCTTGGTGGCCCCTATATCCACTACCTTTCCGGACACTCCCGGTGTAATCTGAAAAGCTCCGTCCACCCGGACAATGGATGCATTTTGCGGCTCCTCCATCAGCCCTTCTGTTTGCTTTCTGATAAAGGTATCCACCTTTCCCTCATCAACCACGGTTTCCAGAGGAATGTGAACCGGACTTTTCTCCATATCCTTCCGCACCATGTACTGCCTTACCAGATTGCCGGAGGACACCTGGTCCATGGCCTTTTCCACCACGTCCGTATTTCCCCAAGACAATCCCAGCTTTCCGGCCGTAACCGATGCCTCATTTCCGGCAATATCCAGTACGACTTTTCGATTTTCCAGTCGGTTTACCTCTGCGGCAACGGCGTCCATTGCCTCCTCTTTTGTCATGCCGCCCAAATCGGCCTCACCCACAAAAAACCCCTCCGGCATGGTTTTTTCTTTTGCATATACCGGTCCGGCGAAAAATACAGCCGCGGCAGCCGCGGCAAAAAGGGTGCCCATTATATGTGCTTTTTTCATAATCCCTCCACATTCTCTTTCCCTAAAATCCCAAGTCAGACATCTGTTAAGTCCTTCCTCACTCAGGCAAACATGGTCAATGCACCTGCCACTGTCGGTATAATCATGGCCAGCACCAGAATAATCACGATAATGGTTGAAATAAGCTTTTTCTTTTTATTATCCATTTTTATATTCACCTCTTTTGCTGATTTTAAAAACCTTATGAAATTCTGCCATATTGAGAGATAATTTTGTCCTTGAGCCGGGACACCTCATTGCGGCTCAGAAAATCTATCTCCACAGGCAAATCTATTTTATGATATTTTAGTAAATACCGCAAGTCCTCTTTTTGCTTTTTCGATGCCGGCTGTTCCCTTTTTACCTTGTAAATCATGGGTTTTGCCGCAAATGCTTCCATACCTTTCTGCTTATCTGCATTTTCGGCCCCTCTGCTCTCCAATTTATTTCCAAATTCTCTTACCAGCTTCTGATATAGGCAGTGGGCATCCCAGGCATCTCCCAGTGCCCGGTGAGCCTGCTGCCTTTCAATGCCAAATCGGGCGCAGGCCGCCTCCAGGCTTTTGGACTCTCCCTCCTCCATAAAGCATCGGCACAGCTTCAGCGTATCGATTCCCTTTCTGTCAAAAGAAAATCCATGATTGACCATGGCCCGTTTCAAAAAACTGTAATCAAAAATCACATGATGGCCCAACAGAGGAAAATTTCCACAAAATTCCAGAATATCTCCAAGAATATCTCCAATATCCGGAGCATTTTCCACCATCTCACAGGTAATTCCCGTCAATTCTGTGATTCGTTCTTCCAATTCTCTGTGAGGATTGACCATGGAATGATACTCTCCGGCTTTTTTGCCATCCAGGATACGGATAACCCCGATCTCAATGATTTTATCCCTTTTGGCGTCCAGTCCTGTGGTCTCCAAATCAATGGCAATATAATTGTTCTCCACAAATGCATTTTTTTCTGTTATCTGCTCATGGTCCATGCTCATTGAAGCCTCCTTACCGCTGCATTTCTTGTGAGCGGATTCCTGTGCCGGTAGTCAAACAGCCAAATTTCACCGGAGCGAAATACCTCCACATGAATCTGTGTTCCCAGGCTTTTCTGTTCCGGAACCAGGCTGCGGATTCTCTCCTTGTACGGTCTCTGTTCCAGAGCAAAAACCGGACGGCTTTTACAGTTTTCACGGAGATAACAGTCATATACCAGCATATCTTCCATCCGACCGATTTCCTCCCGGCTCACTGTCTCCAAAATAAACTGATGCAGGATCTCATATTTTGCCATTCGGCTATGATTCTGCCCGCTCAGACCTTTCTTTTCGTAAAATCCGGCCAGACGCTCATACAGCAAAAAAGCATCCTCAAACTGTTCCGCCAATAGCTTTAATGTACCTGCAAACTGACCGCTGTTATAGTAAATCTCCACCATGTCTTCCACTGCCTTTAAGCGGATAATCTCCTCATAAGAAAGCCACCTGGTAGACAAAATCTCATAGGGCGGTTTTTCCCGGTAGGCCATCCCATATTCCTGAGCCGTAAAATACATAAGAGAGCCTTTTAACACCTTCAAAAATCCCACCTGAAGCTGTTCCGGCTTCATTGCATATACATCATTAAATGAACGATGAAAACTCTCGTAGTCTTCATAGGGAAGCCCCACAATCAGATCCAGATGCTGATGAATATTATGTCCGGCGTTAATCCGGTCAACTACCCAACGGACCCTTTCTAAATCGGTTTTTCTGTGAATTGCCCTGATTGTACGGGGATTGGTGCTCTGCACCCCGATTTCAAACTGCATCAGTCCCGGCCGCATTTTGCCAATCAGGGAAAGCTCCTCCTCATCCATCAAATCGGCGGCAATCTCAAAATGGAAATTTGTTACCCCGTTGTCATGATCCAAAATATGCCGCCATACAGCCATGGCATGCTCCTTATTACAGTTAAAGGTCCTGTCCACAAATTTCACCTGAGGAACCCTCTGTTCCAGAAAAAAATCCAGCTCCTGTTTTATCAGCTCCAAATCCCGAAACCGGACCGACTTGTCAATGGATGACAGACAATAGCTGCAGGAAAAGGGACATCCCCGGCTGCTCTCGTAATAGATGATTCGATTTTCAAATTCATCTATGTTCTGAAAGGGGAAAGGAATCCTCCCCAGATCCGATACCGGCGGCATTTCCCTGTCCAGAATCTCTCCATTTTCCCCGCGGAATACGATTCCTGGTAGATCTGAAAGCCTGCTCCAAAAATTTCCCAGATCATCATCAGCCCCGCCTTTTCCCTGCCCGAAGATCACATTCTCTCTTTTTCTCACAGAAGTCCCCAAAAGCCGGTAACAGCGCAGAAGGGCCGCAAAGGTCTCCTCCCCCTCTCCCTTCATCACCCCAAAAAGCTCCTGGTTCCTATTCAACAGAGCCAGGCCGTCAAAGGATACCTCCGGACCTCCCAGCCAGATATCAGTCTCAGACAGCACCTTGTGAAGGTCAGCCACCAACTCCCAAATAACATTTATATTCCAGATATAACAGGAAAATCCAACCACATCCGGCTTTCTCCTATAAATATCCTCCAAAATCTTTTCTGTCAGATGATTGATAGTATATTCCGCAATTTCCACACAGACCGGCGGATATTCTTTTCTGTTTTCTTCTTCCGGCATTCTTCCGGATAAGACCTTTTCATACACACCGGGGAGGCTCTGTCCGTTCTGACACATGCCTCCCCAACACTTTTTCTGCTCATGAACATAATCTGCATATGCTTTCAGACTGTACACTGCAGGATTGGAATGAATATATTTGGCGTTGACCGCCACCAGCAAAAATTTCATTTTTCCCTTTGCCTATACCTGAATTTTGATGACTCTTCCTGACATTTCATATTGATAATAGCGTACTCCTGCTGCATTCAACATCCTCTTTGATGCCCGTATGGACGGAGAATCACAGTATTTATCCTCCTTATAGATCACTGTCTTAATACCCGCCTGAATAATCGCCTTAGCACACTCATTACAGGGAAACAATGTCACGTACAGCTTACTCCCCTCCAGGCTTCCTCCCCGGTAATTCAGGATCGCGTTTAACTCACTGTGGGTAACATACAGATATTTTGCACTGTATGGATCCGATGTCTCCTGTTCCTTACCCCAGGGAAACTCATCGTCTGAACAGCCTCTGGGAAACCCATTATATCCCATAGAAAGTATCTTATTATCCTCACTCACAATACAAGCCCCTACCTGTGTGTTAGGATCCTTGGATCTCCGCCCTGACAAATCCGCAACGCCCATAAAATACTCGTCCCAGGAAATATAATCCATCCGTTTCTTCATGTCCTCCATTTTAGTCCTCCCTCCTTGCCTTCACACATAAATGGTCCGATATCCTGACGCCTTGGTCAAACGGTTCATAATCGCATATCCCAGATCATCCCTGGAAAAGCTTTCCGAATAAATACAATCCACCTGCAAATCATCAAACTCCCGCAAAACCGCAAACAGGTTATGGGCAATGGTTTCCTGACTGCTTCTTTTTCCCACACTGCGCAAAATTCCCTGAGCGTAGCTTTTTTTTGTCTCCTCCGTACATATAATCCCGGCCCGTCTTCCCTTTTCGGTCTCATTTCTCACAAGCTCATTGATCTTTTCCACCACCAGCCTCTCCTTCCCCTCCACCAGAGTCAAATCTGCTTTCGGCGCATAATGGCGGTACTTCATCCCCGGAGCCTTGGGCCGGATATTTTCCTCTGGCTTTCCCAAAATTGCCGGATCAATCTCCACATTTCCCACCACCGACTCCAACATTCTCCGGGTGATAGCTCCCGGACGCAGCAGCACCGGCTTGTCTCCGGACACATCCACAATGGTAGACTCAAGACCGATCCCCACCGGACCTCCGTCCAGTATTATATCAATCCGTCCGTTCATATCCTGCCACACATGCTGCGCTGTGGTGGGGCTCGGCCTTCCTGACAGATTAGCGCTGGGCGCTGCCACAGGTACTCCTGCCATGGCAATCAGCCGTCTTGCCGTCTCTTCCGCCGGCATCCGCACGGCAACGGTATCTAAGCCTCCCGTAGTCCCCCGAGGCACCTGACTGCTTTTGGGAAACACCATTGTAAGAGGTCCCGGCCAAAAAGCTTCGGCCAGCTTTCTTCCCATTTCCGGAATCTCTGTTACTAAAGGCTTCAATTCCTCCATAGAAGAAATATGAGCAATCAGAGGATTGTCTGATGGCCGCCCTTTTGCAGCGTAAATCTTGCGGGCCGCCTCCTCATCCAGGGCATTGGCCCCCAGACCATAGACTGTTTCCGTAGGAAAAGCCACCAGCCCGCCCTGACGCAAAATCTTGGCAGCCTGGCAAAGCCCCTCCTCCCCTTCCTCATCCTTGATACGAAACATTTTTGTTTCCATTCCTTTGCTTCCCTTCTGCGCTTCATTCCTCATATTTATTGGCCCATTAACCGTTCACATGGGTATCCTCCTGCCTGGATGAAACAATGCTGTACTATGGCATCTAAACGGTCACGGTTTATTATGGCTAATAATAACACAAGTGCCGGAACTAGACAAGTACATGATCTTACCTGCCAACCCCGGCACCTGCTTTATGGTAACAGTCCAAATAACCCTTAAGCTGTTACGTTGTATGATTGCTGTTCACATACGCTCACAGCAACCAGCAAAATTTTATCATGATTTTTTATCTATGCCTGAACCTGGCGCTTTTCCTTTCGCCCCTCCATACTGATACTCCTTATCATCACGCTGATTCTCTTATAAACCAGTGCGGTAATAAAGGACACTACCACTCCCTTGACCAGATTAAACGGCCCCACACAAAATGCTGCAAATGTCCACACGTTTCCCACTGCCGGGTTAATGGCAGCCCCTGCTGCCAGAATATTCTCTAACGGCATAAACTTTGAATAGAAAGGAATCATAACCAGGGCATTCCCCACAATGGCCACCAGAGACATAATTACCGTCCCTGCTGCCATAGCAGTCATTGCCCCCTTCTTGGTCTTGTGAAAACGATAGATCAAACCGGCCGGCAGAACCATGGCACACCCAAATACCAGATTGGCAAATTCACCTACAAATCCGGTGCTGGTGGGCTTCAAAACCAGCTTAATCAAAATCTTAACCACTTCCATCAACACACCTGCCGCCGGTCCCAGCGCAAATGTACCCACCAAAATCGGGACCTCACTGAGATCCAGACCGTAAAAGCTGGGGGCAATAAAAGGAAGAGGAACCTCAAACAGCATAAGCACCGCTGCCAATGCACCTAACATTCCCATAACAACAACATTCTTTGTAGACAATAGTCTTTTTTCTCTCATTTTTCCTTCCTCCTTAAAATCAGATCTTGTAAGTTCATCGTATGGAGGAATTATGTAGACGCATTTTCTTTACAAGAATGTGCGCCCGCCGGGCACACATAAAAATCCCCGGATGCTCTGTATCCGGGGAATCAGACTTTCTCAGCCGAAAATGCCACAGCCGGCTCTGGCCGCTACACAATCTCTTCTCTCATCCAGACTATACTGTCGGTTCCGGAATCACACCGGATCGGCCGCCTGAGCGGTTCGCGGACTATACCGCCGGTAGGGAATCTCACCCTGCCCCGAAGAACTTATTTTTGTTATGATATTTATTATATTGCTGTTTTTAAAGAAAATCAAGGGTTTTTGGAGAATCTAAAAAGAAAATTTATATTTGAAATATGCTAAACCTCACACCAGTTTACAACTTTTGAAATTCCTTAAATCCTGATAAAATATAGCTTTCTAAAACATTTATCAGGACAGAACAATTTTTAATGGTTTCGAGAAATTTCCCGAAACCGCATAAAATTATTTCTGACTGAATTTGCTGCCCGATTTCGTAACGGGTTTCCTGGGCACTGGCAGACTGACACCCGGAAAAGGTTTCATTACTATAAGGAAGCAAAGTCATTGCGCTGTTCTCCCAGTCAAAGGAAATGCTTCTTGGATCAGCCGTGCATAAAAACAGACGGCGGCTCCCTTTCCCGTTTTTGGCGCAGTAACCAGGGCATATGCCACTTTGTCCTTGCAGAGGTTCGTGATGACCGGCACCATGCCAATCAGCCAGTCGCCGTTTTCCGGTTTGTTCAAAATGATATCATCCGGCGAAATCCGGTCCCCACGCTTTCTGTCTGGGACGGCCCTTTTTTCCGGTCTTAGCGGGAGGGAGACCGGAAAAGAGAGCAGGAGACTGACCATGCAGTGTCCATTAAGGTAATTGGAGCCATTATGGGCGGCATGATCGTACAATTTGGAACAAAGCTCAAAATGCTTACCGGATTTTTCGATCATAGTATCATCAATGGAAAGAAAAAGCGGTTGTTCTTCCAAAGGGGCAGGAACAGCCCGGACTGCTTTGGAAACAGTGACACCATTCCAGGCAGAGTGATCATAAGCCTCTGTTTTCCGTGTATAGTAAAATGCGTTAAGCGAAGTATCGGACAATTTGGCAATCATATGTTTGTGGGCAAAACGAACCGAGCGGAAGATGTCCAGCGTCAAAATAGAGATGACTAACAGTAATTACTATCGCCATAATATCTACCTTCCTAATGTTGTAGACTGTCTATATATCAGACAGTCCACTCAATCCATTTATATAGTCGAATCACAATATTTCTTAATAAAATCCCTATTCCTTCCTTATCCATGTGCATTGCTTCCCATGTTATGTCATTAAGATCACCACTATGTAGTTCTTTCCTTGTAATTGGTTCAAGATATACTGAAATCATCTCCGCTACACAATCATACACCTTACCAAGTAACCATCTTTTGGACTGTTTTCTTTGCCATAACCACCAAATATATGATAAATGTCTCTAATCTTTGATGCTGCTTCGTTTGCATTTTCAAGAAAAGCCTGTCCATTGTTCTGTTTTTTCATCATAATTTACCTCCCTTTCCAGCCTGCCTGACAGCAGGTCTTGTTGTCGTACTCTTTTTTCTATAAAATTTCTTTTGATTTTTTCAATTATCTACTTGACTTTTAATAGTTGGTCTTTCTAAACTCCTTTGTCGGATTCTAAGGGACGCCACTCTCATCTGTACACCAGGCTTTAAACAATACTTCAAAACCTTGTTTGTATTCCCGGATGAAATCATTGCGATTACACTCGGGGATGCAAATAATACGTATTGATGGTGTAAAACAAAGCCGCTTCCCGTCTTAGATCACCCCTCCTGTCTGGAAAATCCCTCTATTTCATGCTATAATCCCCATATCAGCACCGCCATTCTGAAATATTATGAAAGAAAAACCTACATGAAACAATCCAGAACTCAGCTTTTAAGACAAATCTATGAGTATGAACAAAATAATTCTTCATCTCTCGGTATCTCAGCCTCAAGTGTAAATAAGTTTGATTTGTCTGCACTTGAGTCAGAAGGGTATATTCTTCAGCCTATAAAAGGTATTGGTGCATATCATCTTTCCCTCACCGAAAAAGGCGAAACTTTTGTGACAAATGGATTTATTCCCGAAACCACTGCAGCTCCGAATTCCACTTTTAATTTCAACAACTCTACTTTTGAGAATTCTGTTGTTGGTTCAGGAATATCTGGAAATCAGTTCACATTCCACAGCAGTCCCTCCCTTACAGAACTAGAGGCGCTGATTCAGTCAAAGCCCGTTGATGACCAGGTAACATTAAATGAGATGCTGGAAATCCTCAGGAAAATTCAGAACTCTGAAAAGCCTATCGAGAAAGGCAGGCTCTCCCGTTTTCCTGTGGGAAGCCGGAATGTTATTTTTTATCGTTATCTCCTCACCTCCTTCGTTGTCAATGTGCTCCAGTTCTGCTGCCATCTCACCCTCACCTTCCCATATTTTCGATATAACTTTAAGTATATCAACACTTTTAGTGAATTTTTCCCACTTTTATATTGCATCTTTTTCACTTTTAGTGTATTATCAATACAAGAAGAAAAGAGGAAGATAAAATGCCGGAACAAGAATTTAATACTGTGTTTTCAAAAAGGCTTAGATTTTATTTAGCCAAATTTGAGATGACACAAATTGAATTAGCTAAAAAATTAGGTGTTGGCACTACTTCTGTGTATAACTGGTGCAATGGAATAAAAACACCGCGAATGGATAAGTTTGATGCTATGTGTGACCTATTCCATTGTAATCGTTCTGACCTAATAGAAGAGAAGCCCCTAGGCGCTTTAACCTCTCGTGATGAACGCGACATAGAAAAAATTCTTGACCAAACCCGGGAGCAGCTCATATCCCAGGAAGGCCTGATGTTTGATGGGAAGCCAGCCAGCCCAGAGGCCGTTGAGTCCATTCTATCGGCTATGCAGATCGGCATGGAGCTGGCAAAGAAAAAGAACAAGGAAAAGTACACTCCAAAGAAGTATAAAAAGGGATGATGCTTATGGATATCAAAAAACAGGCTGACGAGTTGGCCAAAAAATTCCAGAATCGTAATCCGTTTGAAATTATCCAAGGATTGAATGTAATATTGCTATTTGTCCCACTAATTGATACTAAAGCCCTTTACTAATATTTTCAGCGCAATAACATTATTTATATCAACGAAAACCTATCCAAAACAGAGCGGACATTTGAATGAGCTCACGAAATGGGACACATGTTTCTTCATAAAAATGCAAATACTATTTTCATGGATAGCAGAACTATGCTTAATACAAATCGATATGAAAAAGAAGACGATACCTTTGCTATGGATTTGCTCGTTGGTGACAATATGCTAATTGAATATCAAGGATATAACACAGAACAATTATCCAGATTGTTAGGATATGAGCAACGACTAATAGAATTAAGATTAAATAAATAGGGAAATCATGAAGAGTAAAATTTATAAATGATTAAGAAAGGAATTTTGGAAAAGGTACTGAGGAAAGCGGAGGAGAATTAAACTAAAGGAGGTCATTTATGTCACTACCGCAAGAAAAAATCTATACAGAAACAGATTATTATAATCTTCCAGAAGATGTCCGGGCAGAGCTGATTGATGGACGGATCTATTATCAGGCTGCACCAAACCGGATACACCAAACGATATTGAGCGAGCTGCATGCTGTTATTCACAGTTATCTGAAATCCAACCATGGAGCATGCCGTATCTATCCGGCTCCATTCGCTGTAAAGCTTTTTAAGGACAATGACAAGACTGTGGTAGAACCGGACATCAGCGTGATCTGCGACCCTAACAAACTGACAGATCGGGGCTGTGTTGGAGCACCAGACTGGATTATAGAGATTATTTCTCCGGGCAATCCCGGCCATGACATGATTTATAAATTAAATCTGTATGCTAACGCAGGTGTAAGAGAATACTGGATTGTTGATCCCCGCAATAAAACTGTCTTTGTATATTATCTGGAGCAAAAGGACTTTGGCGCCAAAGCCTACTCCTTTCAAGATAACATAAAGGTCAACATTTATGACGATCTGTGGATTAATTTTCCAAGCCTGGATTTGTAGATCCGCTTTATCCAAAACGTAAAAACCGCCCCAATGCCGCCCTGATCTCCTCTATCTGGGAAACAGTCCCAAAGCCCTGATCCAGTTTTACACGGCAAGCTGCTTTATGAATCGTAGAAACGGCTGATAAACAGAAAACTTCCAGTAAAAATTTTCAGCAATTCTATTTATGTAAATAAAATGCGGATCCTCCAACTCCGGAAACCCGCATAAAACCTAAAAATTTTAAAAAGCGACAGACGGGACTCGAACCCGTAATAACAAAATACAGCAAATAAAGCAATTACAATAAACGGCGTGGTTGAGGCATTTTGCTCTTTGTATCATATCGCAAAACAAGAAAAATCATGTTTAAATCGCAGCATGTTGCATAGGTATGCAACACGAAATCACCCAGGAGGTCCATATCATAAATGATACGAAAAATATATTAATTATAGCCCCGATGTCATAATAATATGCCACAGCGGCAGGATATCTGACCATCCTGCCGCTGTATTAATGTCATCCAAATTAATCCCGGATATTGTAGTGCCCCGTCCCTATCTGGCACCAACAACACCGGCTCTGTGGCCATCCGGCCATCCTGATCCAGGTAGTACCACTTACCATCTACAGACTGCAGGCCCTTGGCCATAGCCCCATCCTGCCCCAGGTAATACCAGGCGCCTGCGTATTGATACCAAGTGTCAGTGACCATGTGGCCAGCACCATCGAACCAATACCATTTGCCATTATCTTTGTACCAGTCATTTACCACATAGCTGCCAGTGTCACCCAGATAAAAACGTTCGCCATCATCCTCGTGTATCCATCCAGATTTCTTTTCTTTTTTCAGGCCATAGTGGGATACAATAGTTTCCACCTCTGCTTTTGCCAGTATATCTAAATTTTCTTCATTCAACAGCCATGCCGTAGCTTTGGAGTTGGTGTGGAAGGAATGTTCCAAAATAAGTCCCGGAGTTCCCACTGCCGTAGCTCCGCGCACTACCCCATAATAGTCGCCATGACTGCCTTTCCGGTGTTCAATCCGCGCCTTTTGGGCAGTCCCCATCACCTGATCAATACACTGGGCCAGAGCCTGTCCATTCCCATCTGTCCTGCCATTGATAGCACAGTATGCTATCGGGTAATCAATGTATTCTTTGTCAGCCGCATTGGAATGATTGGAAATAAACAAATCACATCCCGCCGAAGCAGCCCCCCCGCTCATATAAGCCGCGATCCTCTGTCTGTTCAGGCCGGGTGGTCACCACCTCCACCCCATACTCTTCCAAATACTTTTTCTGCAAAAGGTGAATCTTCCATACCATATCGGATTCATAATACCAGCTGTCTGCCGGGCTTTGATTATATTTGCCGTAATGACCGGCATCTAAACAAATTCTCATGGTTTTAATCTCCTTATCATACTCTGTCAGGTTCCATTTCTGAATGATCTGACAAAGTTTGTTTACATATTCTACATCCGTAGCATAACTGCCATATCTTATGATAATGGCTGCCTGGCGGTAATCCCGCTCCCCGACCAACCCATCATACCGCAGCCGCATCCCATCCATGGCCTGCCTTAGGTATAGGGAATGATCTTTTATGCTGGCTGCCATATCCGGATATTTCCGAAATCCTGCGGTAACATAATATATCCTTCCCGCCCCATCCTGCTCCTCCCGGTATTTGGATGCCAGGATCCCGGTTATGTAGTCCGTAATATTGCCCACTACCAGCAGCACTACCGGCAGGGCAAGGATTCCAAGCCAGCTAAACAGCACACTCCAAATCGTAATAAATATTGTCTTAATTCTTTGCATAATTGTTCTCCTCTCTCCATCGTATTAACCCTCTAAAACCGCCATAACAGCCACCCTCAGCTTCTCCAGCACATCTTCTAAGGTCTTTAACCCTTTCCGGATTAAATCTGCATACACCTTCGCCATCTCCCCTCACCTCCTTATATATTTTGTCCTTTTTCGTGACATTCTTCTTTAAAAAAAATTTCCTGGACTGTCGTTCCATAGAAATTAGCCAAAGCAACTTTCACTGAATCTCTAGGAATCCTCTGTTCAGTTTCGTACATTCCAAGTGTAGATGTTGCAATTCCTATTGATTTTGCGACTTCGGCCTGACTTTTAGGCCCCCTCAACTGTGCTAAACGCTTTCCGTATGGAACCAAATAAGTCACCTCATTTTGTCACATTTTGTGACTATCATGAGTATAACATTGAATAAATTTTTTGTCAACCACATTTTGTGACAAATTTGTTGTTTACTTTTATCACGTTTTGTGATAACATATTTTCAGAGGAGGTGTAAAATGGGTAACTTTCAAAATATATTTAAGCGCCTTAGAACTTCAAGTAGGCTGACTCAAGCTGAAATGGCTGAAAAATTAGGAATCTCCAGAAGTACTATTGGCATGTATGAAACAGGCGCACGAGAGCCCGACTTTGAGACCCTTGAAAAAATAGCTGATTTTTTCAATGTTGATACAGACTACTTATTGGGGAGAACAGAAAAAACCTCTATCTTGCCAGAAACCATCGGCCACTACTACCTCAACAACGAAACTCGTGAGATTGCCCAGGAAGTTTTTGAGAACCCCGAGTTGCGCTCCCTCTTCCATGTAGCTAGGGACATACCTCCTGAACGCCTTAAGGCCCACATTGAGTTTATGAAATCTCTCAAGGAACAAGAACAGCGATAGTTCTCATAAAGAAAGGAGTATTCATATGGCATTAGCAAATATTAATTCCTACACAATAGATGATATCTATGCTTTACCAGAAGGACAACGGGCCGAACTCATTGATGGCAAACTTTATAATATGGCTCCACCAAGCACTTCCCATCAAAGAATTGTTTTCAGATTATCTTCTGCTATCAACAACTATATACAGCAAAAATCAGGGGCTTGTGAAGTGTTTATATCTCCTTTTGCAGTATTTTTAAATGAAGATGATAGAAATTATGTGGAACCCGATATATGCATTATCTGTGATAATAACAAATTAGATGATTGTGGTTGTCACGGTGCCCCAGACTGGATCATCGAAGTGACCTCTCCTTCTGATCCTCAACGCGACTATGGTATTAAACTATTCAAATATCGCACTGCCGGGGTACGTGAATACTGGATCGTTAATCCACAGAAAAAAACTGTAATGGTATATGATTTTGAAAAAGAATTGCTCTCCAATCAGTATAATTTTGATGATGATATTCCTGTATGTATTTACAACGATCTTGTTATTAATATAAATAAATTATTTTAATCTGGGAGGCCGTGGTATTGAATAATCCACTATTAACAGAAGCCATTGGTGTATATTTTTTATATATGGATTATCTTGTTGAGGAACAGGTGATATTTAATGAAGACGGAAGTTATTCTATCTTCATTAACTCCCGCCTGAACCATGAAAGACAAATGCTTGCCTATCAACATGCATTGACTCATATCATGAATGATGATTTCAGCAAAGAATACGCTGATGATATAGAAAAGGTAATGTAATATTAAAATTAATTTTACAGCGGATTGTCTCAATATAGAAGTGTTTCGGTGTCCTCTGGGAAAGATTTCAGGATATTATAAATATCTGAAAAGACATAAGTGCATATATATATATATAAATTCCGATCTGGAAGATAATTCTGCTAAGGTAGTTATGGCACATGAATTAGGACATGCTATCCTGCATGTAAAAGAGAACGGTGCGTTTATGAGCAGTAAGACCCTGCTCTTGACTTCTAAAATAGAGCAACAGGCAAATTTATTTGCCGCAAATTTACTAATTACAGATGATATGCTACAAGAATATGCCGGATTCACCCAGGAACAATTTTGTTCCTGTACGGGATATCCAAAGGAATTATTGGAATTGAGACTAAACTAACAAAAGAATTGGAAAAAGATAACAATGATTAAAACATAAAACTTTTATATTACAACAGGAGGAACTATTATGGTAACATGCAACAATCTCTACAACAATGGCAACATGAAGCAGATTGCTTCGTTAGGCTGCGTAAAGGTATTTGAGCACCAGCGCGATCTGAGTGTTAATCCATCCTCAGCCATGGCCGCTTATTACGCGGCAGAAATGAATGTCCGTAAACGCCAAGTGCTTATCGAATTGAGCGGCAATTCCTTTACTGTACAGGCAGGAGCTATGCAGTGGATGGCTGGATCTGTTAATATGACTTCTGGAATTAAAGGCGTTGGTGATTTTTTAGGAAAAGCAATTGCATCCAAAGTAACAAAAGAATCCAGCGCAAAACCAGAATATACAGGAAATGGATTAGTTATGCTTGAACCTACATACAAACACATTTTGTTAGAAGAAGTTTCTGAATGGGGGAGCATGGTTCTTGAAGATGGTTTGTTTTTAGCCTGTGATTCCAATATAACACAAAAGGTCGTTGCCAGAACTACCATTTCCTCTGCGGTTGCTGGCAAAGAAGGATTATTTAATTTATGCCTCACAGGAAATGGAGTTGCTGTATTGGAAAGTCCCGTTCCAAAAGATGAGTTAATTGAATTTGATCTAAAAGACGATGAACTGAAAATCGATGGAAATATGGCTATTGCCTGGTCTGATTCCTTAAAATTCACTGTAGAACGTTCTTCAAAATCTCTGGTTGGTTCTGCTGTATCAGGAGAAGGACTGGTGAATGTATATAGGGGAACTGGCAGAGTATTAATGGCTCCAACGCAATAATATCAAATATTCTACCAAAATTATTTAAATGTCAAATGTAAAAACCGCCCCTGCGCCAACAGGAACGGTTCTTACATAGATTCTATACCTGGACAGTGCGCCAGATGATACAATCCTTTACCCAAAGTTATTGTATCATCTCCGGCGCCTCCTGTCAAAGGTATAGGCGTTATTTTTGTACCCAAAAATCAGTTGCGACTGTCGCAACCACAGAAAGGAGATGGAAACCCATGAGTATACAAAAAAACGTATACACATCCAAAAAAACCGGAAAAACCAAAATCCAATACTACGCATCTGTCTGGCATCCCACGGATAAGCGCAAGATCAACGGGCCTATGCGCTCTACCGAAAAACTGGCGCGGCAGGATGAGACGGATATCCAGCGATCCATTGAAACCGGTCAGGCGGAAGCCGCTCCGAAACTCCGCAAAATGAAGATTGACGAAATCTACGAGGAATGGCACAAAGCCACGGCTCCTCCTGTCTATTCCAACAATACCTGGCAAATCTATGGAAGATTTTACCGAAGCTACATCAAAGATGTGTTTGGTTCCCGGTCTGTTTCGGAAGTGGCTCCGCTGCATATTCAGAAATATGTAAATCTGATGGCAGAGAAATATGCCCCGGAAACAGTTAATAAATGCCTGAACATCCTCATTGATATTTTCAATTTTTCGATTGATGTTTTAAAATGTATTACAATTAATCCGGCATCCGGAGTGAAGCGCTGCAAAGTGCCGCAAAAGAAAAAAGCTATCTGGTCCGATGCCCAGATTGAATATTTTCTTTCTCTTCCGGAAGTACAGGAAAGCCATTATTATCCTATGCTTTGCCTCTCTGCCTGTCTGGGCGCCCGCCCCGGTGAGGTCTGTGGCCTTACAGAATCCAGCCTGTCTGCAGAGCCTTGCTATACCATAAGCTTTGACCGGGGATACGATAATTATAAACATGAGACCGATTTAAAAACCTCCGGCTCCCACCGGACTCCCCCGATTCCCGCGTACCTTTATAAAATGATCCGGCGCCGGCTGCTTTGGAAAAAACAGATCCATCTTGAATATCCGGAATGGGGCAATAATGATTTCCTGTTTGTAAGTCAAAATGGTGAGCCAATCAAACCGCACCAATACTCCAACGGATTTAAACGCCTTTTACTGGCGCATAATCGTCAGCTGGAAGGAGTTAAGGATCAACATAAAAAACTGCCCTCAGGGGCTCAGGAGCTGCCGTATATCCCTCTTTACGGCTTCCGCACATCCTTTGCCACCAATAACATGCGCAAGCGTCCCAATGCTGCCCTGATCTCCTCTATTATGGGAAATAGTCCCAAAACCCTGATCCAGTTTTACACACAAAGTGATGTGGAAATGCAGGCAAAAATTATCAATGATTATGTAAATATGAATAATAAGCAAGCTGCTTTATGAATCGTAGAAACGGCTGATAACCAGAAAACTTCCAGTAAAAACTTCCAGCAATTTTGTTTATGTAAACAAAATGCGGATCTCCGAACTCCGGAAACCCGCATAAAACCTGGAAACTTTAGAGAGCGACAGACGGGACTCGAACCCGCGACCCCGACCTTGGCAAGGTCGTACTCCACCAACTGAGCCACTGTCGCTTATTAATATAAAATTTATCTGTAGAACATAAATCATTTTAGCATACCCTGTTATAAAAATCAAGCCCTCTTTTTAAATTTTGCTACTCTAGATTCCCTAGATTTCCCCATCTGCAATTTTTCCGCTAGATAGGCCATTTATACTGGCAAGCAAACTTATTTGCCAAATGATTGGGTGATTTACCTGGAAATATGGGAATCATATTGACAAATCATTCAGCTCATGGACATATAGCAATTGGGACAGGCAAAAAGATGCCCATCCCAATTGTTATCATGTTTTAAAGCTTACTCTGCAAACCACAACACAAAACCAAAAACTCACTTCAAAATCTTCTCCAAAGTATCAAACAGGGTCCCAATATCAATTGGCTTTGCTATATGTCCGTTCATTCCTCTTCTCAATGCCTCCTGCCTGTCCTCCTCAAAGGCGTTAGCAGTCATAGCCAGAATCGGTATAGATGCCAGCTCCTGGTTTTCCAGGCTGCGTATGAGCTTTGTAGCTTCATATCCATTCATCACCGGCATTTGAATATCCATAAGCACCAATTGATAATATCCCGGTTTAGATTTTTTCAACATTTCCACAGCAATTTGACCGTTTTCCGCAACATCCATAGTAAATCCAGCGTCATTTAGAATCTCTACCGCAATCTCCTGATTCAGCTCATTATCCTCTGCCAGCAAAATCCGTCCTGTAGGCAGATCAACCAACAGTTTCTCTTTGTTTTTCTCTTTTGTCTCCTCTGAGTTGACAATGGAGTAGAGGCAGCTTCGCAGCTCTGACAAAAACAGCGGTTTACTGCAGAAGGTGGTAACGCCTGCTTCCTTTGCCTCCTGCTCAATGTCTGCCCAGTCATATGCAGTCAGAACAATGATTGGCACATCCTCCCCCATTTCCTTCCGGATCCTGCGAGCCACTTCAACTCCGTTCATATCCGGAAGAATCCAGTCTACAACATATACGCTGTAGGCGTCTCTCCGCATGACTGCCTGGCGGGTCCGCAGCACTGCCTCCTTTCCTGACAGGGTCCACTCAGCCCTCAGCCCGATCTGCCCCAGCATATAAGAGACGCTGTCGCATGTATTGAAATCATCATCCACCACCAAGGCCCGGCAATTTTTAAGCTCTGGTATATCCTTGGGCCCTCTCTCTGCCTCATTGAGACGGAAGGTAAAGGAAACAGTAAACTCTGTACCCACCCCTTCCTCGCTTCTCACCTCAATGGAACCGTTCATCATATCCACAATATTCTTTGTGATTGCCATTCCAAGGCCTGTTCCCTGAATCCGGCTGATGGTAGTATTTTTCTCCCTCTCAAAGGGCTCAAAAATATGGGACAAAAATTCCTGACTCATGCCAACTCCTGTGTCTTTAACATAAAACTCGTAATTGGCAAAACCGGCAGGAGCTCCTGGTTTTTCCATAATCCGCAAACTGATGATTCCCCCTGCCCCCGTATACTTGACCGAATTGCTGAGAAGATTCAAAAGCACCTGATTCAGCCGAAGCTTATCGCAATAAATGTCCTCATCCAGAATATCCACTGTATCAATATACAGCTCAAGCTGCTTTGCACGAATATCTGCCTGTACGATATTGCGCAGTCCGTGGAGAATATCCGGCAAACGGCACGGTTTTTCCTCCAGATGCATTTTTCCGCTTTCAATACGGCTCATATCCAAAACATCATTAATCAGACTCAGCAGATGATTTCCGGAAGTCATAATCTTTCCCAGATATTCCTCCACATGATCCTTCTGATCAATATGTGTCATTGCCAATGCGGTAAAACCCACAATTGCATTCATAGGTGTACGGATATCATGAGACATATTGGAAAGAAATACACTCTTTGCTTTATTTGCCCGATTTGCCTGCAAAAGTGCATCCTCCAAAAGATTTTTTTTCTCCATTTCATTTCGGATTTCTTCATCCACACTGCGGATTCCAAAAACAATCCCATGGTCCTTTTCCCATTTGCCCGCGCGCACTACCTTTATCTGATAATACTTCATCTCATCATCACTGACAATGCGGTAATTTATATATTGCTGTTTCTTCTTTTCCATCTCCTTCTCAAGATTTTTCTTTGAAAAGGTTTCCTTTAAAAGCTCTTTATCCTCCTCATAAACAAATTTTTCTATATATTGCTCCATACACTTTTCCAGGGAAATATCTCCAGAAAAGACAGAGCTAAATGCCGTATCTCCATTCTCGTCCATACGAAGAGACATTCCCTCCCCTGTACGGAGATCAAAATAACAGACAAGGTTATAATCAATACTCAGAGCATGGATGAGCTCCATATGATATCTTTCATTTTCCTTTTCCTGCATCTTCTGGGCTGTACAGTCCAAAAGAAACCGCTGATAAAGAAGCTCCCCATTCTCTTTCAGCAGTTTAACATTACCCATCACATGCCGGATATCTCCAGCTCTATGGCGCACTCTGTATTCTACACTGATGGAATCTCCTTCCTTTTTCAGCTCCTTAATACAAGTCCGCAGCTTATCCCTATCCTCATCCAAAACCGATGCCGCTACCATGTTAAATCCATCTGACATCATATCTTCCTGAGAATCGTATCCCAAAATATTAAGAGCCGCTCTGTTTATACTGAGAATACGAGAACCGTCTATGGTATGGCACATTACACCGCAATCCATGGTGGTGAAAATTGTTTCCAAAGTACGATTTTTTTCTACAATCTCCTTCTCATAAGCTCTTTCCTGTGTCACATCAATGGCGATACCCACAGTTCCCATTACACTTCCGTCAATATCATACAAGGGAGATTTATAAGTGGTAAGCAGCCGCATTCCCTCCCCTGTCTTTATGGTTTCCTCAGATACACAGGTTTTCTCTGTTGTCATAACTTCCCGCTCTGATTCAATACAGGCCGGATCATCCTGATCGACATCCCATATGTAAGCATGCCTTTGTCCCTCCACCTGCTTCTTCGTCTTATTGACCGTGCGGCAAAAGCTGTCGTTTACTTTTTCATGTATCCCGTTTTTATCCTTAAACCACACAAGATTAGGAACATTATTAATAGCCGTCTCCAGATAATGACTAGTCTGCCAAAAATCCTTTTCCATTTTATAGATCTGCTGCCATCTTAAAAATCGGAATCTGATTTCCTCCTCCGACATGGGCATTGTCCATATATCCCTAACCACTGCCAATTTATCTGCCAAAAGCGTTATCTGATTGCTGTCCGCAAGCAAAATAAGTTCAGATTGAATAGACTTGCCTGAAACCAAAATCTGAAATATTTCTCTCGCATCTAAACCCTGAAGATCCGCCAGAATCACATCAGCTTCTGATGCCAATTTCCTATCTGGTTTTTCACTTACAGAAAAATCATGTATAAAATTCTCAAGCGGAGGCATTTTTTTAACTATATCAAATACCCTTCCATTATTACCTGATAAATAGAATTGAATATGGCATTGATACATCCCTCTTTCCTCCTGTGGATTTTGTGATGGTTAATATGTTATGGTCATAAACCCCTTTAAATGACAGATACCACGCCTTTTATACTATTGTAACAAGGGCTTAAAAGTATGTCAATATTCTAAAAAAAGTAAAACCGGAAACCTGCTTCTGATTTCCGGTTTTTTCTTAAATTATGTTTACTTCACTGCCTTTAAAACCTCATCCAAGTCCAGTGTGGTTTTTCCGTCCTCCATCACAAAACACGGAATCCCGATTCCTCCCTTTTCTCTCACAGACTCATATAAAGGATTCCCTTCTCTCTGAGCCAGATACACCTTAAGGTCCGGCAGGCTTGCAGACAGATTTTTAAACTCAATCTCCACCTTATTTGCCACCAGCTGATTAAGTGCGTACAGAGTATCCGGACACAGATGACTTCCGATAACAGTAACTTTCATGATTCATTTCCTCGCTTTCTTTTTATTAAATTATGTTTTCTCCCTTTTGTACCTTATTGCATTCTTTCTTTTGCGCCTCTGTCCTGGTCCATCTCATGCCAGAGTGTATATCCTCCTGAGAGATTTTTTGACTCTATCCCATTTTGGGCCAGAATACACTGGGCCAGATATCCTCTCAGACCTATCTGACAGGTCAGATAAATCTTCCTTGAACGGTCGATCTCTCCCATTCGCTCTCGTAACTCATCTAAGGGGATATTTTTATAACCTGGAATATGACCGCTCTCATATTCATCCTTCCTTCGGACATCCACACAAATGGCATCTTTCGGAATGTTCTCCACATCCTCTATATAATAGGGATTCATCCTTCCCTCCAGGACATTCTCAATCACATATCCCGCCATATTTACCGGATCCTTGGCAGAAGAAAACGGCGGGGCATAAGACAGCTCCTCCTCCTGCAGCTCATAGCAGGTCTGTCCGAAACGAACAGCATTGGCTAACAGATCAATCCTCTTATCCACTCCATCCTTTCCCACAATTTGTGCTCCAAGAATCCTGCCGTTCTCCGGGTCAAACAATGTTTTTATGATCATTTGGCTTCCTCCCGGATAATAGCCCGCATGGGAAGCAGACACGGTAAATATCTTTTTATACAAGCGTCCCTGAGACCTTAAACTTTCTTCCTTCTCCCCGGTGACTGCCACTGTCAAATCAAAGAATTTCATAATGGAGGTTCCCTGGCTTCCCTTGTAGGCACGGTGCTTTCCACAAAGATTATCTCCCACGATTCTACCCTGCTTATTAGCCGGGGAGGCAAGAGGAATCAAAACCTTCTTTCCACTTACCACATGAGAAACCGCCACTGCACATCCTATTTAAATACAGCCCGATTCCCCGGCTACGTATCTCATTGTGAACCTGATGGGCCATGTCCATATCCAGTGGAGGCATAACATGTCCTGTTCCCTCAATAACAGACACAAAAATTCCTCTTTCTGAAAGATTTTCCGCAATCTCCATTCCGATAAATCCGGCTCCTATCACCGCACAGGTTTTAGGCTTTTTCTCCTGAATATAATCATAAATTTTGTAGGAATCCTCCACATTTCTCAAAGTGAAAATATGATCCGCATATTCCTTTATTCCCTGAACTGGAGGGATTATCGGCTCTGCTCCCGGAGAAAGCACTAGCTTATCATAGCTTTCCTCATAGCTTTTTCCCTCTGAACGGATGACAACCTTCTTTTTCTCCGGGTTTACAAAAATCACCTCATGACCGGTTCTCACATCCACCCGAAAGCGGCTGTAAAAGCTTTCCGGTGTCTGAAGCTGAAGCTTTTCCTTCTCCCGAATCACTCCCCCCACATAATAAGGAAGACCACAGTTTGCATAGGAAATATGCGGTCCTTTCTCCAAAAGGATAATTTCCGCCTTCTCATCATTTCTTCTCAGCCTGGCGGCTGTGCCGGCCCCGCCGGCCACACCGCCTACAATCAATACTTTCATATAGCTCTCCTCTACCTTACCGCAATTGCCTCAATCTCGCAAAGCACACCCTTCGGCAGACTCTTTACTGCCACACAGCTTCTCGCCGGCTTTGACACAAAATACTCTGCATATACCTTGTTAAATTCCGCAAAATCAGCCATATCCGCCAGAAAGCAGGTAGTCTTAAATACCTTCTCAAAGCCTGTTTGTGCTTCTTCAAGAATCGCTCCCACATTTTTGCAGCTCTGCTCCGCCTGGGCAACAATTCCCTCAGGAACCTGGCCATTCTCCGGATTCACCGGAATCTGCCCAGAGGTGTAAATAATCCCTCCAACCTCAAATCCCTGAGAATAAGGTCCGATAGCACCCGGTGCTTTTTTTGTCTCAATTCTGTTCATTTTTATGATCTCCTTTTCTACTTTTTTATATATCCATGTGTCAAATGATTTACCAACATGATTCCCTCATTTCCAGGAGAATCATTCAATCATTTAGCAACTCTCAATCAGCCAGCTCCCCTGCTGCCATCTTCTTCTTCAGCCAGCCCTTTCCCTCCACAAGGCGTGTGATCACCATTGAGGCGATCGTGTCGCCGGATGCATTCAAACAAGTAGCCGCCGGATCCACCAAAAATCCAATGGTTGCAATCAAGGGAAAGGCCTCTGCCGGAAATCCAAACAGACTGACGATCAGCATTTCTCCTACCAAACCGCCGCCCGGGGCGCCGGAAAGAACAAAAGCACTCAAAATGGAAACCACAATTGCCATGGCATATGTATTGATTCCCACAAAGGGCATCTGGAAAATGCCAAACAAGAAGGCAATCTTCGTGATAGATGATAATACAGAGCCATCCATATGCATAGTAGTGCCCATAGGAAGAACGATATTACTGATATCCTCCGGAACACCGATTTTCTTACACGCTTCCATGTTGACAGGAAGGGTTGCCACCGAGCTCTGAGTTGCAAACGCAGTCACAGCCGGATTAAAAATATTTTTTACCATTCGGCTAATTCCCAGCTTCCCTGCCGCAAAATAACTATACAGAGGAAAACATACAAGCACATAAACCGCGCACATAGGATAATAGATTAACATGGTACGTCCGTAATCCCCAATAAGCTGCGGACCAAATTCTCCTACCAAGTTTGCAAAATAAGCGCCGAGACCAATGGGTGCCAACTTCATGATCATATCAACCATTTTCATGATAATATCATTTAAGTTGTTCAAAAGCTTTCCCACCGGAGATTCCTGTCCTCCGCAGGATGCCACTGCCAGACCTGACATAATAGCAAACACAATGATAGGAAGCATGTTGCTTCTGCTCATCAATCCGGAAAAGTCATTTACTGTCAAAGCTCCCACAATCATGTCACTGATGCTGGAAGCCTCTTCCATCTCAGCCGCTCCCATGGCTATAGCGGTGTTGGCTGCCGGAGGCCAGATATTAACCACCACCAACACCAAAGCTGCTGCAAACAGTCCTGTTACCACAAAAGTCAAAACCAGGCTTCCCAGGATTTTTCCAAGCCTTTTCATATTCAGCATATTTCCCACAGCCGTTGTGATTGAGACAAAAACCATGGGCACCACGATCGTGAACATCAGATTCAGAAAGATATGCCCAAGAGGCTCAAAAACAGATGCCTTTTCTCCCATGACAAGTCCTACAATGGCCCCAACAATAATACCGCCCAGCAATATTAGCGGAAACTTATAATTATCCCACAGTTTTTTCTTATCCATTTTCTCTCTCCTCGTATATTTATTTCAAACTCTCCACCGCATCCTTAAGCTGACCTAAAGCCTTTTTTAAAACAGTTCTCGGACAAGCCGCATTGAGACGCATATATCCGGTTAAGCTTCGTCCAAAGGTATTTCCCTCATTCAATCCCAACCTGGCCTTTTCAATCATAAATCTTCTCAAGCCTTCATTATCCATTCCCAACTCTCTGCAATCCAGCCATACCAGATAGGTGGCATCCGGCAGATTTGGCTTAATCTTTGGAATATTTTTCTCAAAATAATCTTTAATAAATGCAAAGTTGCCGGAAAGATATTCCAAAAGCTGCTCCAGCCATTCCTCCCCCTCATTGTATGCCGCTTCCATGGCAACAGAACTAAATGCATTGTTTCTGTGAATATCCATATTCATCCAAAACCTGTCATACCTTTCCTTCATCTCCTGATTAGGGAAGATGGTGGTGGATGCCTGGATTCCTGCCAGATTAAAGGTCTTTGTGGCCGACACACAGGAAATAATCTTTGACCGGATTTCCTCTGACAGAGAAGCCGTAGGTATATGCTTCTTTCCGTTAAAAATTAAATCAGAATGGATTTCATCGGAAACCAGAAGCACATCATTATCTATACATATTCTCGCCATTCTTTCCAGCTCTTCCCTCTTCCAGACAATTCCCAGCGGATTGTGAGGACTGCAGAGAAGAAAAATCTTTACTTCTTTAGCTTTTTTCTCAAAATCATCAAAATCAATTGACCAATGGCCATCCTTTTCCACGATGGGATTTTCCACCACCTGACGGCCCCATGCCTCCGTCACATCATAAAATTCCGAATACACAGGGGTCTGAATCATAACCTTGTCATTTTCCTCACTGAATATTTTCACGATTGCCGACAAAGCAGGCACCACACCCAGACTCCAACTCATCAGAGAGGTATCCACATCCCAGTTATTTCTTCTTTTTTCCCAGTTCTTTACAGCTTCAAAATAGCTGTCCGGTCTGGATGTATATCCCCAGATTCCTTCCTCCGCCTTCTGATGACAGGCATCGATAATCGGCTGAGCAGTGCGAAAATCCATATCCGCCACCCACAGAGGAATCACATCTTCTGTTCCAAATTTCTTTATCCTTTCATCATATTTTGCTGCCCTGTTTTTGCTTCGATCAATTACCTGATCAAAATCATACTTCATGTCCCTTTTCGTTGAAATGTGTGGGTGGTAGTAGCATAAATAAATATGCGCTATGTTGTATAAATATGTATGAATATACACAATTAAGTAAGTGCATACTAATTTTTATTGTTAAGAGCCAACAAAGATTCATTAAATTGTCATAAAAGTAAAAAAGGTGGTGGTAAGTTTTGAAAATTACATAAGTAAATTTTTAATTATATACCCTAAGATTTAAGATATGACATCTAAGTTTTAAGTAGTGAGCACACCCATTATCTGTTATGAGCACTATATATAAAACTATCTCTTTTGTATTAGGAGATACAGCCCACCATTTTGGGCAAGTATAAATATAGGAGAGAAAGTTATGAGTAAAAGTGTAGTGTTTAATCCAAGAAATTGTGATAATGGTTTTGAGTTTGAGACATACGTTGTAAATTTTTTAAATAAGTTTGAACTTAATGCACGAAGAACTAAAGGCGATGATAGAGGTGTAGATATTATTGCTACATACTCTCAAAACCATGTGGATTATAATTTTTATATTCAATGTAAATTTCAGAATAGGATTCAAGGAAAAGAACCCATTCAGGAAATTTATGCAGGAATGCATTTCAGAGATGATAAAAATGGGCATCCTGTTGTAATTACAAACAATAATTTTAGTATAGAGGCACAAAGGTATGCTAGAAAATTAGGTGTGGAACTGATTGGAAAAGGTGAGATCGGTCTTATTAGATTTGCAAATAGTAATAAAGTATATACTTATAATGTGGGTCCATTATTGAGTATAATTTTATACAATATAACAGATGATAAAAATTTTAAAAAGAACATAATATTTAGAGATTTACCTTGCGAAAATGTTGAACAATTAGAAAAAGACTCTTTGAAAGAACAGATATTAAAAGAATTTGAGACAGCTAAGGATCTTGTAATGGAATATGAGTTATTACAAATGAAGGCGTCTGCCAAATTAAAAGAGGCTATTGAAGTAAAGAAAAACGCAATTGTTCATGGCATTGAGTATGGGTGAAGGGAACTCCATGGTAATGCCTTAAAAGGTATGGCTATGGAAGAAAAGATAAAGTCTATAAAAAATGTTTTGGATAGCTGTGACAAAACAGAGTTAAAATAAATAAAGAGATATTTATAATCATTTCTTATTGGAATTGTATAAATTTATTGTATAATTTGACAAATAATCAGCAGATTATTTAGATCAAAACATAATATTAGAAGATTAGAAGATATAAAAGATTAACCTATTGATTTATGTACAAATATGTTATATATTTATAATATAATTGATATGAATATAATAGGATTGAGATTTAAAGATTTGTTCGTGCTTATACTATACAGCTTTGGAAAGGAAGTGCAAAGAAATGAAAATCAAAAAATGTATTTTTATTCTTTTTATGGTATTTGTGTTATTCTTTTACATGGAGTTATTTATGCCACAGAAAATCTTGTTTATGCCTTTATGTATCATATTTGAAATTACAGCCTATTACATTCTATTTAAACCGCAAAATAAATCTGTTTTGCTCCTTTCGATTCTTTTATGTTTTTTATCTACAGTTAATATGGCTTTAGATGTATTATTTAAGGTTAATGGAAATGCTGAGATATTACGTGAATTAAATAAAGTTTTATATATTTCGTCATTTAATTTTATTATAGTATTGGCTATATGTATAGGAGGTATATTTATAATAAAGGGAAAGAACAAGAGAAATAATTAATTCCTTTTTAAAATAGCAATTGATATATATATATATATATAAACATTGAATGATATTGACAAATACAAACAAGGATAAATTTAAAAGAATAAACTGATATAGAAATTAAAAGAGTATAGAAAATCTAATGTACTCTTTTTTACTAGTTAAAACTTAAATCTATGAAATTTTTGTCAATAAAGACTAGAACAGTTCAATATAAGATGTCATCAGCACCTACAACGAATCCAAATGAGCCAGGTTATATAGGAGACTTTAATGGAGAGCCTATAGTAACCCCACAAATAAGCGAGATATTAAAGACAAGGCTCCATTATATGGGTAATAATTACAGTTATGGCTCTGAACTAAAAATAGATTAAGATTAAAAGGAACAGGCTAACAAGGTCTGCTCCTTTTTTGATCTAAAAAATGATCTATTTTGTATTGTAAATAAATTTTATTTCAGATTTTGAAGTATGAGAGGTAGCTATTGGAATAAAAAGAACAAACATTCGAATATATAAATATGCACTAAATTTAGGATAGTAGCAGCGAGTACACTTTTCATGAAAAGGGAGT